>JAYSTY010000018.1:0-10780 GCA_043719385.1 Blastocatellia bacterium | reverse complement strand
TTCCACTGTCGGAAAGGCACAGCCTTTCCGCACATCGGGGCGGCACAGCCGCGCAGAAAACCCAAAGTAGCTCTGACCATCTCCACTAGCCTCGTACCGTACAGTCGGTACAGTACAGGGAGCCGTAGCGACCTGGTTGACTCGTAGGTGGCACGTCGCGTACCGACCAAGTCGCTACCGCTCCTCGTACCGTATCAAAATCTATGAAACCACACATCGCAATATTTTTTACCGGTGGCACGATTTCCATGAGTATTGATCCGACGATGGGCGGAGCGGCTCCGGCTTTGTCGGGTGAAGAAATTGTCGCACGGGTTGACGGGCTTTCTGAAGTCGCGGATTTTGACATTATCAATTTCTCGCGCCTGCCGGGGCCGCACGTGACTCCGGCAATCATGCTCGACCTCGCGCAACAGGTTGATGAGCGCTTGCAGGACAATAAAATCAACGGTGTTGTCATCACGCACGGGACTGATACGCTGGAAGAAACGGCGTATTTTCTCGACCTGATTTTGCACTCCGACAAGCCCGTAGTCTTTGTCGGTGCGATGCGTAATAGCTCTGAATTAAGCTGGGACGGCCCCGCGAATTTGCAGGCGGCGGTTCGCGTCGCAGGTGATGCGCAGGCGTGTGGGCTTGGCGTAGTGATTGCGATGAGTGAGAAAATTATTGCCGCGAATGAAGTCACAAAAACGCATACGGAATCCGTAGACACTTTTCAGAGCCGCGATTTTGGCGCACTTGGCATAATTGATAAAGACCGCGTCATTATTGCTCGCCGTCCAACTGAGCGTGAACATATCGCGACAACAAAAATCGAAGAACGCGTAGACATCATCAAAGCGATGTCCGGCAGCGATGGCAAATTTATTGATTTTGCCATCGAGCAGGGAACTCGCGGTTTAGTGATTGAAGGCTTCGGACGCGGCAATGTGCCGCCGGCGTATCTGCTCGCGATTGAACGCGCGGTGCAGAAAAATATTCCCGTAGTCATTACTTCGCGCTGTCCTCGCGGGCGTGTGCTGGACACGTATGCTTATGCGGGAGCGGGAAAAACTTTGACGAATTGTGGTGCGATTCTCGGTGGCATGTTGCCCAGCCATAAAGCGAGGATTAAGCTGATACTCGCCCTCGGTGCGGGTCACAGCGTCGCACAAATTCGTCAGTCATTTGCAGCGTAAAAAAATCTTTGATTGGAGACAGGCAAGTGAATTTCTCTCTCGCAACAAAGCGCCTGATTTTGCGTGATTTTCAGGCAGACGGCTTCGCTTCGAGTGATGGAAAAAATCGGGATGCAGAAAACCCAAAGTGGATTTTTTCTTAGATGGGTAAGAGCCATCAAATACGGTGAGCGCCGCGCGATTGTGAGATACTAAATCAAAAAGCAGGATTGGCTGGCGAGAACAGAATTGGTACACTCCAATAGTAAGTAAGCTAACATATTCAGTATGATGACATACCTTAAGGCGGTTATCCCCGAACTGTCACTGACAACCGGATAGAGCCGAACTGAATATTTTCATTAGCGTTCTTAAGCAGGAAGAGGTTATTAATGGCACTTCAGGATAAATGGTTCAAGCCGCGAGTTAGCAAACCTCGCTCTCCTTTCTGGTGGTTGCGATGGATCCCGGCTATCCTCCTCACCTTTCTGATTCTTGAATTCCTTTATGTCATTGGAAGACTGGCACTGATTCCTATTCTGGCATCATTCGCGCTGGCTTATATGCTTAATCCAGTTGTTCTTGAATTGGAAAAGCGCGGTCTGTCTCGCCCGGTTGCGACGATCAGCACATTGTTGCTTGTGGCGCTCACAATCGCTGCTCTCCTGACATTTGTAGTGCCAGACCTGATTGAACAGGGAGCGACGGCAGGTCAAAAAATTCTGCGGGAGTTTACGCCGGAAAATGCAGCACGGCAACGCGCCATATTACGACATTACTCCCCTGTGCTCGACCGTTTAATAGGGGAAAGACTGGAACAGGCACTGCGTAATCCGGCAGAAGTGATTGGCTCGCCTGCACTACTGGCCGTTGGCGGTTTGTCAGGCTTCTTCGCTACCGCAGTGGCTTCACTTGATCTGCTGCTTATCCCCTTCTTTATCTACTATATTTTGATTGATTTCGGGGATTGGCGAAACGATCTGGAAGATTTAATCCCTCCGCGTTTTCGGATGACATTCAGTCGTTTATTCGATGAGGTAGGGCGAATCCTTGAAACCTACGTCCATGGACAATTACTAATCGCCATTTTCATGGGCGGACTTTATGGCCTGGGATTTGCCCTTCTCCGCGTTCCGGCCTGGGTTGGGATTGCAGTGTTCGCGGGATTGCTCAACATTGTTCCTTATGTTGGTACCGGACTGGGATTAGTTCTTGCGGTAGCCTTCACGTTAAGTGATGGTGGTGGAGCGTGGCGCATTCTGGGGGTTGTGGGAGTTTTTGCGGCAGTGCAAACACTGGAAGGATATGTGCTGACCCCGCGCATTATCGGGACGCGGCTTAGTCTGCACCCAATCGCGGTTTTTTTGGGACTCCTGATTGGTGGCAAGCTGTTTGGTTTACTTGGGATTATTCTGGCTGTGCCGACGATTGCAATTGCGAAGGTCTTTCTCCTGTTCTTCCGCGAACTTTACAAAGGCTCGTATTTTTATCACAACGGAAATCTGCCTCCTGCCGAAGTACCTAGTGAAATTTTGGAAGAACGCTTAGCTGATGCTGCCGATATGGTGCTGGCAGAACAAGGCAGCGAGCAACTTACGGATGAACTTCCAGCGACGACTCTTCAGCAGGACAGTGTAATGAACAAGAAAACGGACACCCTGAAAAATTAGCTGATAACGCTGACCAGCTTCCTGCCAGAGAATTAAATACCCAATAACCAGTGCTTGTTTTTTGCTGGTAGTAACTCAGCGTCCGCCGCAGTAAAATTTATTTTGATAATCTAGTCAGTACTTCTGACAAAACAAGATAGTCTCTCCTTACTGTTAGCTGCGAATATTTCAAAATTGATTTGAGACTCTTGCTTACCATCAATAAATCGGACAAACTCCATTGTTTGTTAGCGAACGGTCAACTCTCAAAACCACTAATCTTTGCTATTGCTGCTGTCCTGCAAGTGAAGTTCCGTCTGACCGTCTGACATGATAATAATTCTCGACATTATTTTCGGAGCAGAACTCTTAATGTTAAGTGGATGAGAACTCCTTATCTCTACCTTTGAATTGAAATAATTACTTATGGTTAAAGTTGCAATTGTTGGCGGCGGCCCTGGCGGTTTGATGGCTGCTTATTTGCTCGAACAAAAATGTGATGCGCCCTGTGATATTACGGTCTTTGAAGCCAGTGACCGGGTTGGTGGCAAAATCGTAACCAGACAATTTGACCAGGCTCCTGTGAAGTACGAGGCAGGCGTAGCGGAGCTTTACGGGTATTCCATGACCGGGCCTGATCCGTTACGCGATTTGATTGTCGAACGACTTGGCTTACAAATTGTTCCGATGGACGGAGAAACGGTTGCGCTGGGCGATAAAATCATGCGCAGTCAGGCGGAAATCAAAAAGTTCTGTGGACAAACGACGCTGGAAGCCATTCGCACTTTTCGCAAAAAATGTCAGACGATGCTCACTCCTGAACAATATTACGAAGGGCACTGGCAGGATGATAACGATCACGACTGGGCGGAGCGAACCTGTCAATCGCTGCTGGATGAATACGTGTCTGATCCGGTGGCGCGTAAATATTTAAAGGTCGCCGCGCACAGCGATCTGGCGACTGAACCGCACAATACGAATGGAGTGAACGGGCTGAAAAATTTTCTGATGGATGTGGATGGTTATATTTATCTTTATTCGATTGTGGGCGGGAACGAGTTGCTGATTCAGAAATTGAAAGAGCATCTGGAGCGCAGCCCTGAATGTCACATCGAACTCAACAGTCCCGTCACACGCATCGAAAAAACTCCGACCAATAAATTCCGGGTCACGACGCGGAAAAATCGTCAGATTGAATTTCAGGACTTTGATTTAGTGGCGGTTGCGCTCCCCAATAATTGGGTGAACACGATTGAATATGGCGGCGAAATTTTATCAAAGGCGTTACTGAAACATCATGCCTATTACGATTATCCGGCGCATTATGTGCGCGTGACCATCCTTTTCAAAGAGCGTTACTGGCAGCAACTCATCACCGATTCGTGGTTTATGTCGGATGCGTTTGGCGGCTGTTGTGTGTATGACGAAACCTCACGTCACGAGGGAAATGGTTACGGTGCGCTGGGCTGGTTAATCGCTGGCACGGATGCGCTCACGATGGCGAATTTTACCGATGAAGAGTTGATACAAAAGGCGCTTGATTCATTGCCCGAAGCTTTGCAACAAGGGCGCGAGTTATTTGTCGAGGGGAAAGTTCATCGCTGGCTTTATTCGGTCAGTGCGCAACCGGGCGGCTTGCCGGAAAAGGAACCGAAATCGCGTCACATTCCCGAACCCAAAGAGCATGCCGGGTTATATGTGATCGGCGATTATTTGTTTGATTCAACTCTGAATGGCGTTTTGGATTCAGCGGATTTTGTGACGGATATGATGCTGGATGGAATGATGCGGAAGTGGTATCAGGAAAATGTTGCCGTTTCTGCCACTGGTCAAATTGCGGCGCAGGCCTCCAACCTTATTTCCGGCAAAATTGATCGTCAGTATTTTGAGAATTATCATGGGCAGGGAAATTATGCGGAAGTCTTTCAGCGTTTCTTCAATGCGAAATTTATTAAAGAAGCGATTCAAACAGCCTGGAAACCTGACAACGCTTATAAATTACTCAATGTTGGGGCGGCGAATGGACTAACGCTGGCGGCGCTGGCGACAGTTGGGATTGATGCCTGGGGCATAGAAAATAATCGTTATATGCAGGGACAGACAGACCGGAAATGGCAAAAGCGAAATCTTCTGGGCGACGTGCGCAAATTGCCTTTCAAAGACAAGCAGTTTGATTTTGTCTACGACACTTCGCTTTGTTATTTATCGGAACGCGAAGCCGTCAAGGCGATCAAAGAATTACATCGCGTCACCAAACGCGGCGTAATTTTCGGCGCTGTTTCGACCGACATCAAACCGCAGGCAGTGCAAAATTATCGCCTGTTTGATGGGGTGAAAACACTTTTGACGCTGTGGGAATGGTCAGAGCTTTTTTTGGCGAACGGGTTTGACCTGGAAGTCAACAGTGAGCGCAGCCTGAAAAAACTTTGGCGCCTTGAGGCTGCTACCAGGGGCGCGGAAGGAAGCTGGTACAACGACATCGAAAGCATTCGCTATTGTTATTATTCCAAACTGAATGAGGATGATGAATAATTGTAATTGCGCCGCGAAAATGATAATTCGTGGTCTGGATTTTTTATAGAGCAGAGACGTTTATGCCCCCGAAAGAAGAACCTGACAAAGATGATCTCGACAAACTCGAAGATGATGAATTAGACGAAGATGATGATGAGTTAGATGAGTTAGACGACGACGATGATGACGATGATGAAGACGAGGATGAGGAGGGTGCAGAGGACGATGACGAGGATGACGAAGATGATGAGCTTGAGATCGAAGATTTTAATGCCACAGAAGCGGTTGGTGCGTTCAAGAGTGTAGTCGTTTTTTTGCGCCCCTACTTCACGGCTTACCGCTCAAAAATATTAATCCTTTCCACTGGCGTTGTGCTGGAAGCCTCCTTTAATGCAGCCTTCCCCTTTTGTCTGAAATACCTGCTCGACGATGCGCTTTACGAAGAAGATTACGAAGCCCTGGAATGGATTTTAGGGATCTTAGGTGTCCTCGGCATTCTTATTTCAGTAGCGAGTGTGGCGTATGATTATTTAAACGCCAAAGTCGGGTCGCAGATTATCGGCGATATTCGCCAACGGATTTTTGCGCACACGCAAACCCTCTCAGCCGAATTTTATTCCCGCACCAAAGTAGGTGAAGTCTTATCGCGTTTTTCGACGGATATGGTGGATGTCGAAGACGCCATTATGCACGCGACTTCGTGGGGGGCTTTGCCGCTGCTCGAACTATTAACGGGCACAGCTTTACTGTTTGTCCTGAGTTGGAAACTGGCCTGCACGGCAATGTTGATCTTTCCCATCACTCTGATCGGATCACGCTTTTTTTCCAAACGCGCAATTGTGGCCAGCTATCAGAAAAAAGAACTGGAAGCCGCGACGATGAGCGTAGTTTCGGAAAATGTGATGGCGCAATCAGTCGTCAAAGCCTTTGGTTTGCGTGGCATTTCTTCCCTGTGGTTTCAACTTCGGAATTCAAATTTAGTGACCACTTCAAGCCGGGTTCATTTTCTCAGCGCGATGATCGAACGCTCTGTTACTGTTTCTGTGCTGATGCTGCACCTCGTTGTTTTGGGGTTTGGTTCTTACCTGGTTTTCCACAAAATGGGGTTTACCATCGGTTCGCTGGTAGCGTTTGAGGGCGTTTTTTGGGAGCTGAGTTATAACATCGGACATGTCACCGGCTACATTCCGGCCTTAATTCATGCGGCTGGCAGCATTCAGCATATCAATGATTTGCTGGATGAGAAACCACAGGTAAAAGACAAAGCCGAGGCCCTTGAATTGCCCACGTTTGAAAAAGAAATTGTTTTTCGTGAAGTAGATTTCAGTTATACCGGCGAACAAAAACAGCTCAAAAAACTGAGCCTGACAATTCCCAAAGGAGCCAGGGTTGCGGTGGTCGGGCCGAGCGGCTCCGGCAAAAGCACGATCATTAATTTATTGCTCAGATTTTATGAACCGTCTGCCGGGACAGTGACGATTGATGGCATTGAGGCGCGGGACATTAAGCGGGATGCGCTGCTGGCAAAAATGGCAGTCGTGTTTCAGGATAATATTCTTTTCAATATCAGCATCCGTGAAAATATTCGGCTGGGAAACCTGGGCGCGACAGACGAAGAGGTGGAAGCCGCTGCGCGCGCTGCCGAGATTCATAAATTTCTCAAAAGTTTGCCGCTTGGTTACGACACAATTGCCGGCGAGCGCGGCAACCTGCTTTCCGGTGGGCAACGCCAGCGCATCGCTATCGCACGCGCCATTGTGCGGAATCCCGCAATTTTGATTCTGGACGAAGCGACCTCCGCACTTGATCAGACTACAGAAGCCGCAATCAATGCGACGCTGAAAAAAATCAGCCAGGGCAGAACCGTAATTACAGTGACGCATCGCCTGAGTTCCATTGCGGATGCAGACAAAATATTTGTGCTGGATCGCGGGAAATTAGTCGAAGCCGGAACGCAGGAAGAATTGTTGCGCCGCAAAGGTTTGTACAATCAACTGTGGCGCAAACAAAGCGGGAAGCGCAGCACGGCGGGGAATTGAGATGACGGTCTCGGAGCTACGGCTCGCGGTACTGTTCAGCCGACGGGATTTCCCCGAATAAAGAATTGCGACAAACCATAATTGACCCATCCTGTTTTTCAATAAAATGTAACTGACCGCTTTCAACCCAGCGATAAATCAGGCGCGGTGGAACATTGATCAGCGTGGCGGCGAATTCCGGGCTGAGCCATTCGACCGGGTTCACACAAGCTTTACACCATGCTTTGATTGAGCCTGGCGGCGGTGTGATGACAATGACGCGCTCGGTTTCAATAATAATTTCAGTTCTTTTTTTCGTAGTCATAAATTAATGTCAGGAAATTTATTGGAGCAGGCGAAATTGCCGCAAGGCGCTGGTACTGATCGCTTTCCCATTTTGATCTTTTGCCACCACACGCCATTGTAAATTCGTTGCTTTCTCCTTCAACCACGAAGGCGCACGATATGTTTTTATTCCTGAGCGCAGCCACGCAGACAAAATATGTTTTCCCGCCGCATCCTGAATTTCCAATTCGTAAAATGATGCACCAGAAATTTCTCCCCACGCAAAATCAATATTTTTACTAGCACTGAGCGCCGCATTTTCTTTGGGTAAAAATAATTGCAAAGCCTCTGAAGTACTGCTCACAAAATTGTCCGCATTACCGATCACATATCGCAGGACAGGCAACGGAAAGCCCGCGACTGCGCCGCTGTGAACGGTGTCCGGGCCGGCATTGATGGCGGTCAAACTGGAATCCGCTTCGCGGTCATCACTGGCTTCAATCCGCAGTAAAATTAAATATGTACCATCAACGTTGTGCGGCAGGCGCGAGACATCGGGGCTAGGTAAAATTACTTTTCCTGTCGGTGGTAAGAAATTATTGAAGCGGCTAAGTTGGGTATAACGCTTTTGTGAAGCTCGTTCTTCAAATGGCAAGGTAGCCTCAGTCAACAAATCTTTTTCTGCGGGCAATTCCTCACCAGGTAAAACCACTTCCCAGCGTCCTTTCAAACGGCCTGTGCCGGTGTATGTGATTTCGGCTTTGACAGGTGGCAAAGGTTTATCGGCTTGCGCAAACAAGACCTGTGTTTCCTGATTAACGAACGAAAGTTTGACATCCGTCAGCGAGAAAGGAACGCGTGCGCCGCCGCCTGATAAGCGACAGGTGACATCTATAAATTGATCGGGGCCGCCATTCGTGCTGATGAATCTGCGCACGTAAAAAAAGCGTGCATCTTCGCCGCGTGCTGCCGCCTGATAAGCGCGTCGCGCAACTGAAGCCGGAATAGACATCACATCAGTATAGGCATTATTGCCGCTGCGTTTACTTTGATCATAACGTGTTGGCAGGAAACCGTAGATTGCTGCCGGATTGCATTTCAAGCCCAAATCCGGCGCGGCTGAAATTACGTCGCCGCACCACGTCGCTTCGGCAGGACGATAGTTTTGCAAATTCCCAAACGTTAGAAATACCGTTGTCGCACCCTGGCTGTTGACGTTTACGCCTTTGGGATTGACAGCGATAGTTTGCGAAAAACTTTGCGCCAGCAAACTCAGCAGCCAATAAAAAAATAAAAAAGTGAAAAGTAATTTTCGGTTCACAGTAGTTACCTCAGGGCAGTTCGCAGTTATTAGTTCACAGTTCGCAGTAAGGAATCACCCCGTCGCTACGGCTCCGGGTACAGTACCGCGAGCCGTAGCGAGCCGGGTCTCGACTTCTAAAAAAACGTAAAATTCAACCCTGCGTTCATCGTCCAACTCTTCGTCAAATTGTTTGTGGCAAAAGTGCGGTCAATTGCGTGAGCAAAGAAATTGGCATAACGCACAAAAAATTGGGCGTTCACTTTGCGGTATTTGCTTTTCTCCGTCAAAAACCGGTACGCCCACTGTGCGTTAAATTCATTTGTAAAATTGTCGCTGATTTGCCCCAGATCAAACGCGTTCAGCGTCGAAAGCGCTGCCGTCAATGTCATGCTTTTTGTTAATTGCAAATTTGTATTGAAGCCAAAGCGCCACGTTTGATCGGTGCGTTTATTTTCGACGTTGCGTGCGCGTTCGGAATTTACATCAAAGTTCAAATCAATTTTTTGATTCGGCGTAAAGCCAAAGGTCACGCCATTGATGTTGTTGTATAAATCCGCAATTTCGCGCCCCGTTTGCCGATTGTCCTGCGACGAACGATTCCAGCGATACCCGAATCGAACTTTCTTCACCTGCCATTCGGCGGTCAGCGTTTGATTGAGGCTTAATTGATTCGGCACCGTGCTGAGGTCAGCTTCAAACCCGCCGTTCACCGGAAACGCCGCAGCGAACTGATGAATGCGGTCGAAGTTGAACCCAACACGCGGCAGCCAGAGAGAAGGAGTCCCGCCTGCCTTGCCGATGAAAGCCGACAACGGCGCATTGACCGCGAAGGCATTGCGCCGCGTCAGGCTTTTCAAAATCGAAGCGATATTCGCCAGATTGTCATTGAAGCGTTGATGCGTCAGCGTGAAATTTAATTGATCCAAATTTCCCGTCACATCCCATTGATTGTTGCGCCGATCCGCTTGCACAGCGGTTGCGGCGACGCTGCGAAATAAAGGATCAGCCTGTTCGTGATGAAAGGCAGTGTTGAGTGTGAATTTTTTTGTTTTGGTAATTGCGAGGTCTTTCAAAATGTCATAGCTGACATCCACGTAACGCGCATTACGATTGACTTCCTGCACCTGCACAATATTTTGTCCGCGATTTAACAGCGGATCAGGTGGATTGGTAAAACGGCTGCGCGTGAAGCCACCATCGAATTTTGCGCGTTGCTTCTGGTCGCTGGCGACGAAGCGAAAACCGTAGCCCTGACTTTTTTCCGCATCGGTAATTGAGCCTTGATTGACGCCGGTGCGCGGCAACAATGAGCCATCCAGAAAACTGAATTCTGTGCGCAAGCCGCCGGGACGCTCTTTCAAAAATTCGTGCCCCCAAGTGAACGTAGCGATTTGGTGACTGCTATTATTGAGGCCGAAAAAATTATCGAAGCCGACTACGCTTGTGCCATTTAACGCGGCGACAGAAAAATCATCGTGTTTGCCTATGGGCGTAGTGAACGTCAAACCGCGTGAAGCAAAATTATTAATCAGGTGGCGGTTCGTGCCGTAAGTCGTGTGACCAGAAACCAGGCGGCTGCGTCCCAAATTGAATTGCATTAAATAATTTGCCAAATCAATATTGTTGGCGCGGTCGCCGATTTCATTGAAGCGTAATGCCTCTTTGCGAAAGCTTGACCCCACCAGATCAAATTGCAAATTGGCATTCATTGTGCCGCGTGCTATTTCACCTTTCAGGCTGCCCTGCAACGTCGTATCAAAAAATTTCGGACGTTCCGGTTTGTTCGTGTTCGGAAAAAATGAACTGCCAAATTGTGATTTGAAACCGAGCGTAAAGGATGGCGTCAAGCCC
>JAYSTY010000170.1:0-8653 GCA_043719385.1 Blastocatellia bacterium | reverse complement strand
TAGCGGCGTACAAATGCTGCGTGTTCGTTTTGCTAATCACCAAATCATTTACATAGTAAAAATCGCTCGTACTGGTGCTGGTCATTTGTTGCCACGTTGCGCCCGCGTCGGTGGATTTCATGATTCCGGCGCCGCGAATCGCGTTGCTATTGTAAAAT
The DNA here is from genome assembly GCA_043719385.1 of Blastocatellia bacterium. Classification (GTDB taxonomy): domain Bacteria; phylum Acidobacteriota; class Blastocatellia; order RBC074; family RBC074; genus JAFDVL01. Next base: position 8,495 of record JAYSTY010000170.1, on the reverse strand, counting down.
CCTTCGCCCGTTCCGGCGTAAATCACATTTGGATTATTCGGATCAAAGGCCAGACAGGACACTGCCAAATTTCCCAGCAAATCGGTCAACGGTTGCCAGACACCGCCGCCATTCGTTGTTTTCCAAACGCCACCCGCTACGCCGCCTGCATACATAATATTTGGATTAGTGGGATGAAGAATAAGGGCGCGCGTGCGACCACCAATATTGCCGGGGCCGAGCGATGTCCACGTACCAAGCGCTTCGGTTTGTGCGAATTCTGACTTGTCCTCCTTTTTCATTTCATTGCGTGCAGGCAACGTGTGTCCTAACGCCGTCGAATATTGCGGCATCGCATCCATCTGCGCTTTGGCGATAAAATATTTTTCGATGGGAATTTCTTTGGCGCCTGCGGGTAAACGCTTCAACCGATAATATTCGGCGGCCTCATCCGGTTGGTCATAACTTTCACGGTTGCGCTTCCCTGCCTCAGCAAGCTCCTTTTGAATTTCAGACAAACGCTCCTCGGCTGGATTTTCCTTTGCTTCGTTTTTTGCTTTCTCTTTATGCTTGCCGGGCCTGTCGGCGACAACGATCTTCGCTTGCGGCTTTGCAGCTCTGACAGTTGGCGCAGGTGGTAAGATTTGCGGAGCAGTTTTTTGTGCCGTTTGCTGACGCGGAGCGCGAACCCTTTGTGCGATTTTTACGGCCCCGAAAACGATGACGCCAAAGAAAATGATTCCCCAAATTAAGCGTTGTGTGTTTTTCATAAATTCAATTTTGCTGAAGAGGCTGTGAGTTTTTTGAAGTGACTGATTTTGCACCGCGTCACTTCTGAATTATTGCTGAATGAGTCATTGCAATAAGCGAACGGTAAGATTTTACGAGGTGTGCGTCGGTTGCGTCAATGCAGAAAAATTGCGCGGCGCAATTCTTTACAAGGCTAATTCAATATTTCAGCTTTGCGAGAAACTGTAATGATTGCGGCACGGCTTGCCACACGGTCGGCGTTTCGTCTTCGAGGATATACCATTGCACGCCGTCCTTTCGTGCTGCCTTCAACACTTCAGGCCAGTTAATTTTCCCCTGCCCAAGCGGGCATCCGTCGCCGTCTTTCATCCCGCCGGAATTATCGCCAACAACTTCTTTACGAATATCTTTCAGGTGCAGGGAAACAAACCGCTTTGGGTATTTTTGGATAAGCTTTGCCGCGTCCTGTCCGGGATAAGTGACGTGGAAAGTATCAAGCTGATATTTGACAAATTTGAGGTTTGTTTTCGCCATCAGCAATTCAAACAATGTGCCTTTGCCTTTTGGGTTCGGCACAAATTCGTAGCCGTGCGTGTGATAGAAAAATATGAGGCCGTTGCGGGCGCATCTGGCTCCGGCCTGATTGAAAACCGCAATCGCTTTTTCGCAATCCTGTAACGTAAACGGAGAGTTGATCCAGGGCACGCCGATTTGTGTGACGCCCAATATTTTCGCGTCTTTGATGTATTTATCAATACTGCGTTCAGCTTCTTCAAATTCGATATGCATGCTCACAGCTTTGAGTCCGGCTTTGTCGAGTTCCACCTTAAATTGTTGCGCAGACATGCCGTAATAACCTGCCAATTCAACATACGTGAAACCCAGATCGTGGACACGCTTCAGCGTTCCTGGCACATCAGTTTTAAAGGCTTCACGAAAGCTCCAAAGCTGAACGGCGATGGTTCCTTTTAGCGTTTTGTTGAGGTTAGAGAGATTTGTTTGTGCGAATACTTGTACGGAACAAATGATAAGTAGGGTGGCGAACAAAAAGAATTTTCTCATGTAGTTTTGAATATTATTCCTGCGTTCTCAGGTTCTTATTTAATCGCAGGCTTTCCTGCCTTGCGCAATTCATCGTTGAGCGTTTTGACATCTTTTGTTTTGATTTCTTCCCAACGTGCCAGCAACGCGCTCAAAGATTTTTGTAATTCATTCGAAGCCGCCATCGCCTGCGTTGTCGGAGCCACATCTGCACCTTCGACTAAATTCATCAAGCCGAGAAAATTGAAGCTCAGTCCGGCGAATCCCGGTTCGCGGCTGCTGCCACCGAAGGCATCAATGCCGGAAGATCGCCCCGTCAATTCGGTTAATTTTTTCTCTATTGCGGCAGTCTCCGTTGACGGTAAAGATTTCAATTGCTCGCGCAATTTGTTTATTTCATTTTGGGCTGCACGAATTTTTACGATGCCTTCATAACTGCTTAACGAAACTTCAAACATCTTCGCCAAACCTGCCATCGGAGTCATCACTCGCGGATCCGCTTTGATCGTGAGCGGCTGCGTAAAACTTTTGCCATTCGCCGTTAATTTTACTTTGTATTCACCGGGCAAAACGGTTGTGCCGACGGGCTGACTCGGCGTGTCATTTACAATTGCGGTCATCGGATAGGAACGCGGAAAACCTTCCGGTGGTGCATATTTCAAATCCCACATCCAGCGTTGCATGCCGGATTTGGCAGGCAATACTCGCGCGGGTCTGAACCAGTACGTTGGATACGCCTGCGATTTTTCATCAATGATTTCGGGCTTGTCGTTGCTCGAATAACGACGAACTAATTTATTGGATTGATCGAAAATTTCCAGCGTGACTTCGCTCGCATCGGATTTTAAATAGTAATTAATGATCGCGCCGTCAGGCGGATTTTGCCCCATCGGTTCTTCGGGCGGAATCGGGGTGTCCGTATTCAAACTGCGACGAACGCGATATGCCATTTGCGGTGTGAAGAGGTGCGCATCCGCAGCCGCAATTTCATTGGTGATTTGGCGCAGCGGTGTGATGTCGTCCAGAATCCAGAAAGATCGTCCGTGCGTGCCAACTACGATGTCATCATTTTTGACGACCAAATCACGAATCGAAGTCGCGGGCATATTCAGCCGCAGTGATTGCCAATGCTCGCCGTCATCAATGGAAAAATAAACGGCTTGCTCTGTGCCTGCGTAAAGTAACCCTTTACGAATCGGGTCTTCGCGGACGGCGTTCACAACACCGCCATCAGGGATTCCGTTTGTGATGTGCTTCCACGTTTTTCCGCCGTCGTGGGTGCGATAAATGTGCGGTCGCAAATCATCCAGCCGCAGCGTATTCACCGCCGCGTAAGCCGTGTCGTTATCAAAATGCGAAGCATCCATCAACGAAACTTTGGCCCACGATTTCAATTCCGGCGGCGTGATATTTTTCCAGTTTTTGCCTCCATCACGAGTCAGGTGAATCAGCCCATCATCTGTTCCCGCCCAAATTGTATTGATGTCTTTGTAAGAAGGCGCGACAGTGTAAATAACACCACGACGCGGCATCGTTTTCATTTGCTCAGTGCGATAAACGCCAACATTGGCAGGCACATCCCACGTTTCGCGGCTTAAATCAGGACTGATAATTTCCCAACTGTTGCCGCCACTCGTAGTTTTAAAAAGTACGTTGCCTGCGTAAAAAAGTGTCTTGTTGTCTACCGGAGAAAACAACACCGGCGCAGTCCGCAGGAACCGATATTTACCACTGCGAATAGCTTCCGGTGCGATGTTGTTTACCTGTCCGGTTTTCCAATCGTAGCGCGTAATTTTGCCGCCGTAAGTAATGTCAGGATTCAGCGGATCAGGTGCGACGTAACCGTATTCTTCGACGCCGACCGTGCGCCAATCGCGCCACGTAATCGCACCGTAATCGCCACGACTCGCAACGGCTGCGGAACCGCTTTCCTGTTGTCCGCCATAGACCCAATAAGGCCAGCGGTTGTCAGTGCTGACGTGATAAAACTGCGCGGTCGCCTGATTGTACCAACTGCTCCACGTCTCGCCGCCGTTGACGGTGACAACTGCGCCCTGATCGGCAGCGAAAAGCATCACGTCAGGATTTTCAGGATTAATCCAGATGCGATGATAATCGTCTCCGCCGGGAGCACCCTTGAAAGCCGTCCAGGTTTTGCCGCCATCAATTGATTTATACGAACCCGTGTTCGCCACAAAAACAATGTCAGGATTTTTTGGATGCGGTCGAACTTCCGCGAAGTCAGAGCCGCGTCCCCAAAGCCTTGTATCGCCGCTCAATCGCGTCCAGCTTTCGCCTGCGTCGTCACTCCGATAAATGCCTGCGACGTTCGGATTCGCATCAACTGTCGCATAAATTATTTTTGAGTTGCTGCGAGCAATGCCAAATCCGATGCGTCCCAAGCCCTGCTCAATCGTAGGCAATCCTTTCGTCAAGTGCTGCCACGTAGTTCCGCCATCCGTAGATTTATACAAGCCGCTGCCTGCGCCCTGCCACGCGCCATTTTCCCACGGGCCTTGTCGTCCCTGCCACAAATCGGCGTAGAGAATTTGCGAATTCGTCGGGTCAAGTTCCACCTGCACCGCTCCCGTGTTTTCGTCCTTGAATAACACGCGCTGCCACGTCGCTCCGCCGTTAAGCGAACGATACACGCCACGTTCATCATTGGCTCCGTAAGGATGACCAAGCGCCGCGACAAAAACTCTGTTCGGGTCTTTCGGGTCAACGACCAGTCCGCCAATTTGTTGCGCCTCACGCAAGCCCATGTTTTTCCACGATTTTCCACCGTCCGAAGATTTATAAATGCCGTCGCCTGTCGAAAGATCAGGCCGCTGCAAGCCTTCGCCGCTGCCGATATAAATTACGTTGGGCTGTGATTCACAGATTGCTACATCGCCGACTGAACCCGTGGGAGCTTCATCAAAAATCGGTTTCCATGTGCGTCCCGCGTCGGTAGTCTTCCACACGCCGCCATTGTTGACGCCGATGAAAAATGTATTTGGTTGATTGGGGATGCCAACTGCGCCCACGGTACGACCCGCGCGAAATGGGCCGATGCTGCGCCAGCGAATTGATTGATAGAGATTCGGGCTGACTTGTTGTGCAATGGTTTTGATTGAGCTCAGGCTAAGAATCGCTAATAGCAATAGTATTAGACGTTGAAGAGGTGAATAATTGATCAACATTTTTCTCTCGATTTTTAAATTCTCATCCAGCGTTTTGTTCAGCGCTGATCGCTGCGCCAATGACTGCGATGTCGTCACTGGTAGGGATGACTTCCATTGAACTACCCTGCAAAGGACTCATCTTGACCATTTCGTGAACGTATAAATCCAGCAAACCAACCTGGACGAATCTGGCATTCGGCCCGGAAATATAAAATTTTCCTGGCCCGTTCAGATGAATGCTGGTCGCAGTCCCAGCCGCCAAAGCCCGATGCCATAATTTGACGAATTCGCCGCAACGCTGATCGCCCTGCTGCGCTTCGGCGAAAACCTCTTCGGGTTCCAGATCAAGAAAGCGCATCCGCATCGCACGATGTCCCATGATTCCTTCTAAATGACCACGCCCGCCACAGCGACAAAATTCTTCTTTGGGATCAAGCGTGACGACCAGATGTCCGCCTTCGCCGGCTCCGGGAATGGGCGGGTATAAGCCAAAGCCGATCCCATTGCCGAGCCACCAGACACGAATTTTCTGATCCAAATATCCTTGTGTCGCAGCCACTCCCGCCGCCATCGCATCGGCATCGTTCAGAATGTGAACGGGCGCAGTAATGCCACGCGGTGTCAGCAATTCGGACAATTGTTGCGCCAGATGCTGCCCCTTCATTTGCGGCAAATTTGGCGAATCCTCAATTAATCCGTCACGAATAATGCCGGGGAAGCCAAGCCCGATAGCGCCGATTTCCTGACCGTCCGCCACGGCTGCGATTTGTTCGGCAAGACGCCGCGCAATTTCATCTGTCGGCAACTCAATCAGAAAATCTGAATCGCTGCCAACCGGCGGGAACACACGCAGCGCACCAACCAGTTGATGATTATTGACCAGCCCGACGGCGATATGTTCTGCGGCTAAAACTCCGATGGTAAGCATAATTGGTGACTCGAATTATTTGTGTTAGAAACTGGAAATTTTCTTCCGACCCAAGCTCCAATAGAGCGAAATATAATAGCCCAGGGTGCAACCCTGGGGAGCATTGCAATTTTGGCGCAAGCCCTGAAAGGGCGAGATAATCACAGGTTTTCATGTCGCCCTTTCAGGGCTACTTTATATATTTCTATCTTACCCAGGGTTGCACCCTGGGCTATTACATATCGTCCCGTTGGGACTTTGTTCGGACAATTATTTTCCAGAAACAATTCATATCCTGAAAACTTATTTTTTCTTAATTGCCAAAGCGCGAGAGCTTGTTCAGTCCATTAAAAGCGGCGGCTTTATAGCATTCTGCCAGCGTTGGATAATTGAAAACTGTGTTGATGAAATATTCGATTGTACCTTTGAGCGTCAAAACCGCTTGCCCGATATGGATCAATTCTGCCGCGCCTTCGCCGATGATGTGAACGCCCAGGATTTCTTTTGTGTCACGATTAAAAATCAGCTTCAAGCGCCCGGTCGTATCGCCGCGAATCTGACCACGCGCAATTTCACGGTAATACGCAACACCGACTTCGTAAGGCACATCTTCATCAGTCAACTGCTCTTCCGTTTTGCCAACAAAAGAAATTTCCGGGATTGTGTAAATGCCGTAAGGATAGCTGTCAGAATCAGAATAAGCCGGAATGCCAAAAGCATGACAGGCGGCAAGTCGGCCCTGCTCCATCGAAACGGAAGCCAGGCTGGGAAACCCAATCACGTCACCAACCGCGAAAATATTTGGTTGCGTTGTCCGGTACTCGGCATCAACCTTGATGCGACCGCGCTCATCGGCTTCAAGTCCCGCGCCCTCTAAATTCAAACTATCCACATTGCCCTGCCGCCCGATTGAATATAAAAGCGCATCGCCGACGATTTTCTTTTTGCTCCCTAAATTGGCAATCACCGCGCCATCCGGCATTTCTTCAACGCCTGTCACCTCTTCGCCCAAACGCATCGTGACGCGGTGATCGCGGAGGTGATAAGAGAGCGCTTCAATAATTTCGTCATCGGCAAATTCCAATAACTTCGGGCGTTTCTCAATCAAAATTACTCTGACGCCCAGCGCCGCAAACATCGAAGCGTACTCAATGCCGATGACGCCGCCGCCGACAACAATCAAAGTCTTCGGAATTTCTTCCAACTGAAAAATCTGGTCGCTGTTAATGATCGTGCGGTTATTGATCGGAACCGTCGCCGAAACTGCCGGACGTGTGCCCGTCGCAATCACAACAAAGTCGGCTTCAAGCTCAGAAGTTCCGCGTTGCTGACTCTCAATTTTAAGTTGAGTGGGACTAATGAAGCTGGCAGCGCCGGTAATCAAATCAATCCCGTTCCGCGTCATCTGCGCCTGGGTGACATCGCACTCCGTTTTGATAACGTGCTGGACGCGAAAAGATAAATCCGCAATTGAAATCTTATCTTTGACGCGATAATTCATCCCATAAACATTTTGGTATTGATAGCCCGACAGATGCAGCACGGCTTCGCGCATCGTCTTGCTGGGAATCGTCCCGGTATTGATGCACGCGCCGCCGACCACTTCTTTTTTTTCGATGACGGCAACGCGCTTGCCGAGCTTAGCGCCTTGAATGGCAGCGCGTTGTCCGCCGGGGCCAGAGCCAATCACAATTAAATCGTATTTTTGCATATTAAAAAAAACTCAAATTGGGATCATTGAGCGAGATTAATCGCTGTTATTTTTTTGTGAACTGGCGCTTTTCCTTACTGTCAATTGATGAGCGATATGATTGGCTGAAGACGAAGGGATGTCAATGTTTGATGATCTGAGAGTTGAATTATTTGCCGGGGACGATGGAGGAATTAATGGCAGTTTCCGCCGCCGGAGAAATTATGCCCCCCAAATCCACCTGGTTTGCGCCTAAGTTGCGCGATGGATTATTGAGTCATTTGATTTAACTGTAAGCCGCTAACAACTGTCTGATTAATAGGTGCAGGTGGATTACGGCATTCGTCTGTTCAGCGACTTATTCTGCCTCCCAATGCTGCCCATAGTCTTTGGTAAAAAGTGTTTTGATTGCTCCGACAGTTTCATCTTTACGGCTTAGTTCCATTTTTCCAGTTCCGTTCTTTTCCATCGCCACACTTTTGATTAAGTTATATTCCCCTGCCTGAAAGTCTTTGAGTTTTCGATCCGCGCTCCAGACATTCCAGGTTGCGCCAGCGTCCATACTCACTGCGAATTTCCAGCCAAAGTAAAAGCAGACTTTACCGTTACCTAAGAAATAAACATTCTTTTCCGGGTTGATCTCGGCGCTGGGGTTATACATACTAAAAACAGCCGTACCTTCTCCCAATTTATCGCAGTAAAGCTGATAGTAATATCTTGACGGATTCGAAGTGGAGATAATACATTCTATCTGTAGTTTTATCTTTCCCTGCTCGCGGTTCCATTTCTTTACTGCTTCTGGCAAAAAATCCCGACACCCCCGTAAATTAATGCCATAACTGTTTTCGTAATGCTTAACGTTATTATCAGGCGAATAGTTATAATATTCGATAACTTCATTAGTACCATTTCGCAACCTCTCGCGCATGTACCAGGCACCTAAGTACTCATGGGCATGTGA
>JAYSTY010000169.1:0-1435 GCA_043719385.1 Blastocatellia bacterium | reverse complement strand
AATCAGGCTGGTGGCGTAGTGAAAGCCAAGGAAGGCTATCGCGCTCCGGGCGCAGGCGGAAATCAAAATGGCGATAATCCAAATCGTCCCGTGATGAAGCGGCGAAATTTTGAAGTGACGAATTAGCAAAACAATAAAGTCCAACAAATTTCAGTTTGTTGGACTTCGCAATAGAAACACAGTTGCCGAGAGAGGCAGCAAACTGAAGTTTGCTGGACAGGTGAAAATTTTCAGGAGGTGTACTGATGGTACGATTTATTTGGCTAATAAGTATTTTGCTGCTGAGCAGTCTCGTCTGTGCGCAGGCAAACAAAGCGCAAAACAAAAAATCGCAACCGCAGCCCCCGCCAACAATGCGTCCGGCGGAGTCTGAAAAAGAAGAAACGATCAAAATTGATTCGACGCTGGTGACAATTCCCGTCAGCGTGATTGATCGTGAAGGCAGATATTTACTCAATCTCACCAATAAAGATTTCAAACTGTACGAAGAAAATTCGCCGCAGGAAATCACCAATTTCTCGGCCCTCGAAGTTCCTATCAACGTCGTCCTGATGCTCGATACTTCGCGCAGCACAAAATTCAGAATTGAAGATATTCAACGCGCCGCTTTCACTTTCATCGAACAACTGCGCCCCGCTGATCGCGTGATGGTGATTTCCTTCGATGACAGAATTCGTGTGCAGGGTGAGTTCACCAATGACCGCAACAGCCTGAAACAAACGATTGCCAAAACTAAAACCGGCACTGGCACGAAGCTTTACGAAGCTCTCAATAAGGTGATGAGCGAAAAGCTCAAAACTATTCAGGGCCGCAAAGCTATCGTCTTATTCACCGACGGCGTAGACACCGAAAGCAAATATGGCAGCGGCAAACAATCCATGTTCGATGCTGAAAAAAACGAAGTGAGTGTGTACTCAGTGCAGTACGACACGATGGAAGATGTGAAAGAAATTCTCAACGGCAATGACCAGTCGAAAAGGCTGATCAATTCAGAACCTACAATAGAAGAATTTGAACTGGCGACAAGATATTTGCGCGGCCTCGCCAATCGCAGCGGCGGACGCGTGCATCAGGCCGAAACGCTGACCAATGTTAATGAGGCGTTTGCGCTGATTGCCGAAGAATTGCGGCATCAATATTCGCTCGGCTATTACCCGACCAATGAAGGTCAGCCCGGAGAATTTCGCCGCGTGCGCGTAGAGGTTTTGCCACCTCATCAAAGTGTGCGGGCACGTGATGGCTATCGGGTTGGGAAGTGATGAAACAAACCAGGAGGCGCAGGCAGTAAAGACGTTAGGTGCGCTTGTCTTTACGAGCAGTTTTTTGTCTGGCTACTTTCGGTAATGCAGCGACCAATGCTTTTAGTACTGAATTTACAGCTTCTGGTGTCGTGAAGACCTCTGATACCTTTCGATCAAGCAATACCACCAGCCGT
>JAYSTY010000168.1:0-8687 GCA_043719385.1 Blastocatellia bacterium | reverse complement strand
TTATTGTCAACCCAGTCGCTACGGCTCCTGGTACTGTACTGAGCCGTAGCGACCGGGTTTCTCTTCCGCTCAATTAAGCTCTGCCGTTAAAAGCAAGTTTCTCTTTTGAGTTCCACATTTCATTCCAGGTAATCACGCGCCCCTTGTAGGCGGCATCGCGTCCCAGAATCGCGGTCAGGGTGCTTTCGACGCCGTACTTGGTATCGTTGCGATATTTATCTTCACCTTCGCCTGTTCCCAATACGCTACCAACGAACGTTTCGGCTTCCTGATCGTAATGTTTATCGGCTCCCTGTGCGCCGTCATATTTATAAATAATCGGGTCTTCCGTCATGCCTTTTTTCCGTGTCCCGATAATCGTTGCTGTGCCAGTTCCACCTTTAGCGTTGCTTGAGGTGAACGTCGCTTTTGAGCCACGCATTGTTTCTGAAACATCGCCGCGTGTACCGTCAATCTGGATGCAGGTATTGCTGGAAACGACGCCATTTGGATATTCATACGTGATGGCAAAGTGATCGTTGATGTCGCCGATTTCTTTGCGCACGGAGCGTCCGCCAAAACCGGAAGCACGCAGCGGATGCGCGTTGAGCATCCAGTTGATAACATCAATATTATGGATGTTTTGCTCAACGATATGATCGCCGCAGAGCCATTTAAAGAAATACCAATGCTCGACTTCGTAATCGAGTTGCGTCGCCCATTTACCTTTGTCTGGCTTGGCCCGACGATCCTGCCAGAGGTCGCCCTGATCCCAGGCCGAATGTGTCAGGCCAACATCCCCTAAAGCGCCTTCATCAATCAATTTTTTGCAGGCGCGGTAGGCTTTGCTGTAATGACGTTGCAGTCCAACCACAACTGTCAGTTTTTGCGCCAGTGCTTTCTCGCCGGCTTCTGACACCATGTGCAAACCGGGAGCGTCAACGCCTAACGGCTTTTCTGCATAGACATGTTTTTTCGCGGCGACCGCAGCTTTGAAATGATCAGGGCGGAAACCCGGCGGCGTGGTCAAAAGCACAGCATCAACGTCGCTCAAATTCATTACTTCTTTATAAGCGTCAATGCCCCTGAAGCAACGCTTATCATCAACCTTGAACGGGCCTTTGGCCTTGTCCAGGCGATATTGGAAATAATCCGCCAGCGCCACAATTTTGGCTTTGCCGGTTTGCTCTAACAATTGCGCATCGCGTGTGCCTTGTCCGCCCTGTCCAACCCAGCCGATTTGCACCGTGGAGTTGGCTTTGGTGCCGCGCACGGATTCAGCTTTGACAATAGTAAAAGCTGTCCCGGCGATTGACGTAGCGGTGAGCGCCGCCGTGCTCTTAACAAAATCTCTGCGAGAAAGGTTTTTCTTTTTCATAATCGTCCCTTCGATTTGGAGTGGTTATTTTTCGCGTTACCGTAAAGTTTAGAAATCAACGAATCAGTGTGGAAGATTGATTGTACGCAAAAATTACCGCATTAGTAAAGTGGATAGACCAGGCGACAGTATCTCAGGTACAGTACTGCGAGCCATAGCGAGCCACTCAAGGGGTGTATCACGCGCTATCACGCGTAATATTGCTTTAATTCAAGCCGCGAATTGAAACGAGCATATTCTTTAAGTTGCGCGTGGCATCAATCACTGCCGTCGGCTCAAACCCGCAATGCACCATGCAATCCTGGCATTTTGGATTCCCGCTCTTGTGACCATATTGTTCCCATTCGGTAGTTTCCATGTATTCCCTGAAGGTTTCTGTGTAGCCTTCATTGAGCAGGTAGCAAGGTTTTTGCCAGCCGAAAATATTGTAATTTGGATTGCCCCAGGGTGTGCAATCGTATTCGACTTCGCCGGTCAGAAATTTCAGGAAGAATGGTGAGTTGGTAAAATTCCACTTGCTGCCGCGTTTGGTTTTCATCGGCGCCAGCGCGGCACGGAACAACTCTCTGGTCTGCTCGCGCTTAAGAAAATGTTCCTGATCGGGCGCCCAGGCATAACTATAACCAGGCGAAATTGTCATGCCATCTGTGCCGAGGTCAGAAATAAAATCAAAGAGTTCGTGCAGGTCTTCCGGCTTCTCACCTTCAAAAACAGTTGTGTTTGTATTGATACGAAACCCCCGCGCTTTCACGGCCTTGATGGCTTTGACAGCAATGTCAAAAATTCCTTTGCGATCAACAGCGTGATCATGTTTTTCCTGTAATCCGTCAAGGTGAATATTAAACGTCAGGTAAGGCGAAGGCGTAAATTTATCAATGTACTTTTCGAGCAGAATCGCGTTCGTACAAAAGATGACGAATTTCTTCCGCGCAATCATTCCGTTGACGATGACATCAATTTCCGGGTGCATCAGGGGCTCGCCACCCGCAATGCTGACGGCAGGCGCACCGCATTCTTCGATGGCCTTGAACGCCTGTTCCGGCGTCATATTTTTTTTCAGAATCTCGCCTGGATATTGAATCTTGCCACAACCAACACATGCCAGATTGCACCGGAAAAGGGGCTCCAGCATTAAGACCAGCGGATAACGTTTATTCCCTTTAATTTTTTGTTTGAAGATGTAGCTGCCGATTTTGACTGCCTGAAGAATTGGAATGCCCATAACTGAATTACTCTGTGTTGCAAACGTAACGATGTTTATCGAATGATAATAATTTGTAACTTTAGCACAAAGTAATGAGGTCACAAAATACCCCAGCCGGATAAAAATGTCAGATGACCTTGCCAGCAGGATGCAGGCGCACCAAATGTTTATTCCTCATTTTCGATTTGGCAGGCCAGGCACAACGGCGCCGCATAATCCGCTGCGAGCCGTTTTATTTTGATCTGAACTCCACAAGCCAGGCAGCGCCCATAAGTCCTCAAACCAATCCGTTGCAGCGCTTCCTCAACCTGTTGCCGCCTGAGAATAATGGACTCGTGATGGCTGAATTCAACCTCGCGGATTTCGTCTTCGGATGGCGAGTCGCGTTCTTCCCAACCTTCTGTCAGGCTTGTATTGGTTGCACTGAGCAGTGTTTGCAATTTCTATTTTTCGGCTCTCAGGCTGGCTTCTGCTTTGGGAGTCACAACCAATTGTGTTTTGGTGGGGTGCGCTCTGAGTTGTTGGGTAAATCCAATCATTTTATTTCTCCTGGTTTGTGCTTTTCCGAATCGGCGAGGTTTTCTGGAGGTGGTAACGGATTGCCGTCGTGAATTAAAACAATCATTCCCACTTTTGCCATGGCGCTAAATTCTTTGGCGGCAAACATCGGAATGCGAATGCAGCCGTGGCTGGCGGGATAAACTGGCACTGCCGGGTTGCCATGAATTGCGATGCCGCCGTGAAAGTAATTCGGATAATAAAGCAGTCCGAGCGGGCTTCTGCGCCAGCCTGCAATTTTGCGTTGCACCGCAAAACGACCAATCGGCGTAATGGCCTGCCGCGTTCTGCCACCTTCTGTAAAAAAATCGCCCGACCCTGATGACACGGGCAGGATGCGCAAAATTGCGCCGCAACAATCAACGACAAATAAAACCTGCAACTGAAGATTAATTTCGATGTGGTTGTAGCCAGTTTCCATCGGGCTTGCTTTATGCGCAACGCGTAAGGCTTCAAGTTCAGCCTGGGTGAAAACCCCCGTGCGTTCTCGTCCTTCGATTTTTTGGAAAGCGATCAGGGCATGCCGCATGGAGGCATCAACGCCAGTCACCTCAAAATTCACCCAATACCCCAGCGAGCCAAGCAGCTCACGCGCTTCTTTGATTTCTTCTGCGCTGAACGAAGGCTTGGGTCTTTCTTTAGGCGTTTGATTTTTTTGTGGCTGCTTAACCTGCATCTGTGGCGAAGCCCAGCCCGCTGTGGTCAGCCAGATTAAGGCGAGAATAACTGTGGCAAAATATCTTCCCGGTACAGTACCCGGAGCCGTAGCGACGGGGTTTGCTTCTTCTCTAGTGTGAGTATATTTCATACGTTCCGTAAGCGTGCAACTTACAGACCAGGAAAAATAAGGACGAATGAATATTTTACGCGTTAGAGCCGTAGCATTTTGGGAAGATTTACGCAGCCTGGAATTTTGCCTGCGGAATTTTCTCTCAGGGTGGGAGATTTTTTGGCAACCCGAGTTTTGCGGCTGTGCCGCCCGATGTGCGGAATGGCTATGCCTTTCCGCAGGACTGTACCGTTCTTTAGGGCTGTGCCCGTTGGTAGCGATTAGGTTGTGACACCAAACGATTGGGCGTAGCCCTCTGGAGTATTGACGCCTTGCGGTCAGGCACAGCCTGACCGCACATCGGGCGGCACAGCCACAAGAAATAAGCCATTCGGACTGCCTCTCCTATTTGAGTTTGATTTCGTAATATGAGCGTTTCGAGTGATTGTCCTGTCCCTGCCAGACTGCCCAGCCTTCCCACGCGCCGCCATCTTTTTTCAGGCATCGTGTATGCACACGAATCTTGCTGTGGTCGCGCCAGATTTCGAGGACGTTGTATAAACGCGGAACGGAAGCCGGACGCTCCTTTGCGCCTGCGCCAAATGATCCTGCGCCTGCGATGTGCAGCTTGCGTGTTGGGTGTAAATAGCCCACCAAATCCGCACGGTCTTCGTGAACATGCCCGTGCAGGCAAAGTTTGACATCCGCCTTCCGAAGCTGTTCCAGAAACGCATCGTTGATAATTTTTTCATTGCCTGTGACCGGATGATGCCAGACGGCGATGCGCAAAATTTCTGCGTCTTTGTCTATTCGCCCCGCTGTTTTGGCTTGCTCAATTTGTCGTTCAGCTTCGGACAGACCTTTGACCAAAGCTTTGTCATTGATGCTGGAACGGTCTTGAAACCATTCGTCAATTTCCCCAGCAGAATTCATAGTCAGAAATTGCAGGCGCGGTTCGTCGTACAGGAAGGACAAACATTGTGATTCAGCCTGCAATGGATAAGGAAGCTGAATTAGCGAATGATAAAACTTGCTGAAGTTGTCAAACCGCGCAGGATATTTCGTTTCGTCACGAAGCCCGTAAAGTTTTCCTTCTTTGATGAACGATCCATCTTTCAAGGATTTAAGATTCACCAATCGTTCCCGTTTCCAATCGTAAACTTCCTGATCCCAGCTTAAATCGTGATTGCCGGGAACGATAATGCAGCGTTCCGCCGAGAGCTTGAACCGCTCAATCAGTCCGCTGATAAATTTGTAGGCATGATCGAATTCTTCTTTCGTGGCACGATTCGTCAAATCGCCGGAAATAACTAAATAATCCAGGTTATCAAAACCTAAGCCGTCCACTTTATCATTCAAATCGCGGCTCAATTGATAGAGCCTGACATCAACATCGTCCTCAGCGCCAAAATGCAGATCGCTCAAATGCAAAATACGAAGATTGGCAAGACCATCAGGTTTGTGAGCGGCTAATTCAATTTTGACCTCATTCGCTTCAATGATACTTCTCTTTTCGAGTTGGGTTTTCAGCGCGAACATTTCTCTTACAATGGCTGGGTTCTTTTCGCGCGCCTTCTTTGCACCTTCACTGATGGGATGACGTGATTCACAACGAGGGCAGATTACATCGCTTCGGTTATCATCAATTCGCTCTTTCACCAAAGCTTCATCAAATTTGTAGGTACAGGTGCAGACGATTTCCAAAACCTCTTTGATTTCGACACCTTCTCGTTGCAAATGATCTTCGACAAAGTTGATGAACAAATCACGCGTCTCTTTGCTACAATCTTTACTGAACAAAAGATCAAGATGAGCGAAGCCGCTGTGACGATCCACTTTTCTTAGTCCACAATGATCGTAATCTGCTTGATTATGTGACAACCGAATGCGTCCGAAACGTTCACTGAGTGCTAATTTGACCACGAGTGAAGAATAAATGTTATCAATCGCTCCTGTGAAATCGTAATACAAGGAAACTGTTTGGGTAATATTTGATTGTGTATCTGATTGGAGTGTAGGGAATTGAGAAGGGAAGATTAACAGCCCTTCATGTTTTAGACAAATTCCGTGACGTATCAGTAATTGCACTACGCATTCGATAACAATACGTTCAGTAAAAGCATCCAAACGGGCATCGCTTTTGATTCCAGGAAAAGCTTTCATCCCATAAATTTCTGCCATCTCTAATGCAGGAACGCCGCGGAGATTAACTTTAGCAGCCTTGATTAGTGCCCCCGCATAAGTCCCGATATAACCAATTTGTAAAAGCAGGACACGTTCTCCATTAGAAAGAGATGTGTCTACAATTAATCCTTGTCTTTCCAATTGATCAACTACGGTTCGTACAGCATCAGGATCATATGTTTCATTTGATGGCAATTCTGAGTCTTGGATTTGTTTCTCAAGTACAGAATAAAGCACCACCACCTCATTGCGTTGTTGACGTTCGATAATGGCTTCACGAACGAGTTGGAATAATCTTGGGCGAGTCGTGACAGATAAAGACTTCCAATCGATTGCTTTGGAAATCGCAGATTTTAACCCTGCAATTCCGGTACTATCTTTCGCGCTAACCAGATGCCATTCTTTCAACATCCCGCAATCTCTGACCAATGTATTGATGGAACTTTGATCAATGATTTCGTGATTGACCGCATCTGCTTTTGCCCCAATCAGTAACTTGGTTGTCGCTCTACGCTTTTGTTTTTCTAAACGCAAATTCCATTCACGCACATCTTCTATTGCCTTCTCGCCGCGATCCGGCGAAAACAGCATCAAAGCCAATGTGGTGTCACCTAGGAAAAGCTGATTTACTAAACGATATTCATCCTGCCCGCCTAAATCCCAAATCGTTATATCGCGTTGTTCATCTTTAGGAGCTTTACTTTTAGGATCAAGCTGCTCTGCGTTCATTTGCCAGAAACGCATGCCATGGGTTGAGCCTTCTTCTTTGTACTCGTTTGTTGCCAAACGGCGAGCTAGACAGGATTTTCCCACTTCGCTCTCGCCTACAAGAACAACTTTTGCACTTATATGCTTTACAGATGGCTTTGTTTGGCGAATTGTCTGATGATAAGGATCAAGTGAAGTTAGCAAAAGGTCTGCATATTCCATATCAGGCATGCTCAAGCTACTTACTGACAATGAAGTATTCGAGAATGAAATATTTAATAGCCTCTTTTGCCTTTGTGGGAAGCGATAGAAATTAAGCTCCTCTCCTTTATTTACTTGCCAAATTCTTATATCTCCATTCTTTGACGCAGCAGCCAATAATTGACCATCTTGTGACCAGGTAAGCTTTGTTATTGGACTGGTAGGCCCTTCGAATGAAAAGTTGAGCCTACCATTTTCGGTGTGCCAGATTTTTATAGTGAGGTCATCTGAGCCGGATGCTAGTAACTTACCATTAGGGGATAAAGAGATAGTATTGATTTTTTCATCGTGCCCTTCGTACCTAAGAAGCCTGACGCGACCGGGTTCCTGAATATTAATAACCCCTGCAATAGTACCTAAGACAATGGTTCGACTATTTGGCGACCAAGCTATACAAGAAAATGAATCGGATAATTCTTCAATACTTTCGATGCTTTCCCAAGTACCAACGGCGTACAAATCGACAATGGGGCCGCTACAAATTGCTATTGTTTTGCCATCTGGAGACCAAACTATATTTTGTTCACTTTCATAACCATCGTAACCTTCATAATCTACGAGTAATGTTTTAATAACTATCCCAGAATTAATATCCCAAATATAAACAGTACCTTCGTCAGTGACACTTGCAAGCATCTTACCGTCAGGAGATACGGACATAGACTTGATGGGTTGGTTTGACCGTTCCAACATCTGTATTGATTTCCCGGTTATCGCACTCCATATCAAAATGTAACTATCCGCAGCAGCGGCAGTCGCAATTCTTTGCTCATCTGATGTCCATACAGCGAAGTCAAACGTTTCAATTTGGGTGGATGATGGGATGCTTGAGAAAATACATCTTAATAAAGGGCTACTATTCTTTGGCAATGTAGAGGTATCGTTGGTCATTTGGGAATCCAATCCTATTTTTAGCTAACATTCTCAATCATCACAGGCTCAACTTTATCCGCTAATGCAACGCCAAACACCCGCGAGTAAAAATACAATTCTCCATACTTGAAGCCCGGGACGCGAAACTATTCCGCCTTCAGCGTTACAGTTCAGTGAGCGGGTCAAACAGTTTTATACCAGCAATCCAGGTAAAATCTTTCGTGTCATGCGTGACTATCGTTTGTTGATGAACAGCAGAAACACTCGGTAGATGGTTAGCAATAAATTCGCGCAATGCTTGATGAGCGGGCTGAGTGGAATAGATGATAATATTGCTATCAAGCAGCATAAGTGTATTTGAATTACTCGCGTCCTGGCAATTCCCGGTCAGCGCGAATTTCCTGCTGCCACTTAACCGGATCAGTAATTCCACTCAATCCATTGCGAGCCGAGATCCGCTCCATCACCTGCAAAAGTTTTTCTTTTTTTGCAGATAGATCGCCAGCGGTTATTTGGTTAATTATCGTGACGAGCACTGCTACAGGCTGCCCCTGACTCTGAAGAACAGGCGCTTCATTTGTCCAATGAAGATGATCATTTTCCAGCACTGCCGAATATGTTTCGAGCATAAACCCTCTTTTCTAATTCGTATGAATATACCGTAACCATACTATCTAAGTAGGTTGGCATAAAGAATCTGGTAGAATGAGAAGCTATGAAAACACCAACGAGATTTATCACGGAAGTTACTGCCGAGGAACAAGCCGAATTGT
>JAYSTY010000167.1:0-8696 GCA_043719385.1 Blastocatellia bacterium | reverse complement strand
GTTCATTGCGGGAACTTTTCGATATAACCTGTGTTTTTGGTAGCGAACGAAAAGCTGCGTCGAGCCGCAGCACTCCAAAGTATGAAACGATACTGTCTTGCCTTAGACCTAAAAGACGACCCTGATTTGATTGCCGAATATGAAGCGCATCACCGCCACGTGTGGGCGGAAAATATCGCGGGCATCAAAGCCTCCGGCATCACAGACATGCAACTATTTCTCACCGGAAATCGCTTGTTTATGATTATGGAAACCCGCGATGATTTTTCATTTGAAGCCAAAGCAGAAATGGATGCCGCTAACGAAAAATTGCAGGAATGGGAAACGTTAATGTCGAAATACCAGCAGCCATTGCCGTGGGCGAAACCTGGCGAAAAATGGGTGCTGATGGAACAGATTTTTAAATTGTAAATACTCTTTGCCACAGATGACACAGATAAAGACAGATCAACACAGATTCTTTTTAAACAAAGCAATTATCAAAATTTGCCAGGTAAAAGCCTCAAAAAAAGATCGGTGAAAATCTGTTCTGAGCTGTGTCATCTGTGGCAAAAAAAGGAACCACTATGAAACTAATATCACCTTTAATTTTATTACTCATCGTCGCTACGATGGCGGTTGCTAATATGCCTGTAGACTTGCCGAACTTCGCGCATTGGCTCGGCAAAGATTTGAAAGCGCAGGAAAAACCTTTGCACGAAAAAGTTGCCGGGCCGAATAAAACTTCGAGCAATAAGTTAGCGGATTACGGTTCCAGCAATGTAGCGCTCAGTCACCGCGAAGCTAATGGCATTCCTGAAGTTCACGATCACATGGACGATTATTTCATCGTGCAATCCGGCGAGGCTACGCTGGTGATTGGCGGCGAAGTCGTCAACCCGAAGAAACAGGAAGACGCACGAGAAACACGCGGCGACAGCATCAAAGGCGGCGAAAAGCGAAAATTAGTCACAGGCGATGTCGTCCATATTCCGCACCGCATGCCGCATCAGTTGCTGGTTGATAAAGCATTCACGTATTTCGTCATCAAAGTGAAAGCCGAGTAGCGCAATCTTTCCAGATTGCGATGTGTGGTCACGAGCTAATTGAATAAAACCAAGTCGCGCACGTCGGATAGTTTTATACGAAGTATTTGTAGCGAAAAACGCAATCTGGAAAGATTGCGCTACACGTGGAGCCTCCATTTATGCCCGTAAATATTGCCCGAAATGCACTTGCTATCATTTTGCTCAGCCTTCTTTTCGTCGGCTCCTGCAAAAATAAAACCTCCTCCGAACAACCCGCCTACACCGCCGAACAATCGCTCGCGGCGATGCAATTCAGCGAAGATTTTCATGCCGAGGTTTTCTTGAAAGAACCACAAGTGATGTCTCCGGTCGAGATGGTGTTTGATGAAGACGGGAAAATTTTCGTCGCGGAAATGTTGGATTATCCAGATGATCCTCCGGCGGGTAAACCTGCGCGTTCACGCATCCGTATGCTCGAAGATGTGGACGGTGACGGGAAGTACGAGAAGTCAATTATCTTTGCCGATAACGTTTTAGAAGTGAGCGGAATTTTGCCGTGGAAAGGTGGATTGTTCGTCACGAGTGCGCCGGATATTTTGTACCTGAAAGACACCGACGGAGACGGCAAAGCGGACATCCGAAAAGTTTTGTATACAGGTTTTCCGAAAGTGAATCCTGAAGCGCGGATTACGAATTTGCGGTACGGTTTGGACAATTGGATTTACGCAGCGAACAACGGCAATGATGGAAAAATTACAGCTCCCGATCAACCGAATCATCCGGCAGTCATGATTCGTGGCGCAGATTTTCGCTTTAATCCAGTCACGGCAGAATTTGAAGCCGCCAGCGGTCCCGCGCAATTCGGATCGTCGTTTGATGAATGGGGCAATCAATTCATCTGCAATAATACGCAGCATATTCGCAATGTAGTCCTGCCGATGCAATACGCCGCCCGCGCTCCGCTGCTTGAAATTCCCGCGTATCAACAAGACATTTCAGATCACGGACAGCCTTCGTCGCCAATGTTTCCGCTGACGGGGCCGCAGGAATGGCGCAAGCAGCGGACGGAATTGCGGCAGAAACGCTACGATGAAAATGGACTGAATCGTAAGGAATACGTCGGCGGATATTTTACGGGAGCGAGCGGCATCACGATTTACACGGGAGACGCTTGGCCTGCCGAATACCGCAATAATGCTTTTGTCGGCGATGTCAGCGCGAATTTAATTCACCGTGATGTGATTACACAGGATGGCGTCACCTTCAAAGCGAGTCGCTCCAAAGACGGCACAGAATTCATTGCGTCGAAAGATCAATGGTTCCGTCCGTGCAATTTTGCGAACGCGCCGGACGGCAATTTATACGTGATGGACGTCTATCGCCTGTTCATCGAAACGCCCGAATCTATTCCTGAGGAAATCAAAAAAGGAATGGATTTTTACGCCGGCGATACGATGGGACGCATCTTCAAAATCGTCCACAACAAAGCGCAGACGACGCGGAATCTGAAACCAAATTTGAGCAAGGCGAGTAGCGAAGAGCTTGCCAACCTGCTTGAGCATCCGAATGGCTGGCACCGAATAACTGCGCAAAGATTACTGATTACCCAACACGACCCGTCTGTCATCCCGAAACTTCTCCAGATTGCAGAGCAAAGTCAGTCTCCAGTTGGGAAAATTCATGCTCTTTATACGCTTTTTGGCTTCGGTATTTTAGGAGAAAAGCAAGTATTGAATGCGTTAAATGATAAGACTCCTCAAGTAAGGGAGCATGCGTTACGTCTGATTGAATATTCTGTCGGGGTAAGAAAAATTGGATGGCTTAATGATCATGACCTTTCGGCTAAAGAAAACGCTGAAGCACAATCAGCACATAAAGCACGTGCGGACGAGGTGTTTGAGAAAGCACTTGCGTTAGCCAAAGACCCTGATGTTCGTGTGCAATACCAGCTTGCGTTAACACTTGGAAATATTAAAGATCAACGTGCTTTTGATGCTTTAGTGGAATTGGCTGCGGAACACAGCATGGATCAATGGTTCCGATTAGCGATTTTGAGTTCAGTTAATGATGACGCTGCAAAATTCTTCCAAGCTTTGAAAACAAAGTACGTGAATTTTGAATACTCAGATATGACTTCGCAACTCGGTTCACTGATCGGCGCGAAACATGACGCGAATGAAGTTAAGAGTTTCCTCAATAAATTAAGTAAATACAAAGACCCCGGTGCTGGCCTGAACGGTTTAGCCAAAGGTCTGAGTTTATCAGGTGTACATAAGTTACAAGGCGCGAGTATCGAAGCTGAATTGCAGCCATTTCTTGATGGGAATGAGATCGTCAGTAAAACCGCTTGGGATATAGCGCGATTTTTTGAATTGAAAGGCTTGATTGACAAGGCGCTGAGCGATCTGGCAAAAGCTGATGTAGACCCGAAGAAAAAGGTCTCCGCAATTCGTGCTTTGCGTGGTGGGAATTTTGCTACGGTTGCGCCGGTGCTGCAAAAAATTCTGGCTTCGGGCGATGCCGGAGAAATCAAAGCGGCGGCAGTCGAATCGCTGGCTTCGTTTGATGATGCGTCCGTAGCTGCGTCGTTGCTCGCAGGTTGGCAAAGCTACACGCCTGACGTTCGTGCTAAAGTTTTGGAAGCAATGCTCAGCGAAAAAGAGCGGATGAAAATTTTGCTGCAAGCCGTTGAAGAAAAAAAGATTGAGAAAACAGCGCTCGGCGAAGAGATGCGCGCACGACTTTATAATCATCCTGAGCCAGATGTCGTAGCTCGTTCCAAGGCTTTATTTAAAGGCTCTGGCGATGATCGCGGTCAAGCGGTCACGAATTACAAAGAAGTCCTGACGATGAATGGAGAGCAGACACGCGGTAAACTAATCTTTGAGCAACATTGTGCGAAGTGCCATTTGCCAAGCAAAGGTGGACGTATCGGGCCTGACCTTTCGGGCGTGAATAATAAATCGAAAGATGAATTACTGACTTCGATTTTGAATCCGAGCTACGCGATTGAACCGCGCTTTGTGAATTACATCGTGACAACAAATGATGGCAGAATTCGCAATGGCGTTTTAGCGAATGAAACGCCGGGAGCGATTACATTGCGCGGACTTGACGGCGATACTTCGATCCTGAGAAAAAATGTGAAGGAGATCAAAGCATCGAACATGTCGCTGATGCCGGGAGCTTTTGAAATGCTGATTGATAAACAGCAGATGGCGGATTTAATTGCATATTTACGAGCAGGTTTATGAGTGAAATTGTTCAGCATCAAGAAAGCGGATTGAGTGCTCTCAATTGTTTGAATTGCGGTCATCAATTCGAGGGAAAATTTTGTAGCCAGTGTGGGCAGAAATCCGCAACGCATCGGTTCACGATGCACGATTGGATGCACGAAATTCCGCACAGTATTTTTCATGTAGATAGCGGGTTCTTTTATACGGCAAAAGAGTTATTTACTCGTCCGGGTGAAGCAATTCGTGAATATTTGAATGGTAAGCGCAAGCTGCTATTTTCACCTTTTCTGTACCTGCTGGTGATGTGTGGAATATTTGTCGCAGTGGGGTTGTTGTTACCTCACGCCGAAGTGCAGGTGAAGGAAGTAAAAACACTCAGTGATTCATTGGAGTATTTGCAAAGCCATTACTACAAACCTATGCTCGTCGCGATGATTTTGCCAATTTCGATTGGCTCATTTTTTGCGTATCGAAAATCGAGATTTAACTTCGCCGAGCATCTTGTCTTAAACACATTCGTAATTGGACAAATGGTGATTGTGGATATTCAAACGGCTATTTTGAAAAGCGCGACGACGAATCCCAAGTTGAATGCGTTGATCATGTTGATAGATTTTGGAATGAAATATCCGTTTTGGTACTGGACCTACTGGCAATTTTTTAAGCCGCAAACTAAATTGCGAGGACTGTTAAAGTTTTTGTCTGCCATTACTATATTTTTTGTGGCTTATTTCTTGATTACATTCATAGGGTATTTATTCTTCAACCTCATTCGCCATCATTAGCAATGTGAATTAGTGGTGTTCCTGGCATAATTTTTTGTTCCTCACTCAGCATTCAAAGGCACGCCGAAGAAAATCGTTGATTCTATTCACGATTGAAATTAGTATTGCCGCCGACTCGTTTTCTATCGCTCCCCCCAATCTTTGTTCTTCAACTTTAGCCCCTCAGAAATTAGGATTTTTCATGCGTAAAATATTTTTTCATTACCTCTGGGTACTATTGATACTTGTGTCAGCTTGCGCCAATGGAGCAAAGCCGGCTGAGGGAACAGTAGCTGTCTCAACTTCGGCGAACTCTACAGTACCGTCAAAATTGAAAGCACTCGTAACGGTTGTATTTATTGATGGTGCTGCTCAGGGAGAATACCTTGCGTCTGCAAAGATCGAAGAAGGCGTTATTAAGCAAGGCAGTAAAATTGATGCGGTGGATAAAACTGGAAAAAGATTTTCCTTTACCGTACAGGAAATCAAAGTGAGAGATGCCAATGTTACGGAAGCAAAAAGTGGTGATTCCGCTTTTTTGGTTTTACAAACTGGCAAAGGAAAAGTTGACGGTTTCGATCAGGGATTTTATTTGGTCGCACCTGGCGGAGTGATTGAAGACGCTGTAACGGTTGCGGCTACGTCATCAAAAGCACCAGCGACAGCCGTAAATTCCAGCGCGGGAAAAAATGCCGTGGCTTCGTTTGAAGTGAACGGAAAGCCTGCCAATACTGCGCCAGTAACCAATGATACGGACTTGCCGCTGGGGATGCTTAACGCGCAGAATGATTTTCTTACCTTGAATTTTTATGGCGATGAACCGGGCATTCCGAAGCGCGGCTTCCTGACGATTTCATGTGAAAAATTTGTAAAACAAGCCGGGGAAGTTAAAAATGCGACGTTTGCTTTTTCCCGCTATCAAACGGCAAACGGTGGCGGCGAAGTAATGTATGGCACGGAAAAGGGAATTCATGGCAGGCTGAATCTGACGAAATTCGAGCGAACGTCAGGCAATCAGGTCGGCGAAACCTATCTTGTTTCCGGCACATTCAGCGCCGAAATGCCCGTCCGCAGCTATTACACAAAGGAAGCCAAAACTCCAAAAATCACTGTGACCAATGGTAAATTTGAAAATGTTCTGTTTCAGGTGTTGGGAAGAAAATAATTCCTGGTAATTGGAAAACAGTTATAAGCTAATCCATTGCCTGGTTTGTCCGCTTTCCCTGACGGATTCCATCACGCGCATATTCGCTACGGCATCTTCCAACGGCGTCGGCACGGGCGTATCGTTCATTACTGCCAGCGAAAACGTGTCGGCCTCAATGGTGTATTGGTCGCAAATAGCAAACGTTATTTCTTCAATTTTGTCACCGCGTTGATGCCAGATTTTGCAGGCTTTGTCAGGTGGCGCATTGACCGGGATTTCAACCTCTACGCGGCCTTCCGTCCCGAAAATATTGCAGCGTTGATATGACGTAAGCTGCGTCGAACAAGTGAACGTTGCCGTGCCATTCCCAAAATCCAAAATGCCGGAAGTGATGCGATCCGTCTGAAATTCGGGATCAAGCTCCAGGATGCCTAACACTCGCTGTGGCTCTGCGTCAAAGATGAAGCGGGAAAACGAAATGTTATAACAGCCAATATCCATCAGCCCGCCGCCGCCAATGTCGGGATTATTGCGAATGTTATTTTCCTCGCGATTGAAATATGAAAAGAACGATTGAATCGTTTTTAGCTCACCGATCCCGCCGGACTTAACGATTTCTTTGGCACGTTGCCATTGCGGATGCAGCCGATACATAAACGCTTCCATCGCTTTGAGGTGCGGATATTTCCTGGCCGTCGCCAGCAGTTGTTGCGCCTCGGCGGAGTTCAACCCAATCGGCTTTTCGCACAGCACATTTTTCCCGGCTTCAAGTGCCTTGATGGCATATGGCACGTGCAGGTGATTCGGCATCGGATTGTAAATTACCTGAATGTCGGGATCGGCTAATAATTCCTCATACGAGCCATACGCTTTCGGAATGCCGAATTTTTCGGCGGCTGCCTGCGACTTCGCCAAATCGCGCGAAGCAATGGCGGCGACTTCGGTGTACGCGCCTTGCAGCATCGCCGGAATCACTTTGGTTTGGGCGAATTTTGAAGTACTGAGAATGCCCCATTTTGCTTTGTTCATTTTTTCTCCAATAACATCAATTGTTTTTACGGTTACTGCGTAATATTTTTCCCGCCTTTGCGCCGGTGTGTTTATCTTTTTCGATGACGATTTGTCCGCTGACCAGCACGTAATCAATGCCCGCTGCATACTGTTTCGGTTGTTGGAATGTGGCGCGGTCTCCGACTGTTTTTTCATCAAAGATTACAATGTCCGCCGCCATGCCCGGACGCAAAATTCCGCGCTCCCACAATTTGAAAGTTTGCGCGGGCAGGGAAGTCATCTTACGAATCGCCTCTTCCAAACTGACAAGATTTTTCTCGCGGACAAATAAGCCCAAAGCGCGGACATTATTGCCGAAGCCGCGTGGATGTGGGACAGAATCGCCGTCAAGCGAATGGATTCCGCTATCCGATGCGACCATCGTGAATGGTTGCTGGAAAATGCGTGCGACATCTTCATTCGACATCGTGTGATAAATCATCGCGGCCCCACCTGCCAGTTGCATCGCAATAATTTGTTCCGCCTGCTCTTCAACGTCAGATTTGCCGCGTACCATTTGCGTGATTTCGGGAATATTTTTACCGTTGAATTTTGGATTGGCTTTGTGGCTGGCGACATAGGCATTCGAGAAATCCGTGTAACCACCTTTGAGCTTGTCGGCAATCATTTCGCTTTTTATTTTGGCGCGAATTTGCGGGTCATTTATCCGTTCTTCAAATTTCGTTTTGCCGCCATCAAAAACCCACGATGGAAATTGAGTGCCGAGATTTGTGCTGCTGGCGGTGTATAAATATTGGTCTACGGTGACTTGCTGTCCACGAGCGCGGGCGTCAACAATCATTTTCGTAGTCAGTGTGCTGTCGCCCCAGCGTTTACGGCTGGCGACTTTGAAATGCGAAATTTCAACCGGACAGTTTGCCTGCTCGCCAATACTCAACGTTTCTTTGATTGATTTATCTACATTGATTCCTTCGTTGCGCATATGCGAGGCGTAAACGCCGCCGCGCCGGCCCGCGATTTTTGCAATCTCAACGATTTCATCAGTTTTGGCAAAGGTTCCAGGGATGTAAATTAATCCGGTAGATAAACCTACTGCGCCATCATTCATTGCCTGCTCCATTAGATCGCGCATTTTCTGTAATTCTTCAGAAGTTGGAGCACGATCAAAATCTCCGTTCATTGCTGTGCGGCGAATATTGTTATGTCCGGCGAGCGCGGCAACGTTAATTGAGACGCCCGTTTTTTCCAGTTCGGAAAACCAGGCTCCAAGCGGCAACTCAGAGCCACCGCAATTTCCGGTAACTGCGGTGGTGACTCCCATTCGCAGGAAATTATCTGCGGTCGGTAATTCTTTGATGTTGCCTTCGATATGAGTGTGAACGTCAATGAATCCTGGCGCGACAATCAATCCTTTGGCATCAATTATTTTTGCGGCTCGACTGGCAGCAATATTTCCGATTTCCACGATTTTGCCGTTTTTGATTGCAATGTCTCCCGCAAACCATGGATTGCCTGTGCCATCAACGATGTG
>JAYSTY010000166.1:0-8701 GCA_043719385.1 Blastocatellia bacterium | reverse complement strand
TTTGTTTGACCTGCTCGAACTGGGGGCGGGAGATGGCACAAAAACGGCCATTCTCATTGAAAATTTTTTGCAACATGATACCGCGTTTACTTATGCGCCGATTGATATTTCCCTGGAAGCGATTGAGAGTTTGACCCGAAAATTCCAGACCGATTTTCCCGCTTTGAAAATGAATGCAAAAACAGGCGATTATTTTCAAATTCTGGAGTCGCTGCAATCCACCTCGCAGCGCCGCCGGATTTTATTGTTTCTTGGCTCCAACATCGGCAACTTTTCGCTGGTGCAGGCGATTGATTTTTTTCGGCGTCTTCGTCAGGTGATGAATCCGCACGATTTACTTTTTATCGGGTTCGATTTGCACAAAGACCCGCGCATTATTTTACGTGCGTATGACGATGCCCAGGGTGTAACCGCCGCCTTTAATTTGAATCTTTTGCACCGCATGAACCGCGAACTGGGAGCCGATTTCAATCCGCAACAGTTTTCGCACAATGCCATTTATCATCCGGTGGAATGTGCGGCGCGTTCATTTCTGATTAGCCATACCCGGCAGGATGTTTATCTCCAAGCCTTGCAGCAAAGCTTTTCTTTCAAACCCTGGGAACCAATTTTTATGGAAATCTCGCAAAAATATAGTTTGGAGATGGTTGACGATTTGGCGCAAAAAAGCGGGTTTCAAGTGGTACGAAATTTTTTTGATGGTAAGAACTACTTTGCCGATTCGTTATGGAAGATCGCCTGATGCGCACTGTTTTTCGCAGTACTGTTTCACTTATTGATCAAACCAAATCGTGAACGTCGTATTTTGAGTCGGCGTACTTTCCAGCGAAAAATCGAATTGATGTCCATCCAGAATTTCCTGCACTATCGTTAATCCGATCCCCTGACCCTGTTCTTTGGTGCTGAAAAATGGCGTGAACAAATGTTCGCGGACTTCTGCTGACAGCCCGCATCCCGTGTCAATAATGCTGACATAACGACGATTATTTTGCCGCCCGGTACGAATGGTAATTTGTCCATCCGTGCCAATTGCCTCTAACGCATTCTTGAAAATATTAAGCAGTGCCTGTTCCATTTGCACCCGATCAAGCGCAATTTTACCAAGCGATAATTGCTCATCCCAGACAAGCTGAATTTTCCGGCGCTCAATTTCGGCGCGCAATAAATGTGCAATGTCGGTCAGCAATTGTTGCATCTCAAAATGCTGCAATTTGGGGGCGGGCAGTTTTACGACCTCAGCAAAGCTTTTCATAAACGCGCCGAGTTGATTCGTGCGCGTAATGACGACATTAATTGCCGTCTCAAAATCTGCCTGATCGTGCGCCGCAATTTGCGAAGTGTAATGCAAACACGAATGCAGCAGGGAATTGGCTGCACCCACCGTATTATTGACTTCGTGCGACATCAGACGAATCAGTTTTTCATACGCAGTTTTTTCGGACTGGCGTAATTCTTCGGTCAGCTCCTCCAGCAAAATAAAAT
Organism: Blastocatellia bacterium; assembly: GCA_043719385.1. Lineage (GTDB taxonomy): Bacteria > Acidobacteriota > Blastocatellia > RBC074 > RBC074 > JAFDVL01. Next base: position 7,219 of record JAYSTY010000166.1, on the reverse strand, counting down.
TGCGCGGAAAGCCACGATCCAGAAATTGTGATTTCTGACATTTGACGCGGCGTCGCCCCAGCAGATGTAAAACTTTCGCTTCATTCGAGGAGAGGTTATTTAACTCAGTGGTGAAAGTAGTCTGAAATTCTGGCAGTGATTTCCCGATAATTTCCGAGGTCGAAGTTTGCCACAACATTTGCAAAATTTTAGCGGCGCTGGGATTGAGCATGGCGATGCGATCATCAAAATCCATCGTGATGATGCCCGAAGGCGAGGCTGTTAACACTTGCGCTAAAAAATAATTTTGCTCCTGCAACTTAGTTCGTTCATCGCGCAAATGGTCAATCATCTGGTTGTAAATATTCACCAGTGAATCCATTTCGGGCTGCCCCACTTCCCGAAATCGAGAAGTGAAATCGCCATCGTGAATAAATTGTGCGCCTGTGTTGATAAGTTCGAGCGTCCCGAAGAGGTCGCTGATAAGTTTGATCCCAACTGCGAGTGAGATGACGAAAACTGCTTCAAATGCCAGCAACCAAAGGCTCCGTTGCAGCAGCAGATAAATTGCAGTGGAGGCAAAGAGTAAGTGTGTGACGACGAGGTAGGTGATGAATTTCAGGCGAAGGGTCATAGGTATGAAGTCAGAAGTCGGAAGTCAGGAGTCGGAAGTCGGAAGTCAGGACTCGTAAAACGATAACTGCTTAAATTTGTGAGCGACAAATCGAAGTTTCAAATTTAAGCCTGGCCGGCACAAGATTCCGCCTTCTGACTTCCGACTTCCGACTTCCATTATTCAATCCCATATTTCTCAAACCTGCGATACAGCGCGGCGCGGCTCATGCCCAGCGCTTCGGCCACGCGGCTGATATTACTGCCGTGATGTTTCATCGCTTTGATAATCATGGCTTTTTCCATTTCATCCAGGGTCATCGAACCAACCTGCGGTAACAGGTCTTTGCTGGCTTCACTGGCTTCCATTTCCAGCGGCAATCTGAAATCTTCGCTGTCGAGCACGTCTTTGCCGCTGACCAGAATTGTCCGCTCAATTAAATGTTTGAGTTGTCGAATATTGCCAGGCCACGGCAGCCCCTGCAACCATTGCAGCGCGGCATCACCAATCGCTAAATTCGGGCGCCGATAAACTTTTGCCATGTTTGCCAGCAGGTGATTGGCAATGAGTGGAATGTCGGCGCTGCGTTCGCGCAACGGCGGCAGATGGACTGCAATCAGGTTCAGGCGATAGAGCAAATCTTCGCGGAAAAGATTGCTGGCGACCATTTCTGTCAGGTTGCGATTCGTCGCAGAAATGACCCGTAAATCAACGCTGCGCGTGACGCTGGAGCCTAAGACTTCATACGTTCGATCCTGTAAAACGCGCAATATTTTTACCTGTGCGCTCGCATCCAGGTCGCCGATTTCATCCAGAAAAATTGTCCCGCCCTGCGCCATTTCAAAGCGCCCTTTGCGATCATTCCGCGCATCGGTGAACGCGCCTTTGACGTGTCCGAACATTTCGCTTTCAAACAATTGTGAGTGAATTCCACCTAGATTTACTTTGACAAAAGGGGAAGATTTACGCGGACTGTTGCGATGAATTGCTTCGGCGATGAGTTCCTTCCCGGTGCCGCTTTCGCCTGTGATCAGCACGGAAGCATCGGTTGCCGCGACGCGTCCAATGACCGCAAGGATTTTCAGCAATCTGGGATCGTTGCCAATTAAGGCTCCGAAGTCATATTGCTCGTCAAGTTTTTCACGCGTCGGATGCGCCGAATGAATAGCGCTTGCCGCAGATAATTCCAGCGCCGTTTTGACCGATTGTAAAAGCTGTTGATGCGTCCAGGGTTTGGTGACGAAATCGGCTGCACCGGCCCGGACACCTGCTACCGCAAGCTGAATCGAACCCCAGGCCGTCAACAAAATTACAGGCAGGGTTGGTTTGTCGGCTTTGATTTGTTTGAGTAAGGCAATCCCTTCTTCGCCCGTCGTGCGGCGCGAAAAATTCATATCCAGAATGACGAGTTGAAAGGATTGCGTAGAAATTAAAGCCAATGCTGCGGCAGGATTTGATGAAGTTTGCGAGCGATAACCGCTCTGCCGCAATAACAGTGCAAGCGAAGTCGTGACCGATGGATCATCATCAACAATCAGGATCATAAGAAGAAATCAAAAGGCAAATCGCAAAAAGCAAAAGAGGGATTCAGAAGAAGAGCATTTATAAAATCTGAAATCAAGTGCTGACCCTTTGCCATTTGCCTTTTGAGATTTGCCTTTTGATTTATTCATAATGCAACGCTTCCGCCGGCTGCACTTTCGTCGCCAAGCGGCTCGGATACAAACCACAAATAATCGTCAATGCATAAATCAACGCGAGCGAAATCAGTAAGCTGTAAGCGTAAACCTGTTTCGTCGCAAAGCCCAGAAAATCCAGCAAGGGAAATTGAATGACGACTAAAACTCCAATCAGCAAACCGAAAGTTGTAATGACTAAAAGTTCGCCGAGAATTTGTTTATAAATCCGCTTTGCAGTTGCCCCTTTGGCACGACGCAAACCAATTTCTTTGGTACGCTGCGTGACGCTTTGCCACAACACGCCGGTTAATCCCAGCGCGACCATCAGCATTAAAAAGCCCGCGACTAAACCAAACGCCGCGATTGGCACGTAATATTCCGTATGATTTTCACGACGCATTTGCTCGACAGTTTTGACATCAAACGACCAGTCTTTGGCAATGGATTGCATCCGTTTGATGAGTCTTTCTTCAAACTCTGCCGTCGTGCCGGGACGAACTTTCAGCACAATGGCGCGTGGCACCTGACCGTCCGGCATTTTCAAATCATTGCGATAAATCTCGTAGCCATAAAGCTCTTTGAATTCTCCGTTCTTGCGAAAATCATCAATAATGCCGACCACACGTTCCGTTTTTCGTTCCTGCCCCGGTTTTTCGCCCAGCTCTTTATCGTCTTTGTCATATTTCTCTTTGGGGTCTTTGCCCAGCGGGTCTTCAGCGCCAAAAATGTCATGCGCAGTTTTTTGATTGAGAATAATCGGCTTGTAATTTGCCCCGTCATCTTCTTTGCCAAACCATCTGCCGCGCACGATCTTTATGCCGAGCACATCTTTGGCGTCATCGGTCATGAAATTGCCCCAGAACCTTATTTGTCGTCCCTGCACCTTACCACCAGATTGCCAGTTCCCACGTGAATAAGGTGCACCCCAGACAGCGGCAGCGGATTCGATTTCGCTAAAGTCATGCAAGGTCGCCAACAACTGTTTTGTTGTGTCTAGGTGTTGCTGCTTATCTGAATCATCCGATTTTCGTTCAATCTCAACCTGTACGCTCCACACATTTTGATAATTGAAGCCAAGCGGATGCCGATAGTTATCCACGTAATAAACCGCGAACACGATCACGCCAAACACAACGAGAAACGAAATAAAAATTTCGAGCGTAATCAGAAAATTGACGCGCCTGCGATTCCAGACCAGTTTTAATAAGTGACGAAGCATAAATAATTTCCTCAGCGAAGGTACGGTAGGCGTCTCGCCTGCCGAAAAAGGACAGGCCAGGACGCCTATCCTACCTTTTATCGCACGGCTCCTTTTAAGGCTTGCACCGGATGTAGCCGCGACATCTTCCACGCGGGATACACACCAGAAAATAAACCGAAAATCACCGCCAACCCCAGCCCGCCCAAAAAGACGCGAACGTTCAAATGAAATTCCGCGTAAGGAAACCAACCGCTGCCGGTGATAAATTGCAAAATGAACCGCGACAGCACAAAGCCCAGCGCCCCGCCCAGCAACGTCAGGATGACATTCTCGACGACGAATTGCCCGACCAGTGTCCACGATGAAGCGCCGAAAGCTTTGCGGACACCGATTTCGCTGGCACGTTCCATAATGCGGCTGACGTTGAGGTTGATGAGGTTCACCGTTGGCAGCAGCATAAACAAAATCGCGCCGATGATGATGGCGGCCAGCAATCGTCCAGGACGGCTGGCACGACCATTATCATCACGCGAGCCGACAAGTTCGCGTGAGATGGCTTCAAAATACGTGTCCATTCCTCCGTTCATCGAATTCCATTCTTTCGGATCGGGGAATTCAACGTTCGTGAGGCGCACTTTGAATTCATCGCGGATCGCTGGAAAATCGGCGGCTGAACGAGCTAGGTAAGTCGCCATAAAATCGCCCATAAGTTCGTTGCGATAGGTGTCGGTTTTGGCGGTACTGATCGGAACCCAAACATCTGCGAACGGAACATTGCGTAAGAAAGGAACATTTTCGACTACTCCGACCACGCGAAAATTTTGTCCATCAACTTCAATTGTTTTTCCTACGGCGGATTCATTACCAAAGAATTTTTGCCGTGTTGCTTCGTTGATAACCGCGACGAAATTTCTGTTTTTCTCGTCTTCAGCAGAGTATCCCGCACCTTCCAAAAAATGAAACGACAGGATTTCCCAATACTCGCCATCGGTACGTTTTAAGTAAGACTGAATCTTTTCTCCGTTGCGATACGACACGACTTGTTTCTGTTCCGAAAAAATCGCCATCTGCTCGACGTTCGGTAAATTGCGTGTGTTGCGATTCAAAAATTTATAACCAGTCGTGCCATTCCACGTGCCATTTTTATCCGGCGTTTTCATTTCCATGAAGTAAATGCCAAGTGTCCGCTCTTTACGACTCTCCACCGGATTCGGGCCGAAAACGTGATCCAGAAACGCGAACGCGACCATCAGCACAACGAGCGTGAAGCTGATGGCAAAGAGTGAGATGAACGTGAAAAATTTGCGGCGCAGAAAAACTTTGAAAGCGATTTTTAAGTAATTTTTGAGCATAGTGGTTGGTGGTTGGTAGTCGGTAATCGGTACTCGGTTTTGTTTTCTACCGAATGCCGGCTACCGACTACCGACTACTCTTTTCAGCTCACCTGTCTTCCATCAAACAGCCGCACAATCCGCTCAGTTTTATCCGCCTGACGCGGATCGTGCGTGACCATGACAACCGTAGTTTTTTGCTCTCGACTCAGCGTTTGCAACACGTCCATAATTTCATCACCCATTTGCGAATCAAGATTGCCGGTTGGTTCATCGGCTAACAAAATTTTAGGATTACCGACAATGGCGCGAGCAATCGCGACGCGTTGTTGCTGACCGCCGGAAAGCTGTCCGGGGAAGTGATGGACGCGGGAATGCAGGCCAACTTTGTCGAGCGCCGCCAAAGCCAGTTTACGTCGTTCCGAGCCGGAAACATTTTTGCGGTAAAGCAGCGGGATTTCGACATTGTCTACCACACTTAAATCATTGATGAGGTGAAAGGTCTGAAAAATGAAGCCAAGCTCTTCGTTGCGAACCTGCGCGAGGAATTTGTCGGTATAGGCGGTGATCGGTTTTTGATTGAGCGCGACTTTGCCGCCCGTCGGCACATCCAGCAACCCGATGACATTGAGTAAAGTGCTTTTGCCGGAACCCGACGGCCCCATAATCGAAATGAATTCACCGGCGCGGACTGACACATTGATATTCGTCAGCGCAACGGTTTCGATACGGGCTGTGCGATAGACTTTTTCGACGTTTTCTAACTGGATCATATTAGTAGAGCCTTTTGGGACGTTAAGAGTTGCCAATGCAATCAAATGGCTTCACAGCAAATCAAAAGGCAAAAGGCAAATATCAAAAGGCAAAAGCAGGGTTCGGAAGGAAAGCCACTTCTGAATTTCTTAAATCAGGTGCCGACCTTTTGTCATTTGCCTTTTGATATTTGCTTTTTGATTTCATGGAAACCCTTCAATTACTTTATTTTTACCTCTTTGAGGTGCTGGTAATCGGTCATATCCGAAATAATTACTTCATCGCCTTCGAGCAAGCCCTGCAAAACTTCGTAGTTTTCAAAGCTCGCCAGACCAAATTTTACCGGAGTTTTGATTGCCGTCTCGCTGCGAATCACAAAGACATCACGCGCACCTTCAGCATTGGCAAACGGGCCTTTTTTGATCCGCAGGACTTTATTTTTCTGGTCAGTCACGATCAGCACGTCACACCGTAAATTTGATTTCAGCAACGCACTTGATTTGTCGAGCAGGGAAACCTGCAAAGTGATCACACCGTTTTTGATCGTCGGATCAATATTGCGAATCGTGCCATGCAAATATTCGTCATTGATTTTGATACTCACAGGCATGCCAGGTGTCAGCCTGTTCGCATGGACATCCGAAATCGTAGCGTCTACGCGAAAAGAATTCAGATCGGCAATTCGCGCAATGACAGAGCCTTTGGGAACGGTCGCGCCTTCTTCCAGGACGACCCAGGTTAAGACGCCGTTGCGATCGGATTTTGTCGTCGCCAATTCGAGCTGGCGTTTGGCTTCGTCGCGTTCTTTTTTGAGTTGTTTCAGCTCCAGCGTAATACCTTCAAGCTGCGTTTTCGTTGATAGCTGCGCCGTCTTTTTGGCAGTTTCCAATTGCTTAAGTTCGAGTGCTGCTTTTTCTTCGAGCAATTCCACTTCGCGTAATTTATCTTCGGCTTGCAGGCCTGATTTGAACAACTCACGATTCCGCGCCGTGCTGGCCTTGAGCGATTGATAATCCAGCTTTTTAGCTTCAAGCTGGCTTTGCAAATTATTTAAAGTATTTTCCAAATCCAGCCTGGCTTTGGCCTGTGAGTTGAGCTTCAATTCAATTTGTTGATTGATTTTCTCAACCGCCAGAATCGAAGTGCTGACATCCAGTTGTAAAATCGGCGTACCACGCGCAAGCAAATCACCCGGACGTTTCAGGATTTTCAAAACACGCGCATCAATCGGGCTGGAAAGCACCTGCTCGAATTCAGGGACAACCGTGCCAGAAGCCGTGATCGAAGCTTCGATAGAACCTGATTCTACTTTAGCAGTGCGAATGCGGTTACGACTCAGCGAAGGCTTGATCCACGCCGGCCCGAAAATTAACAAGGCGGCAATCGCGGTCACCAGCAACAAAGAAATGACTGTTCTTTTGGCTAGTAATTTGCGGCGAAAAGCTAAGTCAATTTCACGATCCATAATTTGCTCATTGTCGGTTCGATGATTCTGAGTGCAAATGAGAGACCACAAAAAAAGGCTGATTAATCAGCCTTTTTCGCATGTCACGCTATTTGATTTGTTCGATTAAGTACGTTATGTGTTCGGAAGTGAACAGCGGTTAACGAGGGGAACCCGGCTCGCTACGGCTCGCGGTACTGTACCCGGAGCCGTAGCGAC
>JAYSTY010000165.1:0-8705 GCA_043719385.1 Blastocatellia bacterium | reverse complement strand
TCACCGCTATCGCACTCTGGCATCACGGTTATTGGGGGATTGTCGCGCCACATTTTAAAACCTTTGGCGCAGGCCAGGTGTTAGCCGATTTAGTCATTTCATTGACGCTTATCTTAGTGTGGATGTGGCGTGATGCCAAGGCAACCGGTCGCAATATCTGGCCTTGGATCGTTATGACTCTGGTGCTAGGATCGTTCGGTCCGTTACTTTACCTACTTACCCGCAAAACTACGACAGAGGTAAAGTAAATTTTCAAACGCGAAATCTAGCGGCAATAACGTATTAAAGAGAGGGTTTTATGGCTGAAAATGCAAATCTGGATCGCGTGCGCGGTGATGCCTTGAATCGCATCAAAAAAAGTGAGCGACAAATCAAGTGGGCGCTCTTTGGCGCATTTATATTTGAAGGGTTGTTCCTATTGGTTTTTCTGTTGGCGATGGAACGCGGCAATCGTACACACCTGCTCTTGCTGATTTCCACGGTTGGAGGGTATACAGTTATCGTGCTTGGATTGCTCGTGCTGGGATTATATGGCAATCGCAACGCTGCACGAATTCTCAAGGCAATTGAATTACTCGAAGGACAAAAATGATTTCTCGAATTTTCTTTCTTTTACTGTTGAGTGGATATTTGGCTTCCACTTTGGCACAAGAATCTCCGACACAAAAAGTGGTTGGCGATTGGCAGGGAGTGCTTGATGCCGGCGCGGTGAAGCTTCGCCTCGTCATTCATCTCAAATCAGATGCAGATAAATTGAGCGGCACCATGGACAGCCCCGATCAAGGCGCGAACGGATTGAAAATTGATTCGGTGGCGTTGGAAAACGCAACGCTGAAATTTGCGATGCGTGCGCTTGGCGCAACGTATGAAGGAACGCTCAACCAAAGTAGTGACGAAATCTCCGGCAAATTCACACAGGGCGGCGTCACGTTTCCGCTCAATTTCAAACGCGGTACGGTCGCCTCTATTGCTCCGCCAAAGCGTCCTCAGAATCCCGTCAAGCCGTATCCATACGACGAACAGGAAATCGAATTTGAAAACAAAACTGCGAATATAAAATTAGCGGGAACGTTAACGCTGCCGCGCACAACTGCTCCTTTCCCTGTCGTAGTTTTGATTACTGGTTCCGGCCCACAGGATCGCAACGAATCGCTACTTGGGCATCAACCGTTTCTTGTTTTGGCCGATCATTTGACGCGACAAGGCATCGCGGTTTTGCGCTTCGATGATCGCGGTGTAGCCAAATCCAAAGGCAATTTTGCAACGGCTACAAGTGAAGACTTTGCGACAGATGTGTTGGCGGCGGTCGCGTATTTAAAAACCCGCAAAGAGATTGATCCGAAAAAAATTGGCTTGATCGGGCACAGCGAAGGCGGATTGATTGCGCCGATGTGCGCCGTGAAATCTGCGGACATCGCGTTCATTGTGATGATGGCTGGCCCCGGCGTGACGGGCGAAGAAATTCTCTATGAACAAAGCCGCTTGATGATGATCGCGGAAGGCTCGACGGCGGATGAAGCCGCACGAAACCGAAAGCTTCAGGAAAAAATGTTTGCCGTGTTGAAAACAGAAAAAGACGAAGCAGCGGCAGAAAAGAAATTGCGCGAAGTCATGGCGGCGCAGATCGCCGAAATGTCTGAGGCACAAAAAAAGGCTGCAGATGCCAATCCTGGCGCGTTGCTTGCACAAATCAAAACGGTCAACAATCCTTGGTTTCGCTTCTTTGTGACCTACGATCCGCGTACAGCTTTAAGACAAATCAAGATTCCCGTACTGGCAATTAACGGCGAGTTGGATTTGCAAGTTCCACCCAAACAAAACCTGCCGGAAATCGCTAAAGCCTTGAAAGCCGCAGGCAATAAAAAATTTCAAACGGTCGAGTTGCCAAAGCTCAATCATCTATTTCAGCCAACCAAGACGGGTGCTTTCAGCGAGTACGGAAAAATCGAAGAGACAATTTCTCCGGTAGCTTTGACGATGATGTCGGATTGGATTCGGAAGCAGGCTGGGTTGAAAAAATGATAGGCCGAAAGGAAATGTCCAATAAACTTCAGTTTGTTGAGGCTTTGCAACAGAGATACAGTTGCGGAGAAGAGCAACAAACTAAAGTTTATTGGACAGCCGAAATTTTGTACACACGATAACCATCTTCAGCAATCACGGCTGAAAATCTGGCGGCGAAAAATCCTTCATCAGCGTTCAGTTCGCTGTATTCAACCGGGCCGACAACAACAAAATCTATGGCGTATTTTTTGAGTAATTTTTCGGCCTCTTCTCCGCCTAAATAAATCGTTTTCACGTCGCGTTCGCGGTCTTCAAATTTGACGCCGTGCGACCACAAATGACCGGGATAACCCATCAGCATTTGCCTGCCGCTTAAGGCCAGAACTGAATTGTGAATCGGCGCGCTCAGCATCAATGCGTGCGGAGGAATTCGTTGTTTAATTAACTCTGCGACTTTCAATTCACTAGCGCCAAAGAGCAAAAGATTTTCGGTCGGTGACAGACCGCGCAGGACATCCAGTGAACCCGACAAAATGAGCAGGAGAAGCAGGGCAAGACTCAGCGGAAACATCCGCCGCGTCCAAAATTTAGCGATAAACCCGGCAACCAAAGCGCACGAAACTAAATACCAGTAAACCAAAACTTTAATATTGTCCCAAGGCCAGGGCGCGAGTAAAACTATATTTGGAATAATGAAGCAGAGCACGAAAGGCCAGTAAAATCGGCGTGTTGTGCGCGCAGCAAAAATTAGCGCGAGCAACAGCACAAATAAAAGCAGGCCAAAGTTCAGGACATAAAATTTGAAGATTGAGGAATCCCCTGCTGCCCAGCCAAAGTGAAATTTGAATAATGAACTGCGTGTCCCTGTCCCGCTTAACCACCAGGCTTGCGGTAAGGACAACACGCCTGCCGGGATGAAAAATGCGAGCCAGTCCCACGAAAAAAATAATAAGGCCATGACCGCACTGACGATCATAACTGAAAAGAATCCATGCGCATGAAGCAGCGGCATTAAGCCAGCGAGGATGCCCGCAACGAACAGAAAAATGCGACGGGGTGACGGGGCGAAAGGGCGATGGGGCGAAGTGAGTTGCGACGTTGCGACGTTTCGCCCATTCGCCCCGTCACCGTTTCGCCCATTCGCCGTTTCGCCGTTTCGCTCCAGCGCCGTTTCGCCCAAAGCTTCCCACCACAAAATCACGATCATCGCAAAGACAGGAATCCCAAAGAGCAATGACCGTTGTGGCACAATTAAGGTCGTCAGCATATTGCCCCACTCCAAATTCAAAGCATCATTTTTGGTATAGCTTTGCGGCAAGTGCAGCAGGAAATCCCACCAGTTAACATTTGTATTTTGAAAGTCACGCAGGCAATAAACGAAGCCCAGCCCACCGCTGAAAAAAAATAAAATTGGAGCAATGCGGGCGGCAACTTTGCTCTGCGTTAATTGTTCTGTCAGCAATTCAAGCAATCCGATTAAAGCTAAAATCAAAATAATATTCGGGATAAAAAACGCCGCTGTCCAATCGGCTCCGGCGCGATGCAAAAAGGCCGTCAGGAAATCAATTAAGAACGGATAAGTAAATTTCAGACCGTGAAAGATCGGGCTGTGCGGCGGGAAATTATCGCCATCGGCAAACGAAGTCACGACGCTGAAATGAAACGCCAGATCGCCATAATTATTGGCGGGCGCGGTATGCAATCCGTCGGCTTCAATAATAATCACGCGAGCGAATAGCCAGCCAAAAAAAATAACCCAGAGGCCGTAATAAATTAGTAAAGAAAACTTCAAGACAGGGCGAATTGGTGAAGGGGCGAAGCGGCGCAGAAAAAATGCCCCAACCCCAAATATTGCGGTCGTCACGCCAATCGAAATCCAATTCAGGCCGATCAGCAGAGCACACAAAAATCCGATCCACGATAATCCAACCAGGCCGATCACCGTACCAAAGCAAAATCTGGTTTTCAGGCTTGCACGCGCAAAAATAACACCTGTCAGCAAGACACCATCTGTACAGGCGAGCAGGGTTATCAATAATGGCGGCAACAGTGAAATTACGTTTGGCATCTGAACCAGGGAGTAAATTAACAGTAACGGATGAGGTTCCGGGGCTTTGGCTTTTGGGCTTGGAACCGCTGCCCGAATGATTAGGCTCCGGCGGCAATCACGCAAGAGTTGATCTTCTGGTCAAGGTGAATATTTGCAAGACCTCGCCAAAAACCAAAGACCAAAAGCCAAAGCCCTCCTCACTTATACTTAATAATTATTTGACATCTAAAACTATGCTGTTCACGTATATCACGAAGCTAACGGTTTTATGCAAGCGTGTTCAACCTGTGACGAGTTCTCTAAACATTCGTGAAGACTCGCAGCCGCAAAATCGTTATGCTTGCGCTCGTGATAATTGCCCGATATAGTCTTATGAGTATCCTATCGCAACATCGGTAACTATAAGGAGTATTTAATGAATTTGGAAAGTAATGCTAACCGAGCAACAGATGGATTGACTGTGAAATTAGAAGCCGAAGCCAAACTCCCGACCGAATTTGGACAATTTAAAATTGTCGGATTTCGCAGCACAATCAGCGACGAAGAATTTGTCGCTTTAGTCAAAGGTAAACTTGACGCCACCACGCCAACCCTTGTGCGGATTCATTCGCAATGTTTGACCGGCGACGTGTTTCATTCTCTGAAATGCGATTGCGGCCCGCAATTGACTCGCGCCATGGAAATGGTGCAGGCCGAAGGCACAGGCGTCATCGTTTATCAGCAACAGGAAGGACGCGGCATCGGCATCGTCAACAAAATCCGCGCCTACGCCTTGCAGGATCAGGGCGCAGACACCATCGAAGCCAATGTAAAATTGGGCTTGCCAGTTGATGCACGTGAATACGATCAGTGCGCCCAGGTCATCAAATTGCTGGGCGTCCACCGCGTGCGGTTGATGTCAAATAACCCGGATAAAGTTTGTGCTTTGCGGAAAGCCGGACTCGAAGTTGTCGAACGCGTTCCGCTGGAAGTGAAATCAAGCAGCCCCGCTTTCAGGTATCTCACGACCAAAAAAGAAAAGATGGGACACCTGCTGAAATTGAATGGAATTTTTTAAAGGCTGAAGCAGGAACGATGAATGATGAAGTTCAGACAATTCATCATTCATCGTTCCTGCTTCATCATTCGATAGACCGCCTCAAGCGGCAATCCCACCACATTTGAATAACTGCCTTCGATTCGTTCGATAAACCGCGCCGCCAGACCTTGAATGGCATAGGCTCCGGCTTTGTCGTCAGGCTCTCCGCTCATTGCATACCAGTTAATTTCCGCTTCACTCAGGGCTGAAAATTTGACCCGAGTTATGACAACTTCACTTACTACGTTTTCATCTCGTACCAAACTTACACCCGTCAAAACTTCGTGCCAGTTGCCGCTGAGCAGGCTGAGCATGCGCTTTGCATCTGCCACATCAATTGGCTTTCCGGCTGTTTCATTGCCGATCACAACCGTGGTGTCTGCGCCCAGCACAATTTCGGCTGGTTGTGCGACAGCCAGAGCTTTTTCACGCGATAGTCGTTTCACATAATCGTGCGGGGATTCATTTGGCAACTGCACTTCATCAATATCGGCAACGCGAACCGTGAAGTTAATCCCAGCGGCACGTAACAATTCGGCACGGCGCGGTGAAGCGGAAGCGAGGATGATAGAAGAAATGTTCATAAATTTTGCGGGGACAATAAAAAATCAAATTGGACAATGAATATTGCTTTGTCTACACTGACAAGCGCCCTATTCGACCACAGAGGTTTTTGCATGTCTAATCGGAAAAGAGCTTTGTCATTATCAATCATTGGTGTTTTTGTTTGCGCCGCAATTTTTTATTACCTGCCGCTGCGCCAAATCCAGGCGCAGCAACCGCAGGATGACCGCGAAAAATTAGCGAAGACGCCAGCCTCAACTGGCACGCTGAATGATCGCCTGGACAAAGATGATGGTTATGCGGCGGCGCTGTTTTTTTCGGCGGATATTGGCGGCAATTTAGAAGTTTGCGGCTGTCCGATTCGTCCGCTCGGCGGCGTTGCACGCAGGCTCGGTTACATCAACGCCTTTCGCCAACGCAGCCCCGAAGCCGCGACGATCATGGTTGATGCGGGACATATTTTTAGTGATGATTTGGACGAAACAGGCAAGCTGAACGCGGATGCAAAATTGATGAATGATTGGATCGGACGCGCCGTCGCGCAAATGGATTTAGCCGTCATCAATGTTGCGCACCGCGATTTATTTTATGCGCGCCGCTTTGTTGATAATCCAGAGTTTCTGCACGATTCGCGTTATATTTCCGCGAACATTTTGCCGCCGCCACAACTCGGTGGCGGGCCTCCTCCTTATTCAATAAAAACGCTCACTGGCAAGCGCCTGAAAAAACCTGTGCGTATTGCGTTCATCGGGTTGAGCGAGTTACCGCCGGATGAAAAGAGAAACAAAATCGTCAGCCTTGGGTTCACATTTACCGATCCCCTTGAAGCCGCCAAAAAAACGCTGGCTGAAATTAAAGACAAGGCCGACATCAATATCATCGTGGGCTACTTCAAACCGGGCACGGCGAACAAACTTGCGCTGCAAAATCCTGAGCTTGATTTGATCATTGCTTATGATGATCGCGGGATTGTGTCGGATCCCAAACAGGTCAACAATACGTTAATTTTGTACGCGACAAAGCAGGCAAAATATTTAGGCGAATTACGTTTTTATGCTGCTGCGAATGGCGAGATTGAGCGTTTTACCAATCGTTATGTAGAGTTGGACAAGGTGATTCCTGATGATCCAGCAATGCTGGTGATGACCAAAAAAGCGCGGGCTGAAATTGATGTCGTACAACAAAGAGTAGCGGAAGAAGTTGCGGCGGCGCACAAAGACCAGCCGACGATTTACGCGACTTCAGAAACCTGTGCGAAGTGTCATCAGGAGGAATACGACAAGTGGAAAACGACCCGGCATGCAAACGCCTTTGCCGGACTCGAAACCAAAAATCGCACGTTTGATAATGCTTGTGTCGGCTGCCATTCCGTTGGCTTCCAGAAACAGGGCTTCATCAATATCAAAGCGACGCCAAATTTTGCCAACGTGCAATGCGAAGCCTGTCACGGCCCCGGCGCAGAACACGCGGCAAAACCACAGAAAGGTTTTTACAAAACCCCACCTGTACCATCAACCTGCATCACCTGCCATGACCGCGACAACAGCCCGGATTTTGTCTTCGACAAATATTGGCCGATGGTCGCACACGGTAAGAAATAAGGTTTGTCATCAAATATGACCGAATATCCCGAACTCGAAAAACTCAAAGCCGCCAACGAAGCTTTGCGCGAACAAGGCAAAGAATGGTTATTTACCTCACTCGAAAAAATTTGTGCTGAGATCAATACTGAACTGACGCCTACGGAGCCTGTTACACCACCGTCTGAGCCTGCGTTGCAAATTGGCACGCAGGACTGGCAATTTGCAACTGGTGATTCGATCAATAAATCATTGATGGTCGGCGAACGAATGGGCATTCGGCACAAGGGTAAAACTCTGACGGTTGAGGTGGGCTGGCCGCGCAAAACCGAAGACGGCTTTGTGCCTGATGCAGGACTGGCAAGAGCGCGGGTAAGCCTCAGCGCAAACGTTTTTATTGACGCAATTTTGCTGGCTGAATTAACGCTCAGGAAAGATCGGGACAGTGGGGAAATTAGCTGGCAGTTATTGCCCGGAGAAAAAATATCGGAAGAAGGATTGCGCAGCTACATTGAACGCGTGATGATGGATTAAGGCGCGACGGTAAAGCTCTCTATTCAAATCCGACTATCAGTTGCTGCCTGGTAATTAATTGGGGGGTTGGAAATTCCCCTTCTCGTAAATGATCATCAAGCCACATCCGACGCTGAAAATTCCAGCCAGGACGCGCGCCGAAAGATTTGCCATTCTGAAACGTGAAGAGGTCAGGTGAAAAGGTAACCCAAGTAACGAACTTAGTAACATCATGCCAATGATTGAACCAGCACCAAAAACGGCAATATAAATCATCCCCAGCAATGGCGTCGGAAGCGAAGACAAGACCAGTAACATCAGGGCTGCGCTGCCTGCCAGGCCATGTACTAAGCCAATCAAAAAAGGGCGCCTTCCAACTGCGTAATTGTGATGAGAAGGTTCTTTCTGAGAATGTTGAGCCGCTGATTTCTGATCATGAAAGTGTGGATGAAGGTGAACATGTGCGCCGTGCTGGTGTTGATGCAGATGCAATTTATTTCCCTGCCTGATCTTCCATAAAGCGTTGAGGCCCAAGCCCACCAGCATCAAACCTACGCCGAGTTCCAGATTATTTGCTGTGCGGTCACTGATTTGGATTTTCAAAAAAAGGACTAAGGCTCCGGCAACAAAAAGTGAAAGCGTATGTCCAAGTCCCCACAATCCTCCGATTATTGACGAGCTAAGCCAGCTTTTGCGCTCGCTGACAATGGTCGAGACAGCCGCCAGATGATCCGCTTCAAGGGCGTGCTTCATCCCGAAAACAAAGCCCGCACCGAGCAATGTAATAGTTTGAATGTCAGTAGCTGGTTGCATAAAATCTACTCAATTCAAATCAATCTCTATACCAAAATTCAGGTCAGGCGTTAATCATACCACGAAGACAGGACTGCACCAGTTGTAAGGCGGAAGCCCGCAC
>JAYSTY010000164.1:0-1446 GCA_043719385.1 Blastocatellia bacterium | reverse complement strand
TCAACACCATGGCATTTCTTGAACTTTTTGCCTGAACCGCACCAGCAGGGATCGTTGCGTCCGACCTTTGGTTCGGTGCTGACATAGGTTCTTGGTTTGCCTGCATCATCACCTGCCGCCGCTGCGCTCGCATTCGCTTTGGTGTAAGTCACCTCGCCACGACGCGGACGGCGCGGCGCCAGTTGTTCCTGTGGTTGCGACTCGACGACAAATTGTGTGCGGAACAAACGCTTCACGGTTTCGCTGTCAATTCGTCCCAGCATCGCTTCAAACATGGCGAAGGATTCTTTTTTATATTCAACGAGCGGGTCTTTTTGTCCATAACCGCGCAGGTTAATGCCCTCTTTCAAATGGTCAATTGCCAGCAAATGGTCTTTCCATTGGGCGTCTACAATGTTGAGCATCGTGAAGCGCTCGTAATAACGCATCGCTTCGACGCCGACCATTTCTTCTTTATCCGCGTAAGATTTTTTGAGCGTTTCCCAAATCGCATCACGCAGGCTATGACGATCCAGCGTTTCAGGATTGAGGCCGACGGCATCAAGATCAATGCCGTATTGTTCGAGCATTTGCACTTTTAAGCCGTGGACATCGCTGCCGCCATCGGTGCCAAAATGCAGGTCGAGAATGTCATCAAGTTGCGCCTCCGCCATTTCCTGAATTTGCCCTCCGAAATCAGATTGCTCCAGCAAATCACGGCGCATGCTGTAAATCGTGCCGCGCTGTTTATTCATCACATCATCGTATTTGATGAGGTGTTCACGGATGGTGAAGTTGTGCGATTCGACGTTCTTTTGCGCGGCCTCGATGCGCTTGCTGACCAGCTTCGATTCAATCGCGACGCCTTTTTCCATCCCCAGCCGCTCCATGATTGAGCGCAGCCGATCTCCTGCAAAAATGCGCATCAGATCATCTTCGAGCGAAAGGAAAAAGCGCGACTGGCCGGGATCGCCCTGGCGTCCGGCACGACCGCGAAGCTGATTATCAATGCGCCGCGATTCGTGACGTTCACTGCCCAGAATGTACAAACCGCCTAAGCCCACAACTTCTTTGTGTTCGACTTCGATGGCTGGTTTGACCTGTTCAATGGCGGCGTCAATTTGTTCCGGCGTGGCTTCATCCGGGTCAATTTCCTGGCGCTTTAATAATTCGCGGCCTAAAAATTCGGCGTTGCCGCCCAGCAAAATATCAGTTCCACGACCCGCCATGTTGGTCGCAATCGTAACCGCCTGTTTGCGTCCGGCCTGGGCGACGAATTCGGCTTCGCGTCCGGCATTTTCAGGTTTGGCGTTGAGCAGATTGTGTTTGATATTGAGTTTCTGCAAACGGCGCGAAATGATTTCGGAATTTTCGACCGAAGCTGTACCGACCAAAACCGGCTGACCTTTGTCGTGTAGTTCCTTGATTTCTTCGCTGATCGCGTCCCATTTTTCATCGAGCGTGCGG
>JAYSTY010000163.1:0-8737 GCA_043719385.1 Blastocatellia bacterium | reverse complement strand
GGCTTTTGCTGGGATTATTTGGCAGTGTCAGTACAGCCTTCATGCTGGAATATTTTAGTGACTCAGTCCGCACGTCGGATGACCTGGAAGCCCTGGTGGGTTTACCGGTCCTGGCGACTATTCCTGCCGCACGGGAGTATAAAAATATCGAACTTAAACTGGTGAATCCGATAGGGTTGATTGCCCCTGTAAAGATAGAGCAGTCAACTCCGTGAAGGAACTGAATCCCATGCAGGCACAACCCAAAATCCAGCAACTAACGAATGAAAAGGCGCGTCAAATTGGCGATGTCCGCTTTATCCAACTCGTTAATTCAATTGTTGCGCCACAGAATAATAAAAGCTTGCGCACCATCGCTTTCGTTTCGATCACCGCACGGACAGGAACCAGTTCACTGGTTGCGGGTTTGGGAGAGGAGTTGGTGAATTATACCTGCAAGCCCTCCGTTTTGGTGAAAATGGAAGATTTGAAACAAATCAATTGGGACGATATAGAAAACCTGACGCAATATTATTATTTTACGAGTGTGAGGAACCTGCTGGCCTTCAATCATCCATGTAAAGAAAATTCCAAAGTCAAAAAAGATCAGGAACGCACCCCTGTTTCACCACCATTATTAGAAGGGGCAATGATGGTTTTGAAGCGGAGTTTTAGCCATATTATCGTGGATTGTGCGTCACTTAAATCATCCTCCGACGCTTTAATTATCGCCCCCATGGTTGATGGCGTGGTGTTAGTAGTAGAAGCAGATCGAACCACCAAAGAGCAGGTAATCTGGGCGCAGCGCACCATTGAAAAAGCGAATGGAAAATTGCTGGGCGCAGTCCTCAATAAACGTCGTTATCCGATCCCCGAATTAATTCATCGCTGGCTGTAGATTTGAAACCCTGAATTGATAGTTTCAGACAAGAAAAAGCAAACCGCATAAATTGACGACGGCGCCAGTTAATTATGCAGAAGAAAAAAATGATGATACCGAAAGCACTTTACAATTTAATCATTGGCTTCGTTTTACTCTTTGGCATTAGCCTGATTGCGGCGCAGGCACAATCGGAAAAGCCTGCCAAAGAAACAGTCCCCAGCCTGGCTAACCCTGATCGTTATCGGTTGCAACCAAACGATGTGTTGGAAGTCCAGTATCGTTACTCGCCGGAGTACAACGATATGGTAAGTATTCACCCGGACGGTTTTGTCGTTCTGAACTTCATCGGTGAAGTCAAAATTGGTGGTGTCACACTTGAGCAGGCACAGAAGTTGATTTTAGAGAAAGCCGCAATCCGCCTGAAAGACCCTGAAGTAACGGTCAAACTAAAGGAATTTGAAAAACCATCATTTGTGGTTTCCGGTCATGTCAAAACTCCTGGCAGATACGATATGCGCGGCAAAGTTATGTTGAGTGAAGCCATCGCCATTGCCGGAGGATTTATTGACAGCGCCAAAACATCGCAGGTTCTCCTGCTGCGGAAACTCAATACAGAATGGTCGGAAGTAATTGAAGTTAACCTCCGCGAGGATCATCAAAAAAAGAAATTTACTGAAGATATAAGCCTCCGCCCCGGCGACATGCTGGTCATCCCGCAAAACAGGATCAGCAAAATTGAACGCTTCGTAAAAAACGTTGCGCCCTTCAATCCCATGGGAATTCTTTACCGCAGATAAATGCGCTGATGACATAAGAGTTAGCCCACGCAGCTAAACTCAAAATCGCCCCGAAAAATTATAACTACCGTTGGGTGTGCAAACCGACGACAGAAAAAGCAACACGAAAAAGTAATAGCACACCTGTAATCAAAGCACTTGAATTGGACCATGCGGAAGCAATGGCCAGGCATAATTACTACTACCAACATGTATCATCTCGGATTTGACTATTTGAGAAAACTGCACAGGTTTCTCGACTCAATAGTTGCTGTGCTGGTGTTATTTGTCATCGTTATATTCGCCAATCTGAATCATCTTCCCAATGACATGGAAGGATTTCTGGCCTTGCGACTGACGGTTTTGAATCTGCTAAAGGTCGGCGTTCTGGTCTGGTTGTGGCCGAAGATATTCAGCTATTTTGGGCTTTACGAATATCGTTCCGTGCGCAAATGGCAGGAGGAAATTATTTCTCTGCTGAAGGCCTGTACGGTTGGCAGCCTGATCGTTTTGATGTTTCCGCTGATCAATAGATCAGAAAATTTCGGGCTGGAACAGGTCGCTTATTTCTGGTTTACGGCTTTTGTTCTGACTGCGACGTTACGCTTATTCCTTCGTTGCCTGATTGGTAGAGATGTTTTGTATGCCCGTGAAGCGCACAAGGTTCTGATTGTCGGCAGCGGTCAGAAAGCGATGGATTTATATCGTGAGTTATTTGAAATTTCACCCGCCGGATATGACCTGGTGGGCTTTGTTGACTCGAATCTGCCCGCTGGCACAACCGAATTTGTGCGCCAGAATTTGATCGGCTCGCTGTCTGAGTTAGAAGAAATTCTGGCTGGGCAGGTGGTAGATGAGGTGTTAATTGCTTTGCCAATTAAATCTCAGTACGAGCAAATCGAAGCCACGATTCAAACTTGTGGGAAGGTAGGAGTCGAGGCCAAATTCATCTTTGATAAATTTAGTTCGACTTACTCCAGTCCACGTTTTGAGCGCGGTCAAACTCCGGTGCTGACGATGAAGCTGGTGGCGGATGATTACCGTCGTTTGATTAAGCGGACGATAGATGTGACAGCGGCGCTGGGTGGTTTGTTGGTCGTTTCGCCTTTGCTGTTAATAATCGCTCTTGCGATCCGGTTGACCAGTAAAGGGCCGATAGTTTTTTCGCAGGATCGCTTTGGTCAAAACAAGCGCCGTTTCAAGATGTATAAATTCCGCACGATGGTCACCAATGCGGAACAGTTGCAGACAAAACTGGAGGAGCAAAACGAAGCCTCCGGCCCGATCTTTAAAATTAAGAATGACCCCCGTATTACCCCGCTCGGACATTTTTTACGCAAGACTTCACTGGATGAGTTACCGCAACTTTTCAATATTCTGCGTGGCGAAATGTCCCTGGTTGGCCCGCGCCCGCTGCCCCTGCGAGATGTCTCGAATTTTGAAGCGCCTGCGCAAATGCGCCGTTTTTGTGTTCCTCCAGGACTCACCTGCCTCTGGCAAATTAGCGGTCGCAGCACGTTAGGCGGCGAAGATTTAGTGACGCTCGACCTTGAATATATTGACAAATGGTCGCTCAGTCTTGACCTGCAAATCCTGGCGCGAACCGTTCCCGTGGTACTGAAAGGTTCGGGAGCCTCGTAGGGCGAGACTTGAAAAAAAAGCCTTGGGCAAAGGCGCTAAGCCGCAAAAGAACTTTGCGAGCTTAGCGCCTTTGCGTGAGGAAAAACAAACATGCTTAGTTCAGAAATCCGGCAAAATTTAGCGCGTACGCGTGTCCTGCTCGTGGCTTATGCCTGTAGCCCGTACAAAGGCTCCGAATCAATTGTTGGTTGGGGCCGGGCGCTGGAAACGGCACAATATTGCGAGACCTGGTTATTGACCGGGCCGGAATCTGAACCCGACATCAAAAAATATTTGCGCGAGAACGGCGAAATTCCAAATTTGCATTTTTGTTTTTTGGCAGCAGACAAAACTGAAAAGTTATTACAAAAATTGCCGACCCTTTATGCCCACAATTATCTGGCGATTCGGCATTGGCAGCGTCGCGCCAAAGATTTTGTCGCGCAATTACATGCCCGCATCAATTTTGATTTGTTTCATCACGTCAACATTACCGGGTATCGAGAGCCGGGCTGTTTGTGGGAACTGGATGTGCCATTTGTCTGGGGGCCGCTGAGTGGGACACAAAATTTGCCGTGGAAGTTTTTGCCCTCGCTTGGATTGGTACAGGGTGGCAAAGAATTCGTGCGCAATTGTCTGAATATTTATCAGCTCAACACCAGTTCACGCGTCCAAAAAGCCGCGCAAAAATCCTTGGCGATAGTGGCTGCGAACTCAACCATTCAAAAAGATTTTGCCCGCCTCACACGGAAAGAACCGATCCTTTTGTTGGAAACCGGTTTGTCTGCGGTCGCCGATAAATTGCCCGCGAAAAATCAATCTCATGAAACGCTGCGAATTTTATGGAGCGGTGAACATAAAAGCTTCAAAGCCCTGCCATTATTGCTCGAAGCGTTAGCCGGGCTGCCCGACAAAGTTAAGTATGAACTGAAAATCCTGGGCCGAGGGCCGTTGCGCGAAAAGTGGGAGCAGTTAGCACAGGCAAAAAATATCAAAGCAGAATGGCTTGGTTTTGTGCCTTACACCGAAATCATGCAGCAATACGCCTGGGCGGATGTTTTTGTCTTCACCAGCCTGCGTGACACTTCAGGCAATGTGATGCTTGAGGCGTTGAGTTGTGGCGTCCCCGTCATTTGTCTGGATCATCAGGGCGCAGCCGACATCGTGACGAAAAAATCCGGCCTTAAGATTCGTGTTACCAATCCTGAACAGGTTGTCAAAGACTTACGCGATGCCATTGCGACGCTGGCGCTAAATCGCAACAAGCTGCTGAAATTATCGGAGGGCGCATTAGCGCGAGCGCGGTTTTTCTTATGGAGCAATAACGGCGAGCGGATGGCTGAAATTTATGGGCAGGCGTTAATTGCTGCCAGCCAGACCGCGACGAAATCTGCGCAGGTGGTGAGGGATATTGTTCATGCACAGTAATAATTTGGGGCGCAGCAACAATTTTGGCGTGCTTGCCGCGACTCTCAATCAGCCCATCAATTTTGGTTCGATCCAGCGTTTGCTGGCAAGTAAAGGTGTGCTGACGATTATTGATCAGGTGATTTACAGCGCCAGCAATTTCCTGACCGCCGTCATTGTGGCGCGTAATTGTTCGGCGCAACAATTTGGTCTTTATATTCTGGGTTTACGTTTAGTTGACTACTGCCGCGAAATTCAAAATGTTCTGATCTGGTCGCCTTACATGCTGTTCAGCCCGCGCTTCAAAGGCGAAGCCCACGCCAGATACACGGGCAGCACGCTGGTGCATCAACTGTCTTTCAGCCTGCTGGCCGCGCTGCTTTTCATCACCGCGCATATTTTTGTCGCGCCGCAAATGCCGCTGTTGCCATTGGCGCTGGTCGGAGTTTTTTTCCCGTTGCAGGAATACACGCGGCGCATCTGCTTCGCCAATTTCCAGGTGCTGACAGCGGTTGCGCTTGATACCACTGTGACGGTTATTCAAATCGCCAGTCTGTTTTACCTCGCACAGCAAAATCAAATGTCGGTCAGCAATGCGTACTGGATTGTTGGAAGTGCGAATGCTGTAGCGGTGATCGCGTGGTTAATTTGGGCACGCCGCGATTTTGTTTTTGCAGGCAGACAAATTATTCCTGATTTCAAAAGCAATCTGGCGCAGGGGAAATGGTTGCTCGGCGGCAATCTGACCTTGCTCGCAACGACGCAAATTTATCCGTGGACGCTGACCACTTTTCATAGCGCCGCCGCAACCGGGCTTTATGCCGCCGGCGAAGGCGTCGTCAATTTTATTCGCGCCTTCATGATCAGCATCCAGAATTTCCTGGGGCCAAAACTTGCGCACGCTTACGCCGATGGAGGCAGGCCAGCCCTGCAACGAGTGGTTTATCGCACGACTTTGTTGTTAGGGCTGATTACAGGACTCTGCGCGTTGTGCTTTGCGATTTTTGGCGGTCAGCTTGCGACGTTAATTTACGGCGCAAAATACAGCGGCTTGGAGATGATTGTGGCTTTGCTGGCGCTGAATATTTTTATCTGGGCGCTCACGACCAGCCAGTCTTACGCCATCTCAACGATGGAGCGATCTGATCTGAATTTCAAAATTAATCTGCTTGGCTTGTTGTTGTCCGCGACCTTTGGTTTCGGCTTTGTTCTGCGCTTTGGCACGACAGGTGCGGCTGGTGGGTTATTGCTGAGCAGTGCAGTGACTGCTCTCATCCGGCACGTGACATTTGTTCGCCTGCTAAAAGAAGGGAGCAACTAGCGTGGAATCAATGGCTGAAATTACTCACATCACCACGCTGCAACTGGAGCGTGTGGTAAGCCTCAAATCATTCTGGCTGATCATCGCCTTTTTATTTTTAGTCTTCGCTTTTGCCACGCCGTATGAGTTTGATTACACCGTCCGTGTGCCAAAGGTTGAGGACATGGTTGCCACCGCCGAAGAGGGAACTCTGGGTCGAAAACTGGCGTTGCCGTTTCTGGGTTTGTTTGGCCTCGCCGTGATCGCCGGAAAAAATCGTCGTCGTCTGGCCTTGAACGGTGTATTGGGCGTAGCGTTTTATTTTTATGTTGGTTTGGCCATGTGCAGCCTCGCGTGGGCAGAAGACACAATGCTGTCTTTGCGCAAAGTCGTCGTGCTGGGGCTGATTATTATTGGCGCATTAGGTGTCGGCGCAAAATTTTCGATGACAGAAATCCTGCTTTACGTGGTCAGTACCTGTGGCGGAGTGATGGCGCTGGCATTGGGAACAGAGCTTTACCAGGACACATTTTTGGTTCCAACCCAGTACTCGGTTTATCAGTTTTCGGGCATCATGCATCCCAATGCGCTGTCGTGTTATGTGAGTTGTTTTATTCTCGCCAGCCTGGCCTCAATTCCGAAAGATAAAAAGCGGCAATGGCTTTATTTGTTGTTCATCCTTATCGGCTTTGGTTTTCTTGCCCTTTCCAAATCAAGAACTTCTTTCGCCAGTACTGTAATTGTCGGGCTGATTATCTGGCTTCCCACAACAAATATTAAGAACAAATTTGTCGCCTTTCTGGCGCTGGGAATTATTGCCTGCAGCCTGGGATTATTTTTCCAGGACAAGCTGGCAGATAAGGTCAGGTCTACTGTTCTGATGGGCCGCGAAGAAGAAGGGAAGGCGGAGACTTTGACCAATCGTGTGCCGTTATGGAATGAGTGTCTGGAATATATCGAGCAGCGTCCCTGGCTGGGTTATGGCTACGACTCGTTCTGGACGCCGCATCGTGTCTTCCTGATTTCACAGCATCAGGGTTGGGAAATTCCGCACAGCCATAATGGTTATATTGAAATGTTGCTCAGCCTCGGCTTGGTGGGCTTTGCGTTATACCTGACTGTCGCCGTCGTTTTTTGCAAGCATGCCATTGGTCATTATCGTGAGACCGGCGACAGCGCACATCTTTACGCTTTAGGCATGATTATCTGGCTATGCTTAGAAATGATGCTGGAAAAAGTTTATATGAATCCGGTGTTTCCTTCTTTTGTTTGCAACCTGATGTTGACGCGCTACGCGTTTGTCAAAGATGAAGAATACAGTTTAGAGGTGATTACAACGCTGAAAAACCCGGCGACAGATGAAGTACTGGCGGAGTGTTAAGGAAAGATTATGAAGCAACCAGACATCAGCATAATAATTTGTACCTGTAATCGTGCGGCGATGATTACACAGGCTGTGCAAAGCCTCCTGCACCAGGAAGCAGGCGGGAAATTCAGCTACGAAGTCCTGGTGATTGACGATGGATCAACCGATGACACAGGTGCAGTTGTCCAGCAATTGATTGACCAAAAACGGCACGACAATTTGCGTTATGTTTATAAGCCGGGCGGGGGCGTTGCCGATGCCCGCAATTTTGGAGTAAAAGCGGCGCACGGCGAATGGATCGCTTTTTTTGACGATGACCAACTTGCCGAGCCGCAGTGGTTGTCCGAGTTGCATCGCATCGCGCAGGAAAAAAATGCCAAATGTGTGGGCGGCTCACTCAGCCTGTTATTGCCGGAAAATTTAACGCTTGAGTTGGGGCCTAAATCGCGCAGCGTTTTAGGAGAACGCAGTCTGGGCAGTGAAATCAGAAAATACGACTACGATTCAGGGCCGGGAACGGGCAATGTTTTCTTTCACAAAAAATTGTTTGAGCAGGTCAATGGCTTTGACACTTCAATGCGTGAAGGCGCAGAAGATACCGATTTCTTTGCGCGGATTCAGGCGGCGGGACATGACATCTGGTATGCACCGAACGCGCACGCCCATCATATTATTCCTGCCGCACGCGCCAATCCTGATTTTCTGCACTGGGTGACCACCAAGAGCGGAGTCGCGTGGGCCCGCATCCAGTACAAACGTCATGGCCTCAGACAATTGGCGCTGACCTCATTAACCAGAGTTTTTGTTGCGCTGGTCAGGGACATGCCCCTGACGTTGTGGTCATCATTCCGACGCAATCAGGCCTTACAAATGGATTGCCTGTGTACTTCAAGTTTTACTATCGGATATATCAGAGGAAGTTTACATTTCCTTTCACCTAAACTTTTCAGCCAGCCACGCTTTATGGAATTTGTTGATTTCCGCAAACATGGCGGAGAACGAAAAAACTAAATCCTCATTAAATTTATGACGAAGCACAAATATGTAGTTGTTACCGCTGCTCGCAACGAAGCCGCCTATATCGAAAACACGATTACCTCGCTGACGGCGCAAACGGAGTTGCCGATGAAATGGATCATCATCAACGATGGTTCATCGGACGACACCGGCAAGCTGGCGGACAAGGCGGCGGCGGAACATGACTGGATTCAGGTTATTCATCGAGAAGATCGCGGCTTTCGCAAAGTCGGCGGCGGCAATGTTGATGCGTTGTATGAAGGCTTTGATGCGATGGCCGAACTTGATTACGAATTTCTTTCGGTGGTGGATGCCGATTTGATCTTTGGCGAAAATTACTTTTCGCAACTCTTCAAAAAATTCGACGCTGACCCAAAACTGGGTAACGC
>JAYSTY010000162.1:0-21629 GCA_043719385.1 Blastocatellia bacterium | reverse complement strand
GGTCGTTATTGGAAAGCAGTTTCGACCACACGTAGGAACCTTGCAAATACATTCCGTTGCTGACGCGACGCTCCATCTTTAACACCAGTGCATGGTAGGTCGAGTGTCCACTCCGGTCGCCGTTACCGCTGCCCGTACTGATGTCCGAGTATTGCGGGAAAGGCCGCAACGAGCGATCCAGATTGAAGTTGCCGGGGAACGAGGCATAGGGTTTCGAGAAACCTGCTGCCGCAACGGCAGCGGAATCAATGCGACTGCTCAGTAGTGGCTGGATTTTCGGGTCTAAGACATAGCGCGTTGGCAATTGATTGACGTTCAGCAAAGCTGAGATCAAGTGGATGCCAATGCTGGCGTTGTAAGACGCTTCGACCAGGAACTTGCCTGGCAGTTCGCGTTGTAACGACAATGTCCAGTTCCAATTTTCCGGCAATCGAGAGACTTCCTGATACTGCCACCAATCTACACCGCCATTATTAGCAAACGATGGATTAGTGCTTGGTGGTTGCGGCGCGGCATTTACTCCGGTGAATCCGGTATCCAATGGAAACAGCGTGTTGATGCCATCATTGGCGATGTCCCAAATGGTGATGGCACCAGCGAAGTGTGTACTGCCCGAAGTCGTACGCACGAGGCCGAACGTTCGACCAATGCCAGCGCGGATAACAGTCTTCTGATCTGGGCTATAAGCAAGGCTAAAGCGTGGGCCAAACCCCTTGTACCAGCCTTGAACCAAGGTGCGTTTGCCGACTTCACCCTGGTCGAAGCCCGCGAAACGTAACGCACCTAACGTGCCGGTTGCCGGATTTGGCGTGAATGGATCAAAGTCGCTCCATTTGTCGTCGCGTTCTAACGGCGGCAGGGTCACGTCATAGCGCAGGCCAAAGTTGAGCGTCAACTTTTGATTGACCTTCCAATCATCCTGGAGGTAAAGGGCATGACCACGCCAATATTGACGCACAAAGCGGTCGTTTTCGGTGCGGGCGCTTTCGACCTGACCCAACAGGAACGAGGCAAACGCGTTGCCACCGCCTAAGTTTGAATTACCGCTTTCGGGAATGCTGGTTTGCTTACGGCTCGGACGAACGACGCCGGAGAAGGATTGGCGACCAAATCCGTTGTAGTGCATCCGCTCGAACAGATAACCACCTTTGAGCGTGTGCCGCCCTTTGATGACCGTCAGATCGTCGCCCACAGTGAAAATTGGGTTTTCGGAACCATCGCCTGCCGATCCACCCCACGTGGCATAGCCGTCGCCCTGAAACTCCAGATTTAGTATATTGAAATCGCAATCGAACACGCCCGGTAGGCAAATGCCTTTGTTCTTCCAACCACCGCCAATGTTGGGCGTATAATTGAGTTGCTTCCACCAATTAACTCCACCATACGCGTAATTCACGATGGACGGGCTAATCGTCCACGTGTAATTCCCTCGGTACGTGCGGCTATCTTGCTTTGTCTGGCGAAAATTGCTGACTGACAATGGCAAGCCTGGAGGGCCATCTTTGCCAGGGATTACTTCGCTGAGGCCATAGTTATACAGACCACTGATTTTGTGTTTTTCCGAAAAATTATGGTCAAGCTTGACGCTCCATTTCGTCCACGGAGTTTGAGTTGTTCCAGTTAAGCTTCGGAAGTTCCGATTGACATATCCATATGTGCCAGCCGCGCCCGCAGCGTTTGGCAACACCGATTGCCCAGCGTAGGTCAGATAGCGTTGCGCCAGCGGGCTGATGCGATTCGCGCAGATGACATTCGCCACACCGTTACAGCTAATCTGATCACGTATAAACCGTGGGTTTGACTCACTGACAGTGACGGCGGAGTTGTAAGCTGGATTTGCTCTTGTGGTAGCCGGATCGTAAATCTTAGCCGGGTTCCCGTTGGAATCTACCCAGCGGCGGAAGTCGCCCTGATACATTTCTGCAGTCGGAACGGTCAGGATCAAGTCGTTCGCGCCAGCCCGATTGCGGAACCACTCCACAGAAGCAAAGAAAAACGTTTTGTTGGTACCGTTGTAGAGCCAGGGAATTCTGACCGGGCCGCCGAAAGACGCACCAAAATCGTTTTGTTTCAGCACGCTGGTTTTGTCTTCAAAGTATCGGCGCGCATCCACGTAGTTGTTGCGCAAATACTCGAACACCGTCCCGTGATATTGGTTCGTGCCGGATTTCGAGGAAAAGTTGATGCTGCCACCCTGGGCGCGGCCTGCCTCGGCTTTGAAGCCATTGGTATCTACAGAAAATTCCGTGATGGCATCAATCGAGGGCGTATTCAAACTGGCCCATTCGGTTGAACCGAACCGCGACGTGCCGGACGAAGCGCCGTCGAGCGTCACGCCCCACGTGCCACCTTGTCCGCCGCCTAATGAAAACGTCGAATCATAACCGGGACCGCCGACGCCAGCTTGTCCTCCGAGTCCGAGTGGTTTGGCTTCAGGCGTGAGCAGGGCCAAATCAAACGCACTGCGCATGGTGCCGCTGACCACCAGCGGCAATTGATCAATCTGCTTAGCCGCGACCTGCGAACTCGCTTTGGCATTCTCGGTTTGCACCTGGGACGATAACGACGAAGCGATTTCGACAGTTTCGCTCACTGCACCTACGGTCAGTGTGATATTGGCGCTGACAGTATTACCCGCAGGCATTCCCAATTGCGCAATCTCTGCCACTTTGAAGCCGCTCTTTTCTACCCGCACTTTATATATGCCGGGAGGTAATGCGGGAACCACATAGAGTCCATCGGCGGAAGTGACGGCTGTATACGCTGCATTTGTTGCAATATTCGTAATTGTCACACTAGCGCCAGGTACGGCTGCGGCGGCGCTGTCGCTAACTGTTCCAGTGACAGTGCCGCGATCTGTTTGCGCGAGAACCGCAACAGACAGCAACAACGCAACCAGAACTGTAGTTGAAAAACAAAAAAGCTTTCTGAACATGAGTACTCCTTTCGAGTAAGGCGGATTGTTGAAAATTGTAGGGGAATTCGGTTTTATCTGGATTGCCGTTACTGTCTGGCAATCGTCCAGCAAAGCTTGAAGATTTGTGCGCTCGTAAGTAGTAATAAATATTTGTTTGCGCGACTCATTAAATAGCACAAGTTGATTTGCTGGTCAAACCAGCGAGCAGGATAGTTTTAGACTATTCAGTCTGGTTTGTTTAGCGCAGGACTTCGGCCTCAGCGCTGCTTCGTTTACCAATGAATGATTTGATCTTTTAGTAAGCCGGCAATTACGATTCAGCCCATAGAAATTCAGCGTGATTCGGTAAATGATAGATGTTTTATGTAGCGCAATCCAGCCAAGGTTGCGACAGACCTGGCGCTTCGCCTGGCCTGTTCAATCACAATGTTGCGGTTCTGGCTTTGATTGATTCTCGATGCGGGTGACAGTTCCATCAGAACTGTGAGAGCGAAATAGATTAGACATGGCGAAGCGCCAGGTCTGTCGCAACCTTGGCAGGGTTGCGCTACATTATTAGAATTAGATTTTGGTTTTGACCCATTCACGAAACGCTCGTAAAACCGCGCCCTGCCCTTCGGTTTTGCTTCGCTCCAAAAACTGCGTCAGGGCTTCACTGGTCAAAAAGGGAAACGACTGACTGGTCGGAGAATCAACATAGCCAGTTTCGGTCAATAATAATATTTGCAATTTCTGCTCGTCATACAACCAGATTTCCGGTACTCGCAGTTCCTCATAAATTTTCAGCTTAGTCGTCGAACGATGCGAAATATCAATTTCAACCGCAATGTCAGGCGGAGGGGCTACGGCAAGATCAATCCGATTTTTCCCAATAATTTTGGCAGCGTTTTGGATGTAAAAACAAGTGTCAGGTTCGACACCATTATCCAGCCATTCCTGATTGAAAGTGGTTGAGCCAAGACTCTCCAAATCAAATCCCCTCAGCGTCGAAAGACGATCCATCAGGCGTAACAAAAATTCTTTGTATTTTTCGTGAACGGGTAACGGACTCGTAATCTCTAAATTCCCCTGCGCGAAAGTTATTCGCAACCCATTTTGATTATTCACCCCGGCGACAAGCTGTTGGTAATCATCCCACGAAACATCAGGCACAATCATCGTCCCACCTAAAGGCAGATGGGCAATTGAATTTTTTATTACATCCGCGTAACTTGCAGCCAGGGTAGCCATTGATAATTCTCCTCTATCAAAATATCTATCTCTATCATAGCCCAAGCTGTTTGACTCTGCTATCGTTCTCTAATAAGTTTATCCCTCAAATTGTAGCTTGATTATTATCCACGACGATTATGAAAAAACTTAGCTTGGGTTTATTACTATTGCTCTCATTGCCGCTCGTACTTAGTGCGCAAAATATCGAAGTCAAAACGCATCAACTAAAAAATGGAATGAAAGTTGTAGTGCATGAAGACCATTCGATTCCGAGTGTGGCGCTGTATATTTTTTATCGGATTGGTTCGCGCAATGAACGCCCTGGGACTACGGGGCTGTCGCATTTTTTTGAGCACATGATGTTCAATGGTGCGAAGAAATATGGCTTTAAGCAATTCGATGTCGTGATGGAAGCGGCGGGCGGACACAATAACGCCTATACGAGCAATGATGTGACGGTGTATCAGGATTGGTTCACGCCATCGGCATTGGAGCGGATTTTTGATATGGAGGCTGACCGCATTCGTGATCTGGCGTTTGATGCCAAAGTGATTGAATCCGAACGTGGCGTCGTCGCTTCGGAACGTCGCTCATCAATTGATGGCAGCAATGCCGGAATCATTTATGAGCAGCTTTGGGCTTCGGCGTTCACGGCGCATCCGTATCAATGGCCGGTTGTTGGTTGGATGGTAGACATTGAAAACTGGAAAATGGAAGACCTGAAGAAGCATTTTGAAATGGGTTACTCACCGTCAAACGCGACGATGGTCGTGACGGGTGATGTGAAATTTGAAGACATCGTGAAGCTCTCCGAAAAATATATTGAGCCGATTTCATCACACGCGCCGCCTCCGCCTGTGACTACGGTAGAGCCGGAACAACAGGGCGAACGCCGCGTCGTCGTGAAAAAATTTGCGCAGCTTCCCATGTTGATGATTGGCTACCACGTCCCGAAAACTGCGGATGCTGATTACTACTCATTGCAAGTTTTGTCGAATGTTTTATTTGCCGGAGAAAGTTCGCGGATGTATCAGCGATTAGTTGACAAAGATCAAATTGCGCTGGGTGTCGAAGGCGGCACAGAGCTGGCGCTTGATCCGACTCTGTTCCTGATTTCTGCCCAGCCCAAAGAAGGAATTGCGCCGGAAAAAGTGGAGAAAACTTTGTACGAAGAAATTGACCGCGTGAAATCCGGCGGCATCACGGACAAGGAATTACAAAAGGCCAAAAACATTTTGCTGGCAAATTTTTATCGGCAAATGAAAACCATCAATGGTAAAGCGAATACGCTGGGCAGCTATGAAGTTTTCTTTGGTGATTACAAAAAATTATTCAGCGCGGCGGATGATTATGCGAAGGTCAATCTTGATGATGTGAAACGCGTGGCGGCGAAATATTTTGGCGAGAAAAATCGAACGGTGGCGACGCTGATTCCTGAAAAAGAAGAAACGAAAACTGCCTCATCGGGAGAAGGAAAACCGATTGCGGCGAAGGCTCCGAGCAAACAAAAGGCGAAGCGGAAATAGGAGGCTGACAGAAAAATGGGGGCAAAAAAATTAAAACCTGCAAGTTTTTTCTGCCCTCATTTTTCTGTCAGCCTCTTCAAGCTCTTGACTGGACACACATATTTGCAACCACTAAACACCATTCTATTTTCTAGCTTTTTATTTCTTATGCGTAAACCAACTTTCTTCCTGACCATCTTCCTCGTTTTTTCTGTCGTAGCATTCGCGCAACAAACACTCAAACTTCCGCCGTACCAAAAAACAAAATTGCCCAACGGTCTGACAATTATTTTGATGCCGCAGACTGAAGTCCCCATTGTCAGCCTCAGTATCGGCGTTCGTGCCGGTTCCATTAACGATCCCGCAGGCAAGGAAGGGGTCGCTTCTGTGACGGCAGATTTGCTGCGCAAAGGCACGAAAATAAGGACTTCTGAGCAGATTTCTTCAGAATTGGATTTCGTCGGGGGCACGCTGGAATTTGGCGCCGCGCAGGATTTTATGCGCGGTCAGGGAGAGTTTTTGAAAAAGGATGTCACGCTTGGTTTGGATGTGCTCGCAGATGTGTTGATGAATCCGACCTTTGCGCAAGCCGAAGTTGATAAGCTGCTGGCGCAGCGTATTGACGGCATCAAACAGGCAAAAGATCAGGCACAGGCAGTGATCGGCAATTACTTCAATGCTTATCTTTACGGACAGCATTTGTACGCTCGTCCGGTGGATGGGGATGAGAAATCTTTGGCGGCCATTAAGCGACTGGACGTGATGAATTTTTATGAAAAGAATTATGGTCCACAATCCGTGACGATTGCGGTTGTCGGAGATTTTGAAACTGCTTCGATGCTGAATACTTTGAAAAATAAATTCGGAAGCTGGAAGCAAAAGGGAACTGCCGCGACTCCGACTTTGTCCGAACCGATTGCCTTCAAAGGCAAGAAATTATTGCTCGTAGACAAGCCCGATTCGACACAAACTTATTTCCTGATTGGCAATACTGGCATTGCAAAAAATAATCCAGACCGCGCTGGCATTGAAATTGTGAATACTGTTTTCGGCGGTCGCTTCACTTCGATGCTGAATGATGCTTTGCGCGTAAGTTCGGGATTAACCTACGGCGCACAAGCGAATTTTTCACAGCGACAGGTTGCCGGCCCGTTCGTCATTTCGACGTATACACAAAATAAAACTACGGTGCAGGCGATTGACCTGGCGCTGGATATTTTGAAGAAATTACATGAACAGGGTTTAAGCGAAGAGCAGTTGAAATCCTCGAAGGCGTACATCAAAGGCACATATCCGCCGAAGATTGAAACGAGCGATCAATTGGCAAAACAATTAGTCGAATGGGATTTTTACGGACTTGACGAACGCGAAGTCAATGACTACTTTGCCAAAATTGATGCCTTGAGCGCGGCGGATGTGAAACGCATTATTCATCAATATTACCCGCTTGATAATTTAGTTTTTACGTTGATTGGCAAAGCGGATGAGATCAAAGAGCAGGTGAAAAAATACGCGCCGCAGATGGATGAAAAGAAAATTGGTCAGGTTGGATTCTGACGATGACTGAAATTACAGTCACACTTTATCGCGGTTTGAACGGCACGAACCCGAGCGCCTTTCGAGTGGACGAAGACGGTGTTTCAGTTTTTGAGAATTCCTTGCCTGCTTACAAAATCAATCTGCCGCTTCGCGCCATTTATCAGGATGAAAAAGTTGCAGGTGTCATTGCTAAAATCATTGAACCGATGTTGAGCAGCGGGATCGCTGAATACACACCGCAATTTGGCGAAGGGCATTGGTCATTGCGCTTTCCAGATTTGGAAAAACAAGGGATCAAAATATTACTGTCCAAATATGCGAAAGCTGTGCTTGAATAAAAACTATGAACGACGATGCTGAAAAAATTGAGCAACTCCAAAATATCCTGGAATCACAAGACGAGACAAAAAGTTTTGCTGCGATAAGTCTTGCTTTATCTCTGACAGATGAGGAAGACAGAAGCCTGTCTTTGCTGGCGACGGTGCGTTGGCTTGTCCAGAGGGAGCATTGGCGGCAGGCTTACGGCGCGGCACAGTTGATGACTGAATGCTATGAAAAGAGCGAGGCATTACAGGCGGTCGCTGCATATCTGGCTTCCATTGGTCATCTGGAAAAAGCCATCTCGATCTTTGACGAAGCGGAAAAAAGCTCGCTGGCGGAAAGCCTTTCCGCCTGGCAGCAGGCTGAGCTTTTGCATCACATTGCCCAATCGCTACGGCGCATGAAAGCTTTTTTCAAAGCGGATGAGGTTTGGGAAAAAGCTGCGATTATTGCACAAAAAGGCACAGCTTCACCTGATCTGCAAGATAGTTTGGATGCTGCCAGCGTTCTGGCAGAAATCGCTGTAAATTTTGCTGAAGATGGGAGAATCGAAAAAGCCCTGAGCCTTGCGCAGCAAATAAAAAATGTCTACAAAAAGGAAAACACTTTGCGCCAAATATCCGAAAACTCGCAGCAAATCAAAAAAGTAGCCTGAGCATGAAAACTATCATCCTTGATCAACCCGGCAGCTTCTCCACCGCTGACATTCCTGAACCGAAGTTCAAAACTGGTGAAGCGATTGTCAAAATTTCCCGCGTTGGCATGTGCGGAACTGACCTCCACGCCTTTCGTGGCAAGCAGCCATTTTTCACGTATCCCAGAATTCTTGGTCACGAACTTGGCGTGGAAATTGTCGAAGTGGGCGGTAATGATTTTGGACTGAAAAATGGCATGCGTTGCGCGATTGAGCCGTATTTGAATTGCGGTGAATGTCTGGCGTGTCGCAATGGCAAAACGAATTGCTGTGTGAAATTGCAATGCCTCGGTGTGCACGTAGACGGCGGATTACAGGAATATTTTTCAGTGCCATTGCACAAGCTGCACTCTTCGGAAGCGCTCAATGCAGATCAACTGGCTTTGGTTGAACCGCTTTGTATTGGCGGACATGCGGTAGGACGTGCGCAATTAAAACCGGACGAGAATGTGCTGGTCATCGGCGCTGGGCCGATTGGTTTGGCAGTCATCGCACAGGCTCAGGCAGCGGGTGTGAACCTGATTGCCATGGATGTCAGCGAAGATCGTTTGCGTTTTGCGCATGAAAATTTCAAGGTTGCGGCGACAGTGATGGCAGGCGAAAACGCGCTCCAGGAAATTGCGGATTTGACGAAGGGCGAGATGCCTTCGGTAGTGTTTGACGCGACAGGAAATCCGGCTTCGATGAATCATTCGTTTGAGTTTCCGGCGAACGGTGGACGAATAATTTTGGTAGGTCTGCATCTGGAGTTTGTGACGTTCCGCGACCAGGATTTTCATCGCCGGGAATTGACTGTGATGTCCAGCCGCAATGCGACAGCCGTGGATTTCAAGCGCACGATTTCATTGCTGGAATCCGGTCAGATCAGCATTGATCCATGGATTACACATCGTGTGACGAATGATGAATTGATTGAGAAGTTTCCCACGTGGCTGGATGCGAAGGCAGGATTTATTAAGGCTGTGGTTGAATGGTCATAAATCTTCGTTGATGAGCTTGCCGATTTTATTCAAATAAAGCCTGCCCTGTCCCACCAGTAATTCATTCGAGCCAATTAAAACTAATGCATGATTATCTTTCAAAGCCTTGATCAGAACTGTCCCATACTCATATTTGTGAATTAAATTATCCAGCGTGCCGAGGCGAAATTGCTCCGTTAGATTCACGCAGTCCCGCAGCCAGATTCGATGATAAGCGCCGATTAATCTGATTCTTTCATTAGTATTAGAAGCTGAGGCTGTGGGTAAAAAATAAGTGACTGCCTCGCCTTCGTTGTCAATCAGAATGGCTCCGATAGCGCCGGGAACTTTTGCGACTAAATCTTTCAGGGGCTGGGTTAAATCCATAAATATTGGTCAGTGATTAATTTTCTGTCCGCACAGAAACTAACACTAATCAACTGTAACTGACCAATTATCCCTGCCCTACCACTTCAATTTTTATTGCGAGGTTTTCCGGTTCCGGCACATTGTTGACACGTGGATCAGGATTAATGCGTTTGGTTTTGATGGCTGCCTCGAGCGCCCGCACGACATTTTCATCGTAGCGCGTACCAATGAAAGTGTTGATGCGATCAATGGCGACTTCAAATGTCATGGCGCGTTGATAAGGGCGATTGGTGGTCATCGCGTCGAAGCAGTCAGCGACACTGACAATCCGCGCCATCATCGGTAACTCGTCACCTTTCAGACCGAACGGATAACCTCTGCCGTCCATTGTTTCGTGATGCATGGACATGCCTGGAATGTATTCGGCCATCTCAGGATTTTCCGACATGATGATGCCACCAATGCGCGGATGATTTTTCATGATTTCAAACTCTTTGTCAGTTAACGCGGCTGGTTTGCGCAGGATGCTGTCCAGAATGCCAATTTTTCCGACATCGTGCAGGAGCGCCGAAATGCGAATCTTTTCGACCTCATCCGGTGGCAACCCCATCAATTCGGCGATGGTGTGCGAATAGGTCATTACGCGTTCAGAGTGACCACGTGTGTACGGGTCTTTGCCGTCAATTGCGGCGGCCAGCGATTTGAC
Source organism: Blastocatellia bacterium (assembly GCA_043719385.1). GTDB lineage: Bacteria > Acidobacteriota > Blastocatellia > RBC074 > RBC074 > JAFDVL01. The sequence goes on along the minus strand of JAYSTY010000162.1, from coordinate 11,407 downwards.
CGAACCAAGAAACAGACGACGATTTTTCTCCGACGATTCAACCACTATGCGAATGTGGCGCTGAATTTGTTCGCCCATCAAATTGAAATCCGTCGCCAAATCGCTGATTTCCTGATTGTTTGTTTGCAGGCTGATCCGCCGCGAAAATTCTCCTTTGGCAATCGCACGTGCGTTTTCAGCTAATTGCTCAATGGGATTACTGATTCCACGGGCGAAAAAGAAACCGGTGATGATGGCAACCACGGCGGTTGCCAGGGAAATAATAATTGTCCGGGAGCGCATTTTTTGGGCTGACAAATAAGCTGCCTCTTCATTGACCAGCGCGATCACGCCCAATTTTTTCTCGCTATTCAATTGCGCGGTTGCATAACTGCCCAGCATATTCAGGGTTTCCTGATTTCTCGTGAGGGAAAAGCCAGCGGTCGCGGCAATATTGGTATTACTCTCCAGCCAGTCACGGACAACTTTCAGATAGCGGGAATCCTGTTTTTGAAAAGCCAATTGTTCATCAGGATGGGCAATCACCAGACCTTCGTGATCAACGACAAAGAAAATTGTATTTTCACCATGTAATAATTTCCATTCGTCGTCATTATTCTTTTGCGCTACCAGCGAAAAAACTTTTTGTAAGCTGACGACCGCCAGCACTACGCCTTCGACTGTGCCGTTACGTTTGACGGGTTGCGCCACAATTAAAGCTGGTTCACGGAAAGTGGACAGGATGCGCGGCGCACCAAGATAGGATTTGCCTTTCATCGTTGTTTCGGCAGATTCATGCAATGCTTCTTTGACCTCAGCCGGCGTAATTTTATTAGCGTTTGTCGCGACACTAAGATTGGTTTGATCCTGGCTGGGGGCGACCGCAAAAGCCAGCAGATTAGCGTCGTCTTCTAATCTGCGGGCGAGGCTTTCCTGACCCAGCGGGCTGGCGGCTTGCGACAAATTCCCGGTAATTTCAAACGCACGGGCAAAAGAATCCACTTGCGAGATATACCCTTTGACATACAATTCGATTTGCTGCGCTTTGTTCCGCACCGTTTGCACCTGGTACGTCTTTTCTTTGCTTTGTAGTGTGTCGGTATTGATGGAAATCAACTGCCACCCGACAAACGCAATCGGAACGACACTGAACAGGACGAGGATAATCAAGATCAGATGGAGACCTTTGAAGCGTTTGGTGGAAGATGACTTGCTGACGATGGGCGGCTTCGGTGAATTTTCAGCCATAATGTTTGGGCGGGTTGTCGAACGGATTGAAAGGAAAGAGGTTAGGCGGCATTGGGGGTTCCGCAACAGCCAGGGCAATGAAATCCTAACAAATCGTGACAAGTGCCACAATAACTTTTTTCAACTTTCTTTTGACTGAAGGCGTCTAAGAGAAATGTTGGCACCTGGTTTTCATCATTGTGGCTTGATTTTTACCCCTGACGGCTCTCAAACTGATGAAGACTGACAACGAATTGTGTGAGGTTTATTCGTGAGTTTGATGACAGAAAGCGTCCGGCAAGGACTGGAAACTGAATATGAATCCAGCGATAATCGTTTGATCGCACGCACTCTCGCGGGTGAAACCGAGGCCTTCAGCGTGTTGGTGAAGCGTTGGGAACGTCCGATTTACAGTCTGGCGTTGCGGATGTTAGGCAAAGATGAAGATGCGCGTGATGCCTGTCAGGAAGCTTTTATTGCCGCTTTTCGTAACCTGAGTAAATTTCGCGGCGATGCAAAATTTTCTTCGTGGATGTATCGCATCGCGTTGAATGCCTGTCACACGCGCTTGCGCAATGCTGGCATCGTCAAATACTCGCTGGACGAAACAGATGAAAACGGTCGTCAGAAAGATATAGTTGATAAAGGTGCGATTAGCTTATCCGATCAATTACAATTGGATGAGCGCACACAATTTGTCCGGCGCGCCTTACAGGCGCTGCCACCGGAAATGCGGCAGGTGATTGTGATGAAAGAATACGAAGAAATGACGTTTATCGAAATTGCCGAGATTTTGCACCTGCCGATCAGTACGGTGAAATCCCGGTTATACACAGGTTTACAGCAGATGCGGTTACGTCTTGAACATTTGCGCGGCGCGATGTAGCTGGTGCCGGATTTTACGATTGAGGTTGAGGCGTTTTAGCCTGAGAGAAAGTTATGAGAGAAAAAGATTGTGGAAAAAAAGAGCTTTTGCTGTCGTACTTGTACGACGAAGCGAATCAGCATGAACGTGCGGATTTTGCTGCACATTTATCCTCGTGTTCGTCCTGTGATCGTGAATTACAGGCATTCCAGGGTGTTCGCCAGGAATTAAGCACCTGGCAGATACCCTTTGTGCCGCACATCGAAGTCATTACGCCGCGCTCCGCCATAGATACTTTGCGCGAATTTTTTCGTTTGTTGCCAGGCTGGTTCAAGGTCACTTCAGGTTTGGCCGCCGCTGCCGCCGCTGCTTTGGTGGTGTTTGCCATTTCCGGCGCACAAATTAAATTCGGGCAGGATGGATTTACCGCGCAGGTTGGCGTGAAAGAAATTGTGCAGCCGCAAATTGTCAAAGAGCCGACAACGTCAACATCAGTTACACCTTCACTAACGGCAAATACTATTTCTCGTGCCGAAGCCGAAAAAATGATCCAGGTCGCAGTCGCTCAGGCCCAGGCGCAAACTCAGGCACAGGCGCGCACGCAATTCGCCACGCTGGAGGCAAAACTAAATTCTGCACATCAGGCGGAGTTGACCGCCGAGTTGGCAAATGCGACAAGGCGCTTGCAACAGCAACAGCAAAAAAATCTTAATGCGGTATTAGCCGAAGGGCGGCGTGGGACGCTGACCGAATGGTTGTTTGCTTCGGCAGATACTGGCACTGAAAATCAGGAGCAGAAGGGCAATGAAAACAATAATTGAAAAATCATCAGTACCGATAATTCGGCTGATTTTCTGCGGCTGTCTGGTTGCCGGATTATTTCTGTGCAACCTCACTGCCGCCAATGCTCAGAATGCGCGTCAACAACGTCGTATGGCTAAACTTGAACAGCAGACAAAACCTGCTGCGTCGTCAACTCCGGCAACCGATGAGCAAAACAGTTCGGACAAAGAACCTGCGATAAAACTTGTCAGACCATTTGTGAAGCAACAACCTGGCATGGGAAAAGTCCAGCTTCCGGCGTTGGATCGTGCACTGCTGCGCTTAGACCTCAATGAGGGACAGAAAGCAAAAATCCGCACGGTGAGAATGCAATTTGTTGAGCAAATCAAAAAGCTCACGACGCTCCGTCGCGCTAAAGCAATTGTACTGGATGACGCTCTTTATGGGGCGGATTTTGATCCGAAAGAGGCTGAAAAGAAGGTTGCGGATTTGGCTGCGACCGAAGGCGAACTGCTCAAAGCCCAGCACAAAATGATTATTGACATTCGTCAGATTTTGACGAATGAACAGGCACTCAAATTGCGCCAATATCTTGAAGAAGAGCGCGCCCGCCCCCTGCAAAACAGCTTCAACTCACCTTCATAAGAAGCAGATGAAAAGTTAAGCAGGCAACAACTCATACTCAGGCGGCGACACCAATAAAACTGTTGCTCCATGATTGGTGAAAATATCAAGGTGGTCAGTGCCTTTCATGGCCACAATAAAATCGCCTGGCCCATAGGCGGTGCCATTCATTTCAAAATCCCCCGCAATGACCAGACATTGTTCAGTGCCTTTGTGATGATGATTGGGGAACCCGCCACCCGCTTCAATCTTCAGTAATGAAGTCACATACCCGTTGGTTGGTTCAACGAATAATTGTTTGGAGAAAACTTTGGCCCCCAGCCTGATCCATTCACCTTCATTCTCCCGAATATGAAAATTGGTGGCGCGGTTGGGCTGAAAACCATTCCCCGAATTTTTAGGTGGGCGCGGTTCCTGCGCGATCTGCGCTATAAGATTTTGTCGCACCTCAGCGCTCGGTGTGGCTTCCTGTAAACTCAGCCCTAGTTGATTGACCACGGCATCAAAAGCAGCGGCTTCTGTACAGTCTTCAGCAGAAGCCTGCGCCAGTTCGTTTTCAAAAGCACGCGCCTCGTGGAGTGATAAAGCTCCCAAAGCAAAGAGTGCCGCCCGTGCCTGAAATTCTTCGTTATTTTTATTATTATGAATCATTAAATTTTCCATCCGGTTAATTCTCACCTAACACAGGTGATAAAATTTCTCGTAATTTTATCATTCCCAAGCGGACTCGTGTTTTAACTGTCCCCAGTGGTTGCCCTAAATGCGCAGCGATTTCGCTCTGGCTGAAGCCGGAAAAATAAGCCAGCTCAATGACTTGTCGTTGCTCGTCAGAAAGCGCCGTCAGCGCTTTCCGCACCAGCCGTTGTTGTTCATTTGTGCTGGCTGCTGCTTCAGGATCAGCCGCAACGCTGCGGACATCCGCCACAGTTTCCAACGATTCCCGCCGTTGCATTTCCTGCCGACCAGCCCGTAACCGATCCAGCGCACGCGTTCGTGCAATGGTCATCAGCCAGGCCAGCGGCGTACCGCGCTCCGGGCGGTACGTGTCTGCCTGATGCCAAACCTGGGTATAAACATCAAGCAAAACTTCTTCGGCGGTAGACCGATCCCCCATAATTCGCAGGATTAATCCGAATGCCATGCGGTTGGTCAGATCATAAAAATGTGCCAACGCGGCCTGGTCTCCTGCTGCCATCTGTTCAATTTGGGTCGTCCAGTCCTGATTCCGCGCAACATCTGATTGTAGCGCTGCTTTAGGCATATCATTTGGTGAAGACACGGGGTCTCTCCCTTCCGTTACTACGCAGTTAGTCGTACTACTGGATTTCATGCAGTGAAAACTTTTTGATGATAATCAGAAATGAATAGCTAACTTTTTATTAAGCGGGGGAGAGCTTGTATCAAAAGTAAGGTTAAATTATACCTGAAAATTATCAGCAAGCCAGCTTTTCGAGCCTCCGAAAAAAATAATTACAAACTGGTAAATCCAATCCTCACTCTCGTTTCGTAGGCATCAGGGAAAGCTATTAACCAACATTGAGGTGATTAAAGATGAAAAGCTACCTGCACTTTTTGCTGGCATTTGCTTGCCCGCTGGCCTTTGTTTCTGCTCTGGCGTCTTCACTATGAAGCTCCACACAGCAGTAAACACAAAGTTTTTTTCTCTCCCCTTAACTCAACCCCGGCGCGTTTGTGCGCCCTTAACCAACTTGAAAAAGGAGATTTGTTATGTTGCGAGTTTTTGCTCTTGGCTTGAAACCATCCGTGTGGGTCGTGACCTGTAGTTTGGTACTGGCTACGGTGTTATTTCCACTGGGAAGAATTAAAGCGGCGGATCACGGTGATGCGCCTGCGTCCTCGAATGATCGTTCGTGTGATATTGCGGACGTCTACGCTTTTCTTGATCCGAACGACAATACCAAAGTCATCCTGGCGATGACAGTGCAAGGTTTTATCGTTCCGTCTGAAGCCGTTAATTTCGGGATTTTCGATCCGAACGTGGGCTATTTAATTGATCTGGAAACGACGGGCGATGCGCGTACCGATCACCAGATTGAGATTACCTTTACAGAAAAGATTAATTCTGCGGCGACCCCACAAACGGCTTACATCGGTTCTTCATTTTTCCCAACCTTCAGCGCACCCACGACGCCTGCGACGTTGAATCCGACCGGGCCTGATCCGGTCATCACGACTGACCCGAACACGGGGATTTCGTTTTATGCGGGTCTCACGGATGATCCGTTTTTCTTCGATATTCCGGCCTTCAGCCGCTTTGTCGCCTCCGTTAATGCCGGGACTCCAAACGCCAGCGTCTTCAATCGCGGACGTGACAGCTTTGCCGGCTATAACACATTGGCCATCGCGTTAAGTATTCCTGTTTCTTATTTGCAGGGGCGCATCCCCATCAATGGTAATACGATTGGCGTGGTCGGACGCACCGGGCGTCGCAACCCGACAGGGCCGCCCTTCTCGCCGCGTGTCAGTTATACCCAGGTGGATCGCATGGGCAACCCCGCCGTCAACGTGGCGTTGATTCCCTACGCCCGCAAGAACGAATATAACCGGGCTTTCACGGCAGATGATGCCGCTGGTCAATTTGCTGGAGACATCGTCGGCACGTTGCGACGCCTGGGTACGAATGACACCAACATCGGCATTCTGGCTAATGTGGCTGTCTTAAATGGGGATTTTTTGCGGTTGAATCTGGGGCAGCCCAACGTCGGTCCCAGTGGTGGCACGAATGCAGCGGGAGCGTATCCAAACGGACGCCGTTTAGGGGATGACGTGATTGACACGATTCTGTTTTTTATCGCCAATCAAAATAAATTTGGCGACAACGTGAACAGCAATGACGTGCCCTTGCGCAACCAGTTCCCGTTCTTCGGCGCGGCTCAACAACCGCGTGACAACGGTGTGGATGACAACACCCGCAACTAATTAACCGTTTCGAGTTTCGGGTTTTGAGTTTTGAGTTTAAAAAACAACGTATTAGCTCAAGACCCGAAACTCGAAACTCGAAACTCGAAACCTAAATATGCGCAAATCAACCATCGCCCTGACTTTACTTGCCTTCCTGCTCGTTTCTGGCATCAATGTGGGATGTAAAATGGAAGCAGCAACCAACGCAAAGACCACTGTGTTGTCTGCCGCTGCACCGGTTGCCGCCGAGGCGAGCGAGGGCGCGATTCGCTTTCTGGAAGCCCGCGTCAAAAATGATCCCGACGATTTTACCGCCTATAATAAACTGCAGGGCTATTACCTGCTGCGCCTGCGCGAAACGGGCAATGTGACGTGGCTTGATCTGGCTACACGCGCCGCACAGGCTTCATTGAAAGCGATTCCTGCGGAACAGAATTTGGGTGGCTTGGCGGGACTCGCGCAAGCCGAATTCGCCGCGCACGAATTTGCCGCCGCGCGCGATCACGCCCAGCAATTGATTCAGTTGGATGGCGGCAAAGGCTACCCCTATCAAATGCTCACCGATGCGCTGTTAGAACTCGGCGATTACGAAGGCGCGGAAAAAGCATGGCGTGAATTGCACCAACGCGACCACAACACCATCGCAGCGCTGACGCGCCAAGCCCGACTGGCAACTTTGCGCGGACAAACCGAACTCGCCGAGCGGCATTACACCGAAGCCGCGGCAGGCGCGACCAAGCTGGTTCCGGTGTCACGTGAAACGCTGGCTTGGTGTCGCTGGCAACTCGGCGAACATGCCTTCAATCACGGCGATTATGCCACGGCAGAAAAGCATTACCGCGATGCGCTGATTACTTATCCTGATTACTATCGTGCGCTGGCTGGGCTTGGCAAAACATTGGCTGCGCGAGGCGATTTGGCAGGCGGCATAGTGCAATATGAACGCGTTGTGAACATCCTCCCCGAACCGTCTTTCGTTGCCGCGCTCGGTGATTTGTATAAATTGTCTGGACGCGAAAAAGAAGCAAACGCGCAATACGCGCTGGTCGAACAAAGCGGCAAGCTCAGTCAGGCCAAAGGCAATTTGTACAATCGGCAACTGGCTTTGTTTTACGCCGATCACGATCTGAAAACCGAAGCCGCTTACGCGCTGGCGAAAAAGGAATATGAAGCGCGCCGCGATATTTATGGCGCTGATGCGCTGGCCTGGGCGGCCTTCAAAGCCGGGCATCTGATCGAAGCGCAAACCGCCAGCAAAGAAGCATTGCGCTTAGGCACGAAAGATGCGCGGCTGTGGTATCACGCAGCGTTGATCGCCAATGCCGCTGGCGAGAAGGCCACCGCCATCAATCAACTGAAACAGGCGTTGCAGCTCAACCCAAACTTCGATCCGCTGCAAGCAACCATCGCACGCAAAGCACTGGCTGAATAGTTGCGTGCTTGCTGTTTTCATTAACTCTGCATTCTCAACTCTCCACTCTCCACTTTTTTGCATAAGAGTTGAGAGTTGAGAATGCAGAGTGTTGCAAGGCTCCCGGAGATTTTATGCGAACCCGATTCATCGTTCTCTGGCTTTGTTTGTTGGCGGTAGCCAGCAGTGTACTCGCGCATCCGTTGGGGCAATACACCATCAATCACTACACGCGGATTGAACCCGGCCTCAATCGGGTGAATGTGCGCTACGTTGTTGACATGGCAGAGTTGGCAACCTTCCCGGAAATCCAAGCTGCCGATATGGACTACAACGGCACGCTGTCGGACGCCGAAACCAAAGCCTATTTGGAACGCATCGTGCCGCAATTCTTAGCGTCGTTGCAATTGACTGCCGATGGTCAAAACGTTGCATTGCGTGCAACAGGGCAGAAACTTACGTTGCCGCCGGGCGCTGCGAATCTGACGACAATGCGCATTGAATTGGATTGTGAAGGGACTGTTGCAATCAATGCAGCGACGCGGTTTTCTTTTGCCGACAACAATCATGCGGGACGGCAAGGCTGGCGCGAAGTGGTGGTGAGTCCGACGACTGGCGTGACTGTTTTCGACAGCACAGCATTTGGCAATGGCATCACCGACGAATTAAAAGCCTACCCCGAAGACCTGTTGTTAGCGCCGCTGAACGAACGCGCTGCGACTTGGTCGGCGACCACAGGTGAACTTCCACAAGGTGCGAAAGCACTGCTAACACGCACTGGCAAACCCGTCGTTGTGCAACGCGATCGCTTTGCGGAATTGATTTCTGCCCAGTCGCCCACGCCGGGTTTTGTGCTGCTCGCGCTGTTGCTGGCCTTCGTATTTGGCGGCGCACATGCGCTCTCACCGGGACACGGCAAAACTGTCGTTGGAGCCTATTTGGTAGGCGCACGCGGCACGGCGAAACACGCGGCATTTCTCGGTTTGACCGTGACGATCACGCATACTTCCAGCGTGATTGCGCTGGGGTTGGTGACGTTGTTCGCCTCGCATTACATCGTGCCGGAAAAGCTTTTTCCGATTCTGAGCTTGGTTTCGGGAGCTTTAGTCGTGGGCATCGGTCTGCGACTGTTGGCGCAGCGCTTGCGCATTGCTCTGGGCGGGCAAGCAGAACATCAGCACGAGCATTCCCATGAACACTCGCACGACGGCATTACGCATTCGCATTTGCCGCCTGAACAAATTACGTGGCGCAATTTGTTGGCGCTTGGCATTTCGGGCGGGCTGTTGCCTTGCCCTTCGGCGTTGGTGTTGATGTTGTCCGCCATTGCCTTGCATCGCATCGCCTTCGGTTTGGTGTTGCTCGTCGCCTTCAGTTTAGGCCTGGCAAGCGTGTTGACAGCGATTGGCCTGGCCTTTGTTTATGTGGGCAAAATGCTCAAAGCGAATGTCGCAGAAACAGGCTGGCTGCGATCTGCCACGCGCATCTTGCCCGTGCTGAGCGCAGCAGTGATTTCTGTTTTAGGTGGCGCGATTATGTGGCAAGCCTTCGCGCAAGCTGGCGTAGATTTTCGCGCTTTGCTGGCAACCGCTGAGCCGACGGGATCGCTTTCGACGCTTTCGGTGCTGACGTTGGGCTTAATTCTCGGCCTCAAACACGCCGTCGAAGCCGATCACCTCGCCGCTGTCACCACGATTGTCACCGAACGCAAAAGCTTCTGGAGTTCTTCGATTGTGGGCGGGCTGTGGGGCATTGGTCATACGATTCCGATAGTCGTCATTGGCTTGATCGTGATTTTGCTGCGCATTGAAATCAAAGAATACGTCGGGCTGTCACTGGAATTCTGTGTCGGGCTGATGCTGATTGCCCTGGGTGCAAACGCGTTGTGGAAGTTGTCGCGCAGCAAGCAACTGCATTTGCACACGCATGAACACGGCGTGCAAGCGCACGCGCATCCGCATTTTCACGCTGAAAATGAAGCGCACGAAGAGCCGCATACGCATCATAACTTCAAGCTGAACCTCCGTCCATTGCTGGTCGGCATGATGCATGGACTGGCAGGCAGCGCCGCGCTTGTGCCGTTAGTCGTCGCGGAAATTCGTTCGCCCCTTGTCGGCCTGTTTTATATGCTGGTATTCGGCCTCGGTTCGATTGGCGGCATGATGTTGATGAGCGCATTAGTCGGCCTGCCGATGCACCTGACGGCGGCACGCTTTACGCGCTTCAATGTAGGGTTGCGCGTCGCGGCTGGGGTTTTCAGCATTGGGTTTGGCATCCTGATGGTGTATCAGCTCAGCTTTGGCGGCAGGCTGGTGCAATAACAATTGCACCGGGGTCAGTTTTATCCATTGCCACCAGCGTAACCTACAGCCCAATTTCTGAAAAATAAGCAAATTGAGAAGCCCCCTGGCCTTTCCCTGCCTTTGCCCACAATCCAGGTTTAAGTAACGTAGCGGTAAAATGAGCATTCTTGCGCCGAAAGACAAGTGAGTCAGACCTGAAAATTATTGGCAAGCCAGCTTTCGAGCTGCTGAAATGAAATAATTGCTAACTGATAAATCCAACCATTACGTTCATTTCGTAAGTGTTAGGGAAAGTCGTTAACCAACCTTGAGGTGATTAAAGATGAAAAGCTACTTGCACTTTTTGCTGGCATTTGTATGTCCGCTGGCATTTATTATTGTCTTCGCATTTTCCCTGACTGGCTGCGGTGCGGTGCAATCTTCGACGCGTGTCGCAACTGAAAGCTCGCTCCCGCAAGCTTGCGCCCTGGCCTTTGCACCGCCCAACGGAAACACGCCATTGGATCAGGAAATTGCCAAATTGCAGGGCAAAGCGCGGAGTACGAACAAAGACACGGCAACTCTCAATCTGGAACAATTAGGCTGGCGTTATATTGAAAAAGCACGGATTAGTTATGATCCGGGTTATTTCAAATTAGCCGAAGCCTGCGCCGCATGTTTGCAGGCCAAAAATGATCAGACAACTCCTGAAGCCTTGTTATTGCGTGGTCATGCCTTACATCAGATGCACCGCTTCAAAGATGCCGAACCAATTGCGCGTGAACTCGTAAAAACGCGCGGCTTATCCTTCGATTACGGTTTATTGGGCGATGTATTGATGGAGCAGGGGAATCTGAAAGAAGCGATTGATGCCTATCAGAAGATGATGGATCAAAAACCGAATATGCAGGCTTACAGCCGGGCTGCGCATATTCGCTGGTTACAAGGCGATTTAAAAGGAGCAGTTGAATTAGGACGCATGGCGGCGCGGGCGGGCAGTCCCCAGGACAAAGAAACAACCGCGTGGGCTTATTCACGGCTGGCCCTTTACGAATTGCAGCAGGGTGAGATTGCTAAAGCACAGGCTACGATCAATGTCTCATTTGACTGGCAGTCTGACTACGCGCCAGCTTTATTGGTACAGGGGAAAATATTCCTGGCGCAGGACAAATTTAACGAAGCGCTGACGCCGCTCAAACGTGCGGCTGAATTGAATCCGTTGCCGGAATATCAGTGGAATTTAGCGGAAGCCCTGCGAGCGAGCGGCAAGCAGGACGAAGCCGCTAAAATCGAAGCGCAGCTTGTCGCCAAAGG
>JAYSTY010000161.1:0-21697 GCA_043719385.1 Blastocatellia bacterium | reverse complement strand
CAGGCCAGCGCCCGAAAATCCACCCGCGCCAACCGCATATAGCGATTGCAAAATCTGATAGCCTTTGCCCTGCGGATCACCTTCCGGGTTTAAAAATGCCATCATCCGATCCCAGCGCCACGACGTTCTCATCACCAGAAAATAAAAGCCGAGCAGCGCCACCGGGACTAATGACATTAAGTGCAGCCAGGGTACGCGCCCCGAAATCATCATCACAATGAAGATCACAAAAATCATCAGCGTCGTACCCAAATCAGGCTCTTTCAAAATTAACGCGGCTAGGATTGCAGCGATTACGCCAGCCGGTAAAAAAGTAGTTTGAAAACTACGCTCTTCCTCGTCTTCATTGCGTCGCGTCAGGAAATACGCCATGAAAAAGATAAAGGCGATTTTGGCTAATTCTGAAGGTTGCGCTGAAAATGCTCCAAACGTGATCCAGCGTCGCGCCCCATTGCGCGGAGCAAAGAACAAAACGGCAATCAATAAAGTGGCGCTTGCGACCAGCAAAGCCAAAATAAACGTCGGGCTGGCAAAACGCTGATAGTTGATTTTCATCAGCGCGAGCATGGCGATAAGTCCGAGTACCGCCCAGACAATTTGGCGCGTCACAAAGTAAAAAGTATTATTGAATTTTTCCTGGCCGATGACGCCTGACGCGCTGTAAACCATGACGATGCCGAACAGGACTAAACCAACGGCAGCGCAAGCCATCAGTACATCCCAGTGGGCTTCCTCGATAGACTCAAAAATTTTATTTGTCTTTACTTGTGCCATAAATCAACTACCTGTTAACAAGCTGTTCACCGCGCCCTTCAACTCAATTGTAAAACTGCTCCCTTGAAAATTTTTCCGCGCTGTTCGTAATTATCAAACATATCAAAGCTTGCACATGCGGGAGCCAGTAACACGGTATCTCCCCTGCCCGCCAGCTCAGCTCCAAGTTTCACCGCGTCCGGCATTGTTGTTGCGCGGTGCAGCGGTTTCGTCTGCTCAAGCGCAGCGGCGATTTTATCGGCAGCGGCTCCAATTAGAATTACGTGTTTGCAGCGTGCACGAATCAACGGTGCAAGCGGCGCATAATCACTGCCTTTATCTTTGCCGCCTAAAATCACGATCACACCCTGCTCAAAAGCCTCCAGTGCTTTGATTGTCGAATCAACATTCGTTGCTTTGGAGTCGTTATAAAATCTGACGCCGTTGATCTCGGCGACGAATTCCAGCCGATGCTCGACGCCTTTGAAATTGCGAATTGTTTCGCGCATCGAATCCGGCGCGGCCCCACACGCCAACCCAACCGCCAGGGCCGCCATAACATTTTCCAGATTATGCGCACCGCGAATACCGATTTCCTGCCGCACCAATAAAATTTTCTCAACGCCATTGGCTTTGCTGATAACGTCATCACCACGCAGAAAAATTCCTTCTGCGAGTTCCTGCTGGCAACTGAAAAAAACTTTGTGCGCGTGCAGTTGCGGATTCGTTTGCAATTGGGCGACACGCGCATCATCAGCATTGAGGACAGCCAAATCTTCTGCCGTTTGATTGCGAAAAATCTTTGCTTTGGCAGCGGCGTAATCATCAATTGAGTTATAGCGATCAAGATGATCCGGTGTGATGTTCAGCAAAATTGCCGCAAACAAATGAAGCGATTCAACTGCTTCAAGTTGAAAGCTGCTGAGTTCAATCACCGTGAATCCATCCGGGCGCGAAGTCTCAACCAATGAAATCAACGGCGTCCCGATGTTGCCGCCAACCTGCGTCGGAAATCCGGCATTTTGCAGAATTTCACCCAGCAACGTTGTGGTCGTCGTCTTGCCATTCGAGCCGGTAATTCCAATCAGTCGCCCTTGCAAAAATCGCGCCGCTAATTCGACTTCGCTGATGATTGGCACACCGGCATTTTTTGCCTGCTGAAATGGTTCGAGCGCCAGCGATACGCCGGGAGAAACCACAATTAAATCGGCATTTTCAAAGAGCGCTGGCGGATGCGAACCCGCGATGACTTCAATATTTTTTTCTTTCAACTGCCTTGCCACAGCAATAATATTTTCTACTGACTGCGAATCATTAGCGATGACTTCTGCACCACGCGCAGCTAAAAACTCGGCTGCCGCGATGCCGCTTTTGCCTAACCCAACCACTAAGATTTTTTGGCCTTGAATTTCCATTCTGTTTTGCCAGATACAGTACCGCGAGCCGTAGCGAGCCGGGTACTCTATACTTCCGTAAAGCATTGTCGGACGGCTGTCCTGGTCTTATCGCAACTTCAAAGTCGAAAGACTCAGCAGCGCAAATAACAGCGCCGCAATCAAAAAACGAAAAACAATCTTTGACTCTTTCCAGCCCATCAATTCAAAGTGATGATGGAGCGGCGACATCTTAAAAATACGTTTACCCGTGAGCTTGAACGAGGCCACCTGCAACATGACGGAAAAGGCTTCGATCATAAAAACTCCACCCAGAATTCCCAGCACTATTTCCTGTTTGATAATTACCGCAATCGTGCCCAGCGTTCCACCGATGCCGAGGCTGCCAACATCGCCCATAAAAACTTCAGCAGGCGGCGCATTGAACCACAGGAATCCAAGACTTGCGCCGATTAACGCGCCACCTAAAACAGTTAATTCGGCGACATCTTTGATACGAACGAGATCAAGATATTCGGCAAATTTTGCATGTCCCGTCACATAAACAAAGGCAGTCAGAGCGGAAGCCGCAACCACCGTCACGCTAATTGCCAACCCATCCAGTCCGTCGGTCAAATTCACAGCGTTTGAGCAAAAAACCATCACCAGCATGATGAACAGCATGTACACCGCCAGCGGCAAGGCGGGCTGAAAGTTTTTGAAGAAAGGAACGCTCAACACCCAGGTGTAATCAGTCCAGAATTTGAGTAGTAAACCTACGACTAAAGCCGATCCGAATTGTCCAAAGAGCTTTTGTTTGCCCGTTAAGCCGAGGCTGCGTTTCTTCACGATTTTGATATAGTCGTCAATAAATCCAACGGCGGAAAAACTCATCATCCCGAACAGCGCAATCCACAAATAACGATTGCGCAAATCAGCCCACAGCAAAGATGAAAGCAGCACCGAACCGATAATCATCACTCCGCCCATTGTTGGCGTCCCTTTTTTCGCCTGATGATGCGCCGGCCCTTCTTCCCGAATTTCCTGTCCGAATTTGAATTCACGCAATTTACGAATCATCCATGGCCCGAATGCCAGGCTTATGACCAGCGAAGTGATGGCCGCGTAAGCCGTGCGAAAGGTCACATACTGAAAAACATTTAATGCTTTCAGCGCTGGATAGGCCTGCGCATACTGGCGGAACAGAAGTTCGTAAAAAAGGTAATAAAACATCGTACTCTTTGCTAAGTTTCACTGCTTAATTGCGCTGCGAAACTCAATCGGCCTTCCCTCCAAATTCAGCCTTGAGCCTTTCGACTACGCGTTCGGTGCGGACGCCGCGCGATCCTTTGACCAGAACTAAATCACCCTTTTGCAATTCAGCGAGTAACTGCTCCGCTGCCTGTTCAGGTGTTGCGCAGAACATTGCGTGACGCAGCCCTGCGTCAATTGCGCCTGCCACTAATTCATTTGCCAAACCTCGTATGCCAATGACGCGATTGATTCCGGCGGCGGCAATTTCACGCCCGCAGTCACGGTGCATCGCTGCGCCTTGTTCGCCCAGCTCAAGCATTTCGCCGGCGACGACGATGCGACGGACAAAACCTTTGGCGCTGGCGATTGCCTGGACGGCTTGAATTAAAGCAGGTGGATTCGAGTTATACGAATCATCAATCACCGTTACGCCATTGGCAAATCTGATGATCTCGCCGCGCATCTTTGACGGTGCAGCGGTTGCCAGTTGTCCGGCAATTTGTGCAGCGCTCAACCCAAAATGATAGCCAGCGGCGGCGGCGGCCAGCGCGTTATAAATATTGTGCCTGCCAATCAATGGTAAATTTACCAAAGCATCACTTTTCGGTGTGACCAGTTTGAAATGCGTTGCGCCTAATTCATCATCGTTGATATTTTCTGCGCGAATTTCCGCCGCTGCTTCAATCCCGAATTTCAAAATTGAGATGTCAGAACGGCGTCCCTGGAAACTGATGACCTGCGGATCATCGGCATTCAAAATCGCCGTGCCGCGTGGTTGCAAACCATCAATAATTTCAGCTTTAGCTTCGGCAATGCCGTCACTGCTGCCGAAAAATTCAATATGCGCTGTACCGACATTTCCAACTATCGCCACCATCGGTGGAGCGATTTCGGTCAGGCGTTTGATTTCGCCGTATGAACTCATGCCAAATTCAAACACTGCGAGCTCAAAATCATTGGGTTGAGCGCCTGCCGAAATCATCCTGCCGACGGTGAGGGGTAAGCCATAACTCGTATTCAAATTGCCGAGCGACTTAAAAACTTTTGGCGTCAAGGCTTGCAACACATGCGCCGTCAAATCTTTTATCGTAGTTTTGCCAGCGCTCGCGGTAACGGCAATGATTGGTTTTTGCCAGGCCGCTAAAACTTTCTGCGCCATTTGCTGAAAGGCAAAGGCTGTATCGGTCACAAACAGCAGGCGATCTTTATAAGGCGCAAGATTTTTGGCGAAGGGCAAACGATGATGAACGACCAGCGCCGTCATTGCGCCTTTGTCTAAAACTTCCTGCACGAACTGATGACCGTCAACGCGTTCGCCCGGAATTGCTACAAAAACTTCGCCAGGTTTGACCGCCCGCGAATCAATCGCAAAGCCTTTCGGCACGGCTTCGAGCAGCGCCGGATTAAGGCGATGGGTTGCTCCACATAAATTGGCAATTTCGCTCAGCTTCATCTTTTTTCCAACGCCTCGCGGGCTACTTCGCGGTCATCAAAATGAATTTTGCCACTGGCTAAAATCTGATAATCCTCGTGTCCCTTGCCAGCAATAATCACAATGTCATTTTGTTTTGCTGTAGTCACGGCGCGCATAATTGCCTCGCGCCGATCAACGATCAATTCGTAATTTCCCCTGGCGCTTTTCAATCCGACTTCAATTTCACGCAGGATTGTTTGCGGGTCTTCGCTGCGTGGATTGTCAGAGGTCGCAATTACAAAATCACTAAGCTTCGCTGCCTCTTCGCCCATCAGAGGGCGTTTGGTTTTGTCACGATCTCCACCGCAACCAAACACCGTAATAACGCGACCATTATTGGCCTTTGCCGCCTCACGTGCCGTTTGCAAAACATTTGCCAGCGCGTCCGGCGTGTGGGCGTAATCAACGACGACGGTGATGTCATGGGCGGAATTTGTTACCGTCTCGAACCGACCTGCTGCGCCCTGGCTGGCGTTAATCCCACGTGCAATGATTTCGGGATTGAGGCCCAGCGCAATCCCGATGCCAATTGCGCACAGGATATTGTAAGCGTGCGGGCGCCCAACCAGAGGCGAATGAATTGCGATTTCACCGCGAGGAGTGCGAGCCGTGAAAGACAACCCAGCAGCGCCAAAATCATTTCGGTCAGGGGTAATATCAGCATTTTTATCAATCGCATAACTTAAAACTCCGGGGCTGGATACTGCTGTTAATTGCGTACCGAAATCGTCATCAATGTTGATGACGGAATAACCTTTCGTGATTTCAAATAAGCGTCTTTTGGCTGCGCCGTAAGCTTCCATTGTGCCGTGATAATCCAGATGATCCTGGGTCAGGTTTGTGAAAGCTGCAACCGCAAAATCGAGGTATTCAACTCGGCGCATCTCAAGCGCGATGGAGGAAACTTCCATCACTGTGTATTTGGCTCCGGCGGCAACTGCACGGCGCAAAAAATCCTGAATGTGGGACGCTTCGGGCGTCGTGTGTTCGGCAATTTCTTCGTCCTCACCGATGCGATGAGAAATCGTCCCCATCATTGCAGGGACTGATCCGGCAGCGCGAAAAATTGCTTCGCACAAATGTGCCGTAGTCGTTTTGCCATTCGTCCCGGTGATGCCGACTAATTGCAAAGAGCGTGATGGATGACCGTGAACGATGGCGGCGGCGTGCGCAAGTGCGGAGCGTGCCTCCGCAACCTGCAACCACGCGCCTGAAAAATCAGCCGGTCGTGGGTTTTCTGAGATAACTGCTAACGCACCGCGCTTCGTAGCCATACCAACGAAATTATTCCCGTCAGTGGTTGCGCCTTTGATGGCTACGAAGATGCCCCCCGGCATAGCGCGGCGCGAATCGTGAGTGACGGCGGAACTAGCGGGAGCGATGATTGCCTCCAATCCTGCGCCGCTGGCCTGCGCCTGTAATTCCCGTGCGATGTCACTCAGTAAAATCATAGTGGTCGGTGGTCGGTGGTCGGTGGTTTATTGTTTGACCACCGGCCACGAACCGCTATCTAAATTCAACGATCAATTTGTCTCCGACCCGGCGCTGACTTCTGGCGATGCCGGAGCCGTTGGCCTGCAATTTTAGGCCTGCCTGATTGCACAGGCTCGCCACTTCGCGCAGACTTCGTCCAATCACGTTTGGCCCACCGCCAGATTCCTGTTTGCCAGGAGCAGGAGCTTTTTTTACGCCTTTCTCAACAAGTGCTTTGGGCGGCGGCAATTTCAAAATCGGCGTCGGTTTGGGAGTTGGTTTTACCTTTACCGCTGGCGCTTTTGGCGTCGCTGCAACCGTTGGTTTGACACTTGGTTTGGGCGTTGGAGCAGCAACCACTTTAACGGGCGCAGGTGGAGCTTGGGCCTGACGATTCCAATCTTTTGGCGTTGCTGCATATCTCGTTTGTAATTCTGCCATTGCCTGGCGGTGGTCTTCGGTATCCGGTAACACGCCGTAATCACTGAGTGCGGCCTGGGCAATTTGATTGAAAACAGGCGCTGCGACCTGACCGCCCTGATGTGCGCCTTTCGGATTATCAATCGTCACAATAATCGCAAACCGTGGATTGGTCGCAGGCACAAATCCGTCGAATGAGGCAACATACGCGCTGTCTGAATATTTACCGTTGATAACCTTTTGGGCCGTGCCGGTTTTGCCAGCGGCGGTGTATCCAGCCAGTTGTACAGCGTGCCGTGCCGTGCCGCTCTCGACCACGCCTTCAAGCATGCTACTAATTGTTTTAGCGGTTTGTTCGCTGATGACTTTGCGCGTTTCGGTTTGTGCTTCCCACAGGGTGCGTTGCCCGGCATCGCCAGTCACAATTTTTTTGACGAGGTGTGGTTTGACCCAAATTCCGTGATTAGCGATTGCTGACATGGCCGCTACTGCCTGAATTGCCGTGACACCAATTTCCTGCCCAATCGCAATTGAGGCGAACGAGGTCGTTTGCCATTTATTGAATGGTTTGGCTAAGCCAAAAGCTTCCGCCGGCAAATCAATGCCTGTTTTGCGCCCAAAGCCGAACAACTCAATATATTTAGCGAAGCGCTCATCGCCCAGTTTACGGACTACATGGATCGCTCCGGTGTTGGAAGATTTGGCCAGCGCCTGAGCTAATGTTACTTCGCCATGACAATGTTCATCCTTGATGACGCGACTGCCGAGTGTGACAGAGCCATTGCAACGAATTTTGTCTTCAGGACGCACCAGCCCTTCTTCAATGGCTCCTGAGTAGCCCACAATTTTGAAGACCGATCCCGGTTCATAAATGTCAGTGATAGCGCGGTTGCGGCGCACGTATTCTTCCTGTTGATTGTCGCCCCATTTGCCAGACGGATCGAACGTTGGCGCATTTGCCATGGCCAGAATTTCGCCAGTTTGGGTATCCATCACAATGGCGCTAACGCTGTCGGCCCGAGTGTCAGCCAGTGCTTTGGCCAGCGCCTGTTCAGTTTTGTGTTGCAGTGCCGAATCAATCGTTGTGATGACCTGCGCTCCGGCCAGAGCCATTTTCTCGGTGCGGGAAAATGCCTGTCCAATAGCATCTTTTTCAAACTGTAATTTGCCGTCCTGACCGCGCAAATATTTATCAATCTTCATCTCAAGGCCGGAAACGCCTTTTTCTGAACCGTCCACATAACCTAGAATGTGTGCGGCTAATGACCCATTCGGATAATGCCGCTCCGTGGCGCGAATAACTTTAATGCCTGCGAGCTTATTGGCGGCGACCGAAGTGCGGATGTTGTTGGAGGATTCAACATCCAATTTTTTAGCCAGAATCGGAGCCTTGCTGCCGGAATTAAATTTACGCCACAAATCGTTTTCGTTAGTGCGCAGCATCGGGGCCAGCGTTTTGATGATTTTGGCCTTAGCGTCTTCTTTGACCTGGTATAAATCCGCCATCACCGAATCAGTATCAATACTGCTGGCTAATACTGTTCCGTGGCGGTCTACGATTTCGCCGCGAAAGGCCGTGACATTTTCAACCGCACCTTGCTGAACACGAGTTTTATCACTCAGTTCTTCGTGCCGTGCGATTTGCAAATAAGCCAGACGCCAGATAATGACGCCCATCCACGCCACAAAAAGACACGCAATTAAAATGTGCCGCCCGGTGATGCTTCTTTGTTTTTTATTACGTTTGGATGCCATTGCTTTTTACGACACGAAGTTTACGAAGGTCGCCTTTATTGTCCCTGCGATGTTTGTCGGGTGACAGCTTTCCGGGTTTTTAATTTGCTTGCAGCGGCAGGCTTTTTCGCTACCTGAAGAGCTTTTTTTTGATCCATCTCAATTGGTGCCAGAGTGGTTTGCTGTCGGGCTAAACGATCTATTTCCGGCGGACTGACCGCGTGCTCTCGCTTTACTTCCAGGGTGCGGCGTTCAGCGCTGATTTGATCCACTTGAGATTTAAGCTGCACTTCCTCGCGCCCACAGGCATAAGCCATAAAGTGATCGCGCAGGCTGAACATAAATCCAGCCGCGAGTAATGCTCCGCAGCCAATCAAGCCAACCAAAACACGAGCACGAGCGGCAGGCTGCGCTTTGCTTTTGACGGTCGTTTCGGTTGCTTTCAATTTGCCGTCAAGCGCCAGCGCCGATAGGCCTGTGTGAGCCAGTTCAGTGACCGAAACTCCGGCCCACACCGGAGTTAGCGCCGAAAGCGAAGACGGCACAGAAAATCGTGGTGAAGGCCTGGTAGCATTAGTGATCGGCAATCGCCTGGCGACCTGACCATTTTGAATTTTGGGGCGAAAATGCATGCTCATATTTATTTCCTCCGATTAGGAAATGGGGAGTTATTAATTACGAGTGACTGGCTGCAATTTGCGACAGGCGCGAAGCCTGGCGCTCCGGGCACGAGGATTAGCAACGATTTCACTCTCATCCGGTTGAGCAGGCTTAGTAGTGAGAAGCTCAACCCGACGTGCGGTGCCACAACGACAATCCGGTAGTTGTGGAGGGCAGGTACAGTAACCAGATTGAAATTTCAAAGCTCGCTTGATGATCCTGTCTTCAAGCGAGTGAAACGTAATAACCACCAGTCTCCCATCCGTTGCCAGTAAATCCACTGCAGCGGCAATGAATTTTTCTAAACCTTCTAACTCACGATTCACGGCGATGCGTAAAGCCTGAAAAGTTTTCGTCGCCGGATGAATCTTCCAGTGACCTTTTTTCTGAATCGCGCCAATTACCAAATCCGCTAATTGTTTGGTCGTTGTAATTGGCGACCTTGTTCTTGCCTGCACAATGCGATGCGCGATTTTTCGTGAGGCTCGCTCTTCACCGTAGGCAAAAATCAAATCTGCGAGTTCGCGCTCGCTCAAATGATTGACCAAGTCAGCGGCGGTGGAGGCTTCGCTGCGATCCATCCGCATATCCAGTGGCGAATCTTCGGCAAAACGAAAACTGAAGCCACGCTCCGGCGTATCAAGTTGGTAAGAAGAAATTCCCAAGTCCGCCAGAATACCGTTAACTTGCTCAAAGCCCTGTGCAAATAACGCTGCTTTGATTTGGCGATAATCAGTGTGAATTGCGGCAAATCTTTCACCAAAAACTGCCAGTCGCTGTTCGGCTAAAGCAATTGCTTCAGCATCACGGTCAAGGCCAATGACGCGATTATTGCGTGTGTTGGGAGCCGCCTGCAAAATGCCTTCACTGTGACCGCCCATGCCTAAAGTGGCGTCAATGAACAAGCCGCCTGAAGTTGCGTTCAGTGCCTGAAGTGACTCATTCAACAGCACCGGAAGGTGGAGCCTATTTGGAGATTCAGGCGACATTTCAAAAGCTCAGGCTTTAAATTCCCAAACGAGCAATTGCCTCTGCATCCTCGTCTGTGAAAGGCTGGTTTGCGAGCCGTGTACGACGGAAGCGATCTGCGCTCCAGATTTCGAGATAATTCAAATAACCAAAAATCGTAACTTCGCCCAGCAATTCCGCTGCCCCGCGCAATAAGGGATGAATCAAAATTCGCCCCTGTGTATCCAGCGACTGCACCTGACCGTAATAATTCACTCGATCAAGAAATTTACGTTTGGCCGGGTCCATTGAAGGCAGCAGCGCCAGTTTATTTTCAATTTCTTCCCATTCAGATAATGGGTAAATGCGGGAACATTCGCCGTCGAGGCTGGTTACATAAAAATCTGCGGTGCCGTAATGCTGATCTAAATACCGTTTGAAGCTCGCCGGAATTTTTACCCGCCCTTTGTCATCAACTGTGGCTGTATAACTTCCTCGCAGCATTTAAAAACTCTGGCAAAATCTCAAGTTTGCATTTAGGTTGAGAAACGGGGGAAAATGAACCGCTTTTGGCTCACCTTTTATGGGCTAAGCCCTTTTTTAATCAAACGCTTATGGCTTCAGGTACTGCTTTAGATTACTGCGCTAAGTTACTAATAATTACCACTTTAAGCCACTTTGTTCCACTGGATTTGCGGATAATATTGCAGCGGTAAACAGATGTCAAGCAATTTTATGATAAATTTGTTGTTCATTCAGGGCTTCAGGAAAGCTCAGCTAAATTCTTGTCAAATCTGATGATGACGACTTGGGTTAAACAAGGCTATTTTATGATTTGTTTAAACCTGGATGGTTTTAAGGACTGCCGTTTTCTGCCCTTTGAGGCTTGGCAATTTACCTTGTTCCTGGTATCTTGCCTCTTCATCCTGATCCAATATTTTTATTGCCAATGGCTCAATCTTTTCAATTATTTCTATTTGGCTTGCTGGCAGCAGCGGGGAATTTGCTGGGCGGATGGCTGATTGCCAGATCACACAAGGCAGAGCGTTCGCGCCTGAAATTTCTCCTCGCCTTTGGCGCGGGATTTATGCTGGCAGCGGTAATTTTAGAAGTCATTCCAGAAAGCTTGCAGAAGGGAGAGCAAAATAGCTCAATTCCCATGATTTGGTTGCTGGCCGGGTATCTTTTGATTCAGCTTGTTGAGCATACGATTGCCCCGCATTTTCATTTTGGCGAAGAGGTTCATAACGAGGAAATGCAACGGCACGGAGTGGCTGCAACAGCAGTCGCCGCGTTAGCTATTCACGCCTTTTTTGATGGTGTGACGATAGCTTCCGGCTTGCTCACCAATTTTCGTCTGGGCTTGATTTTATTCATTGCTGTGTTGCTGCATAAAGTCCCGGAAGGCTTTACCGTTGCTTCGATTATGATGAGTGCGGGACGCAGTGGAAAAACAGCCATCAAGGCCACTGCTCTGATTGCGAGTGCGACATTTGCTGGCATATTTTGCGTTACTCTGGTGCAGCATGCGGTTGTTTTTGCGCTGCCTCTTTCAGCCGGAGCCACGTTGTATATTGCGACTTCGGATTTAATCCCTGAAGTCAACCGCGACGGTGGTTGGCGGGCTTCGTTTTTTATCTTTATCGGGGTCGCGGTGTTTTATTTAACCCACCTTTTTCTCCACAATTTTTTGACGTAAACATTACATTTTAAATTTTTCATCAAATTGCTGGCGCAAAACCCAGGAAAGGAATAAGATTCACGAGTAGTTTTCCCTTTCAACCCAAGTACTTCTGTCAAGAAGTTTTTTTACAGCGACAGCCAAACAGAAATCGGTGTAGTTGCTAAATCGGAGGGTAGCCATGCAAAAAGCAATTTCTAGGTTCGGATTTTTCACTCTTTTGTTATTCATCGCGGGCGCTGTTTTCACCGCGCAAGCTCAGTATCTTGTTTCAAGTAAAGCTGGATTTGTGAATCGGGTGGAGGGCAAAGTTCACCTCAAATCGCAAGGCGCCAATCTTGAGGGAATGAGCAAAGCCTCGCTCGGTGCGCAAATGAAAGAAGGTGATCGAATCGTTACTGAGGCCGAAAGCCATGCGGAATTGCTGCTCACGCCTGGCGCTTATTTACGCTTGAATGAAAAGACTGAGGTTGAGGCGGTTCGCACCTCGCTGGAAAACACTCGCTTTGATGTAATCCAGGGTTCGGTCATTCTCGAAGTTGGCGAACTTGATAAAAAAGTTCCACTCGAAATTGGCACACCTCGCACGGTTGTTTCACTTAATAAAGCTGGAATCTATCGCATTGATGTAGCCAACGGCGATGTTGCCGTCAGCGTCCGTCGCGGTGAAGCATTTTTAGGAACCCGTGAGCAATTGTTGTCCGGCGGCGCAATCAAGATTGGCAACAACAAAGTTTACCGTTTGGTGGGCAACGGCGCTCCGCAAACGGCTAAGCTTAGCAGCAAAGTTTTCGATTCATTCGATGAATGGAGTTATTTGAGAGCCGAATCATTGATGGCGGCTAATTACTCAGTCTTGCAGCAGTCGCGTTCCAGAAACCCATTACTTTCGGGTTGGATCTATGACCCGCGCCTCAACACTTACACTTATGTTCCCAGTTCCTGGCTGTTAATCACTCCTTACGGTTTCGGTTTCTATCGTCGCTACAGCGATTGTGAACTTTGCTGGGGCGGTTTTTATCCCGGCTATTATGGAGGCGGTTATTATGGTGGCGGCAACAACAGCGGTGGCGGCAATAATAATGGTGGCTCAGTCGTTTCTGCGCCTCCGCGTGTAAATGATATTGACCGTGCTGGCAGCCGCACGCAAACGAGCCGGACAGACGTTCCATCGCGCCACGTTGAGCCTTACTCGCGCCCAAGTTATTCACCTTCGTCTTCACGTTCTGGTGACAGCGATTCTTCTTACAGTAATTCACGTAGCAGTGGCGGTTATGATCGCAGTTCGTCGCCCACCTATTCATCGCCATCTTCATCACCATCACCGGCTTCCTCGTCGCCTGCGCCTTCTGCTCCATCTCGTGTTGACAGCGGCAGCAGCAGCACGGGACGCGGCGATAGTTCGCGCACGGTTGGCGGACGTGGTAATTAGTAATTTTCAGGTTGAAAAATAAACCATAACAAAAGCGTCGAGTGCATAATCATTCGGCGCTTTTGTTTATTCACAGCGGTTATACCAATTCCTGCCTGGTCAAATATGTCTTCCTTAAAGCCAATAAAAAAGCTCGTTCGCAAAGCCAAAGCTCTTCACACCAATCACCGCGAACGTCATCGTCCATCGGGCTTTGGCTTCGTGCTGGCTGACAGCATTGATTACCTTGATGCCACGCGTTGGGACGAGGTGACGCGCAATTCATCGGTGTATTTATCACGGCAATATTTGCGCGTGCTGGAAAGCGCAGGCCCTGAAAATTTGCGGCAACGTTACGCCCTGATTTTTCAGGGTCAAACTCCTGTTGCCGCAATTTCAGCACAAATCGTTACGATTAACGCTGCCAAAGTCCCGAAATTCGACGAAGCAAAAAAGGCTGTCAAGGCTGTCACCAAACCATTGGGAAAATTGGAAGAGCAAATGCTGGTCTGTGGTAATTTGTTGTCGTGGGGAATGCACGGTGTAGCCTTTGCCAAAAACGTCAGGCGCACCGAAGTCTGGCCTGCCGTGGCCGACGCTCTTTATCGCCTTCGGCGCGCAGATCGGTTGTTCGGCGACACCGATTTGGTAATGCTCAAAGATATTCCGAACGAATGTGCAGAAGGCATCGAAGCACTGCAAAGGTTTTCTTACCGCGAACTAGAAACCGAACCAAATATGGTGTTGGAAATTTCGCCAGCCTGGAAAAGCTACGATGATTATTTGGCAAGTTTGACTTCGAGCTATCGCAAGTCAGCGCGAAAAATTGTGAAAGAAGTAGAAGCTGGCGGGGGCCGCGTCGAACGCCTGACCACGGACGAAATCGTCAACCACGCCGCTACGATTTACGGTTTATATACGCAGGTTCACGAACGGCAAAAGCTCCGATTCATCACGCTCTCACCGAAATTTATTCCTGCCCTGGCTGCCACTTTTGGCGCTGATTTTCGCTGTAATGTCATCCGCAAAAACGACCAAATGCTTGGTTTCGTGACCACACTGAAAGATGGCAACACCGCCGTTGGTTATTACATCGGCTTCGACAGCGCGGCAAATTCAGAAATGCCGATTTATTTCCGCTTGTTGCAAACGGTGATTGAAGATGCGATTGCCCTGGGCTGCGAAAGATTATCATTAGGCCGCACCGCGCTTGAGCCAAAAGCTCGGTTAGGAGCCAAAGCCGAACCGATGAGCGTCTGGCTGCGTCATCGCATTCCCGCCATGAATTTAATCGTGCGTGCTTTATTGCAAACCATCTCGCATGAAGAAGCGCCGGAACGAAGCCCCTTTAAGTAAACCCGTGAGTTGTTCTGTCTTGCTTACTGTGCATTCGCCAATTTTCCGCATACGTGATAGCTTTTCCGCACTGGCGAAGTCGGATGCTTCGTATTTCCATTTCAAGACAAACAACAAGGATTCACCGATGAAGATAAAATTGCTCGTACCCGTTACGTTACTCTTTGCGCTCACCGCATTTGCCCAATCTCCGGCTCCCGCGCCCGATTCGCCGGAAGTTCTCAAACAGCGGATTGACCGCATGCAAAATCAATTGAATGACTGGCCGAATTTGAAGCGTTACCGCGAGAAAAATGCTGAAGTAAAACCTCCTGCCAAAGATGAAAAGCGCGTAGTTTTTTACGGTGATTCAATTACCGATGGATGGAAGTTGGCGGAATATTTTCCTGGCAAGCCTTACATTAATCGCGGCATCAGCGGACAGACAACGCCACAAATGTTGATTCGGTTTCGCGCTGATGTGATTGCGCATAAACCCAAAGTCGTAGTTCTGCTCGCGGGGACAAACGACATTGCTGGAAATACTGGCCCGATGAGTTTAGAGGCGATTGAAGACAATTACGCTTCGATGGCAGAACTCGCCAAAGCGAATGGCATTAAATTCGTTTTCTCTTCTGTGCTGCCGATTCATGATTACAATCCGAAGCGCAAAATGTCGGATGGGCGCCCACCTGAAAAAATTCTCAAGCTCAACGAGTGGATGAAAAAATACTGCGCCGAACACGGTCACACGTATCTTGATTACTTCAGCAAATCCGTAGACGACAAGGGATTTCTGAAAGCGGAACTTGCGGCTGACGGCTTACATCCAAATGCTGAAGGCTACAAGCTGATGGCTCCGCTGGCTGAGGCTGCAATTCAGGAAGCGCTCAAAAAGAAAAAATAATATCCAAGCCTTACATCTGGCGAATAGCGTCAGATGATTATCAGGGACGCGAAATCCGCAAAATAGATAAACCCGGCGTAGCGGCAATTCCCGAAATCGTTGTGCTCATTTGTGGCTGGTTTGTCTATTTTGCGGATTTCGCGTTCTCGTTTTTTTGCGTTACAATCGCCAATCATTTGGACTAATTACCCGCGTTTATTTTCACCTGTCAGAGAGGAATTTTCATGTCAGAAGCAATTATTAACCCGCTTACCAGCTTGACCAAAGAAGAGCAATTATTTGCCAGAGATGTCGTCCGCAAATTTGCCGAAGCTGAAATTAAACCTTATGTTCATGAGATGGACGCCGCCAGTCAGATGCGACCGGAAATTATTCAAAAGGCGTTCGAGCTTGGCTTAATGGGCATCGAAGTTCCAATTGAATATGAAGGATCAGGCGGCACATTTTTTATGGCTTGTCTGGCGATTGAGGAACTCGCCCGCGTTGACCCTTCGGTCAGCGTTTGCGTGGACGTTAACAACACGCTGGTCTGCAATGCTTTTATTAATTACGGTCAGGAAGCGCAAAAGCAAAAGTACCTGACCAGACTTGCGACGGATACGCTCGGGGCTTATGCGCTGAGCGAGGGAGCATCAGGTTCGGACGCTTTTGCCTTGCAAACCAAAGCCGAAGATAAGGGCGATCATTACCTGCTCAATGGTCGCAAAATGTGGATCACGAACAGTAAGGAAGCAGGCATTTTTATTGTCTTTGCCAATCTTGATCTCAGCAAAGGATATAAAGGCATCACGGCTTTCATCGTGGAAAAAGATTTCCCTGGTTTCACCGTTGGCAAAAAAGAAGACAAGCTTGGCATCCGCGCCTCATCCACCTGCGAATTGATTTTTGATAATTGCCGCGTCCCTAAAGAAAACGTTTTGGGTGAAGTTGGCAAAGGCTACAAGATCGCCATTGAGACCCTGAACGAAGGTCGTATCGGCATTGGTGCGCAAATGGTTGGTTTAGCGCAGGGCGCGTATGAAGCCGCGCTGGGATACACCAAAGAGCGCCAGCAATTCGGCAAAGCCATCAGCGAATTCCAGGGCGTACAATTTCAGCTTGCCGAGATGGCGACGAAAATCGAAGCGGCGCGATTGATGGTGTATAACGCCGCACGCTTGAAAGTTGCCAAACAACCATTCATCAAACAAGCGGCAATGGCGAAACTGTTTTCTTCCGAGGTCGCGGAAGAAGTGGCTTCACTCGCGGTGAATTTATTCGGCGGTTATGGCTATGTGAAGGAATTCCCCGTCGAAAAATTCTTCCGCGATTGCAAGATCGGACAGATTTATGAAGGTACGTCAAATATGCAAAAACAGACGATTGCCAAATTGTTGTTGAGCGAATAATTTTTTACGTGCGAATATTGCTCAGATTGGTAAGGCTCGCTGATAGCCATTTTCTTTGGTTTTTACCGCTATTGAATTAATGGGCAGTTCGATTGTAGCGCCTTTAAATTTAGGGTACAGAGCGGCAAGTGCGGGGATAGTTTTTTCCAGCGCAGAGAAGTATATGTCGTCAAGCTCAATGCCAATCGAATCATAGCCAACTGCTTGACAGGCGGCTATGGTTGAGCCTGAGCCACAAAATGGATCAAGGATACATCCTTCGCCAAGCGGGAGCAGGCTTCGCACTAATATTCGCAACAATTGCTGAGGTTTTAAGGTTGGATGTTCGGAAGTGGCTTCTTCCAGCCCAGGCGTCTTGCCGCTCTGAATTACATCAGGAAGAGGCTGGTCTATACTCAATCGCCGCAGTGCACCTGTTCCCCACACTCTCAAATTTTCAGCGACAGTTTTTTCGGCAATCGGCTTGCGAAAAAGCATCCAGGGTTCATAGGCTCCACGTGGCGTGACACAAACTTCCGGGAATTCCTGTTCCGCCAATTTGGGTCGGTCTCCGCCGCGAAAACCCCTGTACAGTCGTAATACCGCGCCTCTCACCTCGAATCCTGCCGCATCCATCCCGCTTTGCACCAGATGTTGCAGCATTGGCGTGCCGGCTAAAAACACATGCGCACCAGGCGTCAGCACAGGCATCAAAGCCGTGCCAAATTCCTGAAAATATGCCCTGACATGCTCACGCTCCTGCTGCGAAAGGGTAGTAAATCTGGGTAGTGGCGCACGCTGGCTGCCTCCGATTGTAGGCGGTAATCGCCAAACGCCGCCGCGACCTTTACGCAACTTTTCCATCTCATGCGGTAAGAATTCCACAATTCCAAACGGCGGGTCACAGCAGACGCCATGAATAGATTGAGAGGGTTGCTGGCGCAGCCACGCAAAAGCATCCGCATGAAATAGTTTGTATGATGGCATAGTGAGATTTTCGTCTATAGTTGAAAGACTGTCAAGCTAATGATCGGTACAATGCCGCAGCATGAATGAAGCTCAACAGATCATCGGCGCTTGTGTCCGTGTCTTCCGCGAACAGCAGGGGTTTTCACAGGAAACTCTTGCGGCCAGAGCTAATATTAGCTATCAATATCTTTCCGGCATTGAAACTGGCAAAGAGAATTTTAGCATGCAAGTGCTTGAATCGCTTGCTAAGGCGCTTGGTGTTCCGGTCAAAACACTTGTCCTCGTGGCTTACGACAAAACAGATATGATAAGTGCGCCTTGTCTGGAGCCGAATTTTTTCAGACCACAAGTGCCATTGCCGGAGGGCTTGAGCGTTTCTCATCTTGAAGCAGCAGCGAATTTAACGCAGTCAATGGTGCATCGGATCAATCGAAATCTAAAACTTGAAATTGGTCAGCCGTTGCAAGCCCTGCTTTAGGGGAACAATTTTTCAGGACTCGTTTCTAATCTTTTCAGCAATGCGCTGGATCAATGTTCACCTTATAAACACAACCATGATCAGAAATATCCTGATTTGATTTTCAAAGGCGGCAATAAAAAAAGTGGTGTCGGGCTTGAGGTCAAAACAACTGTCAATATCGGGAAGGGCGGAGAAAGCCACAACGGTCATAGTGGATGGCATGTGATCGCCTGCTATAATTTTGTGGGAACTGGTGATATTCAATTTGTGCATATCATGTTTTCGCAAATTAATGGACATCAGCATCAGAACCCAGACTGGAATTACGTTGGCAGTAAGGTCAACACCGAAACAGGCAGCCGCCGTACTGAAACATACGTGACGAATCTTAAAGGGACAACAAAGCTGCGGGATGGTTCTGTTTATCTTGACCGGAACAAGGTGGCATATTCTCGTTGGCGGCAGGAAAGAGATGGCGTGATTCCTTCGTGGTCTATCTTTTTTGAAAAATTAACAGCAGGAAAAGTTAAGTGAACACTCCAACTATTGTCAGGAACAATGAAGATTTTCTCGCCGGACTTAATCAGCCACAGCGTGAAGCTGCCGCCACTGCCGCCGGGCCAATGCTCCTGCTCGCGGGGGCAGGCAGCGGCAAAACGCGCGTCATCACTTTTCGCATTGCGCATCTGGTCGCACATTGTGGTGTGCGTCCTGAAAATATTTTAGCCGTCACTTTTACCAACAAAGCGGCTGGTGAAATGAAAGAGCGAGTAGAAAAATTGCTGGCTGCGCATTATGGCAGTGAACCGCAGACCGGCGCTCCGCTGCTCTCAACTTTTCACGCCATGTGCGTCAGAATTTTGCGGCGCGAGATTGAGCGTCTGGGACGCGGCTACACCAAATCCTTCACGATTTACGATTCGGACGAGCAGCAAAAAGTAGTGCGCAACGTGATGAAAGATTTGGGGATTGATGATAAATCCCTGACGCCACGTGCTGTCCTGAGCGGGATCAGTGCCGCAAAAAATCGCGGTGAAGACCCGGAACTTTATGCGACACGCGCCGAATACGGTGACGAGCGCAAAGCTAAAATCGCCCGCGTTTATGCGAAGTACGAGGCGAAACTACAGGCCTCAAACGCGCTTGATTTTGATGACCTCTTAATTCGTACCGTGCAATTGTTGCGCAGCGATCACGCCACACGCGAGTATTACCACAATCGTTTTCGGCACGTGATGGTAGACGAATTCCAGGATACGAACGGCATTCAATATGAGCTGATTCGCCTGCTGGTCGAAGGTCGTGAATTCGGCAATAAAAATTTGTCACCGGACTTCTGGGACAATCGCAGCCTGTGTGTCGTGGGTGACGAGTCGCAATCCATTTACCGCTTTCGCGGCGCAGATTTTAAAATTATTCTCGGCTTCCAAAAAGATTATCCCGGCACCAAAGTCATTAAGCTCGAAGAAAATTATCGCTCGACCAAACGCATCCTTGAGGCCGCCAACAAAGTCATCGGCAACAACAAAGAACGCTTTGATAAAAACTTATTTTCGAGGGCGGATGAGGGCGAAAAAATTCGTTACGCGCAACTTTACGACGGCGATTCCGAAGCGCGTTTCGTCACCGAAAAAATTGAAAATCATTTGCGCCGCGAACCGAATTTAAAGGCCGCCGTGCTGTATCGCACCAACGCGCAATCGCGCTATTTTGAAGAAGCTTGTCGTCGCGCCGGAATGCGTTATAACCTGGTTGGCGGCTTCAGCTTTTATGATCGCGCCGAAGTCAAAGACGTAATTGCCTATTTGAAACTGGCGATGAATCCCAGCGATTCAATTTCCTTAATGCGCGTCATCAACGTGCCGGCGCGCGCTATCGGCAAAACCACGACTGATGAAATTGAGCGTCGTGCGACTGAACTTGGCGTGTCGCATTGGGAAGCGCTGGCTTACGTGATCGAAAACCAAACGCTCGCCGCCCGCGCCACAACTGCGCTGCAATCATTTAGGGAAATTGTTGTTAACCTCGTTGCCAAAGCGCAGACAGAACCAATAGATGAAGTCGTCAAGGCCGCGATTATTGACACCGGCTACGAACGTGCGTTGAAGGTCGAAGGCACTGAAGAGGCCGAAGCGCGGTTGCTGAACCTTGAAGAATTAGTCAATGCCGCCGCCGAATCCAAAGAACAGGGCGAAGCGTTGCGCGATTTCCTTGACCACGCGGCACTCGTGTCCGACGCCGATCAATACAAGGAAGAAGCGCAGGTTACCTTGATGACAATGCACGCGGCGAAGGGCTTGGAATTTCCGCTCGTGTTTATTGCTGGCTTGGAAGAAAATCTTTTCCCCCATTCACGTGCCCGTGAGAACGCGGCGGAATTGGAAGAAGAGCGCCGGCTTTGTTATGTCGCCATCACACGTGCCGAAAAATATTTGTACCTCTCGCACGCGCTGAAACGCCGTGTTTACGGCGAAGAGATGCCCGCCGAACCTTCCCGGTTTTTGATGGAATTCCCGATTGACCTGATCGAAGACATCAGCAAAGGCCCAAGCTGGCTGAGCTATTCTTACAAGGCATCAACGCTGAAAGAAAATTCTGAGCCAGGCGGTTTGACGTATGAATACGATGAACCATATCAGCCCAAACGCACGAGCAATTATGCCGGCAAAACCTTCAGTAGCGCAGATAGCGTGCGCGAATTTTTTGCTCGCAAAGACAAACCCGCTATGCCACCAGGCACAAATCGCAGCGGCTCTGCGCCTGGTAATTACGCACGTCCCGCCAGTTCATTAACGCCAGCAAGCCGCAGCACTCCAGGCCGCAGCGCAGCCAGCGGCGAAAGCAAAGCGCCCTACGCCGTCGGCACACGCGTCCGCCACGCGAAATACGGCCAGGGCCTCATCATCAAACGCGAAGGTGACGGCGAAGACGCGAAACTAACAATCAATTTTCAGGGTTTCGGAACAAAGAAAATGATTGCGAAATTTGCGGGGTTGGAGAAGATATAAAAAGCTGGCTTATATCTATAATTGGAGGCTGAAATGTATCAATTCAGAGGTTTGAAAAGCATCAGCAGAAGCAGCGCAGTTTATTTTATTGCTGCAATTATTTTCTTTTTTACCAGCAAGCAGCTAAATGCCATAGATAAAATTCAGCCTGAAATTTTCGTTTTACCCGTGACAGTTACTAATAAAAGTGGAGAGCCTGTCAAAGGGATACCGCACGATCATTTCACTGTTTTCATTGATAAATCCCCGCATGAAGTTAATTTATTAAGGCAGGATGAAGACCTCCCTGTCAGCTTAACGATTGCACTTGATGTATCTGGTTCAATGAGAGCCAAGGTTTCTAAAGTCAGGGAAACTCTAAAAGCTTTTCTTTTACAAGACACGTTAAAAGGCGAAGTTTCCTTACTAACGTTCAATGATGAGAGTCAATTTATGCAGGATTGGACGGAGAATCGCAAAGAGGTAATAAA
>JAYSTY010000017.1:0-4485 GCA_043719385.1 Blastocatellia bacterium | reverse complement strand
ATATCTTCAAACTTCTTGTAATAGAAATTCATCGTATCCAAATCAATCAAGCCGCTTGATCTACCTTCAAAAGCATCAAATACACTACTCTTCCCGCTCCCATTCGCGCCAACCATCAGCACCAATTTGGGCAGAGTGTTCTCGCCCGACAAATCAATGGTCAGGTCAGTAAATCGTTTGAAGTTTTTCAGTTCCAGTTTGCTAATGAACATTAGTTACTTCTCGTCCTTTCCCAGACTTTCGCAAATTTTAGAAACACACTGTAAGCCGTAAACATTGCAATAATCAATCCTTGTTCACCATCACGAAAGCCCTGCTTTAAAATATAGGTGCGAATAAATGCGGCGATTGGCACGACGAATAAATCTATCGTCCGAACCTTTTTTCCCTGCTTGAATAAATGCTCCGCCGCGAGAGTTGTGTAGGAATCAAGGACGTGATGATGTTCGCTTAAATTGCGTTTAGTGTAGTGCAAAAATTCGCCGGGGAGCGTTTCGATTTTGCCGCGCACGTGCGCGACTTCGTGCGGCGCGATGCCGTCCCAATAACTTGCGGCTTTGCGATAAAGGCGCATTTGATAATCGGGGTACCAGCCGGAATGTTTGATCCAGCGACCTTGATATAACGTACTGCGGGCGATACGAAAGCCATCAGGAAGATTTTTTTCATCCAGTGTGCGTAAGCGTTCAATTGAACTTTTTAGTTCAGGCGTGACGCGTTCATCCGCATCAATCCAAAGAATCCAGTCTCCGGTGGTTTGCGCATCGGCGAATTGATGTTTGTCCTTGTAACCTTTAAATTCGTGATTGAAAACTTTGTCGGTGTAACGTCGTGCGATTTCTTTAGTGTCGTCGGTAGAGTCAGAATCAACGATAACAATTTCATCGCAGAAGGCAATGGATTCGCAGAGTTCAGCGAGGTTGTCGGCTTCGTTGCGAACGATGATGGAGGCGGATATTTTCATGCGCAGAGATCAGCAATTTTGCTGCGTTGATTCGCTGGGATTTCGTGTTGCTGACAAAATTCAAGATTAGCAATGGAGAGCTTCAGATTCAAAGCATCCAGCAGTACGAGATGATTTTCTTCCAACTCGTTTGTCGCGTTTTCAGCCGTGAAATTCAACGGGCAAAAATCAACTTCCAAATTGCCGTCTTCCGCTTCGTAAAGTAATGGTAAACCCTGTGTGCGACAAATGATGGGGCGCGAATCGTAAATAGAGCATTTGTCGTTGACCAGCAACGGACAAGCTACGGATTCGCCTCTTGCTTCCTGCTCTGAAATACTTTTTGCTTGTTGCTGAACTATATTTTTGATGTCTTGTGGCAAAGCTTGAATTGCAGCTTTCACCGCCGCCGCTTCGACCGGGAAGATAGACAAGTGATGATGACAACAACCGCTGCAACCAGCGCGACATTCTAAATGCGCCTTGTAGCGCTCATTTAGCTGCGCTGTTAATTGGTCAACATCGGTGATGAGTTGTTGATATTGATTGAGCATTGATGTCTGCGCATCACCTTCGGGGTGCGGGTGTTCTGTGCGATTGACCAGAGGCTGCGAGCCTTGCGGCTCTTGCCACTGGCTACCATTTTGCAGCGAGGAGTTACAGGTTAAAGCACCGCCTTCAACGCCTGCCCTGTATACGATTTCTTATTCTTCGCCACGATTTCCGGTGTCCCTTCTACCACAATTTTTCCGCCGCCTTCGCCGCCTTCCGGCCCCAGATCAATGATCCAGTCCGCTGATTTCATGATGTCTAAATTATGTTCGATGATAATCACCGTATTCCCCATATCAACCAGTTTTTGCAGCACATCAATCAATTTCCGCACGTCTTCAAAATGCAATCCTGTCGTCGGTTCATCCAAAATATAAACCGTCCGTCCTGTCGCTCGTTTCGATAATTCTTTGGATAATTTGATGCGTTGCGCCTCGCCGCCTGACAACGTCGTTGCCGATTGTCCCAGCTTTACATAACCCAGGCCGACATCGCTCAGCGTTTGTAATCTGGCTTTGATTTGCGGGATGTTTTGCAGCAGTTCCAATGCTTCTTCGACGGTGGTGTCGAGCAACTGCGCGATGTTTCTGGCCTGATAACGAACATCCAGCGTTTCGCGGTTATAACGCAGGCCACGACAGACTTCGCAGGTCACATACACATCCGGCAGGAAATTCATCTCAATGCGCTTCAGGCCATCGCCCTGGCACGCTTCGCAACGACCACCTTTGACGTTGAAGGAAAACCGTCCGGGTTTGTACCCACGTTCTTTGCTCTCCGGCAGCATTGAAAATAATTCTCGCAACGGCGTAAATAATCCGGTGTATGTCGCCGGATTTGAGCGCGGCGTGCGACCAATCGGCGATTGATCTATCTCAATAATTTTGTCTATGTATTCCAAGCCCTCAATCGTTTTGTGAGCGCCAGGTTCGGCTAAGCTGCGATAAAGTTTGCGAGCAATTGAGCGATACAAAATGTCTTCGACCAGCGTTGATTTGCCAGAGCCGGAAACGCCTGTTACGACCGTCAATAAGCCCAGCGGAAACGTCACATCCAGATGTTTCAGGTTATGTTCAGTCGCTCCGCGCACGATCAGATTTTTGCCATTTGGTGAGCGGCGCATCTCCGGGATGTTGATGGCTAATTTTCTCGCCAGATATTGACCAGTGATGGATTCCTTAACCTTGATAATTTCATCAGGCTTGCCCGCCGCGACGATGACTCCGCCGTGTGTTCCTGCTCCTGGCCCAATATCCACAATATAATCAGCGCGGCGCATGGTGTCTTCATCGTGTTCGACGACGATAACTGTATTGCCGATGTCGCGTAATTTTCCGAGCGTATCCAGCAATTTTTGATTGTCACGCGGATGCAAACCAATCGAAGGTTCATCCAGCACATAAAGCACGCCGCGCAGTTGCGAGCCGATTTGCGTCGCCAGTCTGATGCGCTGACCTTCGCCGCCGGACAAAGAAGCCGAAGGACGATCAAGCGTGAGGTAACCCAATCCGACTGCCTGCAAAAAGCCGAGGCGTTCACGAATTTCTTTGAGGATGCGTCCGGCAATTAATTCTTCCCGCGCATTCAGTTTGAGCTTGCCAAATTCTTTGGCGGAATCCTGCAACGTCAGCGCGGTGTATGCGGCAATCGAATGATCGGCAACTTTGACCGCAAGCGATTCGGGCTGCAATCGTTGTCCGTGACACGCCGTACAGGTCACGGGCGAAATATAATCTTCCAGCGTCGTACCTTTGGCTTCGGTTTCATTACCGCTGGCGATTTTCGCGGCTGATTTGGCTAATTGATCTTCCAGCCATTTCTTCAAACCTTTCCAGATTGCCTGATATTCATACGCGCTGTGATGAAACGTGAGTTTGTCGGCAAGGCCGTAGAAAAAAGCATCGTGCGCTTTTTTTGGGAGTTTGCCGAATTCTGTGTCCTGCGGAATTTTGAAATGCCGCGCGATGGCGAGCAATGCTTCACGCAAATATGGATCAATATACAAATCGTTGAAGAACGTAATTTTGCCAATCGGAATTGTTTCATCAACGATGAGTTTGTGCGGATTGACTTCGAGCTTGCTGCCGATGCCGTTACATTCTTTGCATGCGCCAAAGGCACTATTGAAAGAGAACGAGCGCGGTTCAAGTTGCGGGATTGAGATGCCGCAATCCACGCACGCCATCCGCTCCGAATACATTTTTTCTTCGCCATCCACGACGGAAATGATGACGACGCCTTCGGTTAATTTTGTCGCGGTTTTGACGGATTCTTCCAGGCGTTGCGCGATGCCTTCTTTAATCATCAACCGATCAATGACAATTTCGATGGTGTGATTTTTGCGTTTGTCGAGCTTGATTTCTTCGTCAAGGGAGAGCATCTCTCCGTCAATGCGGGCGCGGGTGAAACCGCTGTCACGTAATTTGTCGAGTTCTTTTTTGAACTCACCTTTGCGCCCGCGCACAATCGGCGCCAGGATCATCACGCGCTCGCCCTGCGGCAATTCGCGGATGCTGTGAATGATTTGATCCGTAGACTGCCGCGCAATTGGCGCTCCGCAAAGATGACAATGCGGATGCCCGATGGAAGAGAACAGCAACCGCAAATAATCGTAAATTTCCGTGACTGTGCCGACGGTGGAACGCGGGCTGCGGCTGGTAGTTTTTTGCTCAATCGAAATTGCCGGCGAAAGCCCTTCGACCGAATCCACATCAGGCTTCTCAAGCTGTTCGAGAAATTGCCGCGCATACGCCGACAGCGATTCGACATAGCGCCGCTGCCCTTCGGCATAAATCGTATCGAACGCGAGCGAAGATTTACCCGAACCGCTGAGGCCTGTAATCACTGTTAATTTATTGCGCGGGATTTCAACGTTAATATTTTTGAGGTTGTGTTGCCGCGCTCCACGCACCGTAATCTTTTCGATAGCCATATAGATAAAATCGGCGAATTATTTGCTTTCTGTGTAAACAATGAATATTAGCGGACAG
>JAYSTY010000160.1:0-8759 GCA_043719385.1 Blastocatellia bacterium | reverse complement strand
ACGACGAAGCCCGCCAAGCCTTGCTCCGCGCGATTGAATGCAGAAAGACTCTCGGCCACGCTGCCCAACTATGGGTGACCTGGAACAACCTGCACGATCTGGAACAAGCCACCGGCCACGCGCAGGCTGCCGCCGAAGTGCGCGGGCAAGCCGTGGCCGCCTATCTGGCCTATCGGCGCGCGGGCGGCGAGAGCCAGACCAACACCGCGCCGCTGTACGCGCTGGTCGCGCAAGCCTTGCAGGACGGCTCGCCCGCCGCGCTAACCGCAGCCGCCGCGCAACTCGCCAAGTATGCAAAGCCGGACAATCCAGCGTGGTACACGGCGCTGCTCAACCAGTTGCAAGCGGTCTTGCGCGGCGAACGCGACCCGGCGCTCGCGGCTGATCCGGCGTTGTATTACGATGATGCGGTGGAGTTGCAGTTGTTGCTGGAACGCCTGGGCGAATGACTACGAACGAATGGATGTTTGGAGTGCGATGGCTTGACATCGCTTTGGCGTTCACCGGAGACTGCTCCCGATGGACCAATGTTGACAGAAACGAACGAAAAGCTGCGACTGGTCGCAGCACTCCAAAGGCTGACATACAATGCAAGCCCATGAAATGGGCGGCAGAGCGTCTATCATCCGCCTTCGCGGGTTTAATGTGCAATCGCCAATTTTCCTGGGGTTTCGCGCTTCGCGCTCCACCCCAGGCTTTATGCTTGCACCCGCGTTGCGGGCTAAATCGCCAGGAAGCAAACCCCGTCGCTACGGCTCCGGGTACTGTACCGAGCCGCCGCTAGTTAATGCTCGTGTAAAATTCGCCGCGTGAATATTTATGTCTGTTACCGAAATTCGCCAACGACTCCAACAACTTGCCAATCCTGACAAAGCGGCGATCCTGCAACGCTTTTTCAAAACTGCGCCTGGTCAATATGGCGAAGGCGATATTTTTCTTGGCATCAATGCGCCTGTCCTAAAAGCGCTCGTCAAAGAATATAAAAACATCAGCGTTGCCGAAGCCGAAGAATTATTGCATTCCGAAATTCACGAAGAGCGAGCGCTGGCGTTGCAATTCTGGGTACGGCTTTACACGCAAAAAAATCCTGACCACAAAGAATTAATTTATCAGCGTTATTTGGCGAATACGGACTGGATCAACAACTGGGATTTAGTAGATGTGACGGCTCCGCACATCGTCGGGCATTACCTTTTTCAGCGGGAGCGCAAAATTTTATTTCGGCTCGCTAAATCAGGTTCGCTGTGGGAGCGCCGGATTTCGATCATCGCGACACAATATTTTATTCGCCAGCATGATTTTGCCGACACCCTGAAAATTGCGGCGCTCCTCGTTAACGACCAGGCAGACTTAATTCATAAAGCAGTCGGTTGGATGTTACGCGAAGTCGGCGCACGTGACTTGCCACCGGAAGAAGAATTTCTGGAAAAGTATTATCAACAAATGCCACGTACAATGTTGCGGTATGCGATTGAAAAATTTCCAGAAGTGAAACGAAAATTCTGGCTGAATAGAAAATAACAATTTATGGCAAGAAGAGATGATTTGCATTTTCCCGTCAGACGCGCCTTAGAAAAAGAGGGTTGGACAGTTACGCATGATCCGTTGCCATTGACGTTTGAAGATTTAGATTTGCAGGCGGATTTTGGCGCAGAGCGAACATTTGCGGCGGAAAAGG
Source organism: Blastocatellia bacterium (assembly GCA_043719385.1). Classification (GTDB taxonomy): domain Bacteria; phylum Acidobacteriota; class Blastocatellia; order RBC074; family RBC074; genus JAFDVL01. The sequence continues at coordinate 7,081 of JAYSTY010000160.1, read as the reverse complement.
CTGGTCAGAAAATCGCAGTAGAAGTTAAAGATTTTGACAGTGCTTCAGCTACCAACGAATTACAAAAATTGATGGGGCAGTTACGCCTTTATCAATGGGCATTGGATGAAGGCGAGCCGGAGCGTGAACTCTTTCTGGCGATTAGCGAGACGGTGTACAATAGGCACTTTCAGAAACCTTCGTTTCAAAAAGCGATTCAACTGAGTGGTATCAAGCTGCTGGTTTTTGATGAATTTGAGGAGGTAATTATCTTATGGCTCAGAACTTAAATTACGCGGATATTCTCACGCACATTCTGCGCGAGAAAAGCAAAGTTCGGTATCCATTGCAACCGCGGCTGAAATTACTATCCTGCTGTGATTACGAGGCTGGGCAGTTTCTCCTGATTCGAATCGGTTGGGATAAAAAACATTGGCAGCACAGCATTCTTTTCCATGCGCAATTAATCAATGACAAAATTATTATCGAAACCGATATGACAGAAGGCTTGCAACCGCTCCTGCTCGAAGCAGGAATTCCTGGCGAAGCTTTTTTGTCTGAGCGGGAACGCGACCACCTTGAAACAGAAAAAATTGCCGCCTGATCATTGATGAAAAATGAGCAGTCCCTGATGCTAATTTTATTTTAAAATTAAGAATCACCTGTCTCCTTGTCCAGCCATATTTAACTCGTCGCAGGCCCCGCGATAACTCCGCTTAAGCAGAATGCAATCAACTGTCAAGGCTCCCGACTTTATGCTAAACTGCACCGCTTATTCGCATCAGAACTAATTCACGATGGATCATTTCACATGCTCAAACTGCACAATACGCTGACCGCTCAGGTCGAAGAATTCACGCCGCTCGAAACCAACAAAGTCCGCATGTACGTGTGCGGCCCGACCGTTTATGATTACGCGCACATCGGAAATTTCCGCACGTTTTTGTTTGCCGATTTGCTGCGGCGCTATTTGAAATTCAAAGGCTACGATTTGACGCACGTGATGAACATCACCGACATCGAAGACAAAATTATCAAAAAAGCCAGCGAAGAGGGTTCTGACTTTCGCGCCTTCACGACGAAATATATCAACTTGTTTTTTGTGGATTGGGATGCGCTCGGACTGGAACGACCGGAACAGGTAATTCGCGCCACCGATTACATTGACGAGATGGTGGACATCATCAAAAAGCTGCAGGCGAAAGGGTTGACTTACGAATCCGAAGGCTCAACGTATTACCGCATTAATGGTTTTCAAAATTACGGCAAGCTTTCCAAAATTAATTTTGAAGGCAATATTGACGGCGGCAGCGACCGCGTAGACGCCGACGAATACGAGAAAGAAAACGCACGTGATTTCGTGTTATGGAAAGCGGCGAAACCGGGCGAACCCGCGTGGGAAACCGAGCTTGGCGCGGGTCGTCCCGGCTGGCACATTGAATGTTCAGCGATGTCCATGAAGACGCTGGGTGAGACGTTCGACATTCACGCGGGTGGCATTGATCTGGTGTTCCCACATCACGAAAACGAAATTGCGCAAAGCGAAGGTGCGACCGGAAAACCCTTCGTCAAATATTGGGTGCATTCGGAATTCCTGTTGTCCGAAGGGCAGAAAATGTCGAAGAGCCTCAAGAATTATTACACCGTGCGTGACCTGATCAACCAGGGAGTTGCACCGCGTGCGATCCGGTATTTATTGCTGACGGCGCAACATTTGAAGCAATTTAATTTTACGCTGGATGGTTTGCGGGGTGCCGAAAGCACGGTGGCGCGGCTCAACGATTTTCGGCAACGTTTGACCGAAGCAAAATGTGCGGCAGGTTCCAATCCGGCGTTGCCCGTCCTGGCCAAACGCGCATTGCAACGATTTGAAACCGCGCTTGACGATGATCTGAATGTCGCCGAAGCCCTCGCCGCGATCCACGATTTTGTCCGCGAAGTAAATTCCGCGCTGGCGAACAACGAAATGAAAGCTGACGATCAAACGATCCTGCTGGAGGCCATAACGAAATTCGATACCGTCTTTAATATTTTTGGTGAAGCGAAAAAAGGGATACTTGATGCCGAAATTCAAGCACTGGTGGATGAACGCCAGTCCGCTCGTGCTGCCAGGAATTTTGCGCGTTCTGATGAAATCCGTAATGAATTAGCTGAGCTGGGAATTATCCTTGAAGACACCAAAGAAGGAATGCGGTGGAAGCGGAAGTAGCCGTCACGCCGCACAATTAATTTTGCTGGAAGGATTGATCAAAATGTCTGCCCCTCTGATTGCCAGGTTCTTTTTCATTCTTTCGATTTCTCTTCTGCTTGCTGCGCCAGCAGCGGCTCAAAAACGCGCACCAGCAAAAATCAGAAAAAAAACTAAAATTGTCAAAACCCTGCCGGATGAAATTCCACTCCCACCTGATCCTGAACAGGATATTTTGCCGCGTGCAATCCTCGCCCTGCAATTGGCGGAAGTGGTGTACCTGCTGCCCGATTTTGACAGCAAAGATACAGCGCTGAAATCACGGAAATATTTTGCTGAATTCAAACAAAAAATGCCTTCTGCCGTGAATTTGGCGTTATCCGAATCTGACCCGAAAACCGGGTTGCGCGTGGCGGCGTTTACGCCCAAACCAGTCGGCAACAAACCGCCCAAAGATAATTTAACAGCGGCGTATATCGCCATCGCAGGCACCGAAGGCTTTCGTGACAGGATCGCGGATTTTAGTTTTGGACGCAGCCAGAGTCAGCACTTACTTGAGTTTATTGATCAAATTATTTCGCAGTACAAACCTTCCGAACGCCCTGAAATTATTATCTCCGGGCACAGTTTGGGCGGTGGCCTGGCCCAGGCCGTCGCGTGGTATCTGGAAAAAAACCTGGCGACACGCAAAGTCAAGCCGAGCATTTGGTTGTTCACTTTCAACGCCTTTGGGGCGCAGGAAATGTTGCGCAAACAGGATAAGGATTTTGATCCGCTCCAAAGCCATTTGACCTATGCCGCGAATTATTTTGTGCGGGGCGAACCTGTTTCAAAACTCGGCACACACATCGGTCCAACCTACGAATTAGTGCCAACGGAAACGAACGAGAAAAAATCAAAAATCCCCTTTCTCAAAATGGATGGCTTTAATAAACATCGGATCGAAACCGTCGTCGAACTGGTCAATAACGACCCCACTATTCTCATTAAGGCACAGGAAGTAAAAACGGAGCGCAAGTTTTATACCTCGTTACTGACAGGCGTGATGGACAAAACCAGTGGTGTGACAAAATATTTGCCTAAGCTCAGTTTCAGCTTATCGTCAAAATCTTTGCCGGATGTTTTGACTGACCTCTATCACCAGATCACCAGCATCGAAACTCCAACCAAAGAAGACCGCGAATTTTTTGACTGGCTGGAAACAACGACCCAGCGGATCTTTCCTAAAGTTGAGGAAAAAACAAAGAGCGCCTTTGAGGTGATGGCCTACGCCAAAAATCAGGCGTTGCTGCGATTTTATGAATTAAATGTCCCACAAAGAGCCAAACAAAAAGCCGCCGACGTTAAGCGTATTTTGAAAAAGGAATTTCAGTAGCTGATGGTTAATGTCACCAATGATTGATTAAGGAAATATCGCGGGACGAGCAAGCGGTGCAACCCGAAGCTGACCGGGTGACATGCGGAACCAGCGCTGGCAGGCACGATTCAGCGAACTTTGTTCAGTGTAGCCAATCAAGCCAGTTAGTTGTGACAATGGAATTGAGGCATTCATCAGATATTCCGCGACACATTCTTTTCTGACTTCATCCACAATGTGCTCAAAACTCAGGTTTTCCGCTGTCAACCGTCGTTGCAAGGTGCGCGGATGTAAACAGAGTTGTTCGGCCAGGACTCTGATCGTGCAATGTCCGGTTGGCAGCCACTGCCGAACCAACCCTCTGATTTGAACGGCCAGATGCGGGCGCGGTGCAGCGGCAGTTTTCGTCACCTGTTCAGTGACGAAGCGCTTTAAATATGGGTCTTTCTGGGCCAGCGGATACTGCAAATCTTCGGGCTTGAGAATAAAAGCGTTCACGGGCTGATTGAACAACACTTCCGTCTTAAAAATTTCCCGGTAACGCGCTTGCGGAATCGGTGTGCTGTGCGTAAACAGCACGGCACGAGCGGCAAAACTACCACCCATCAGCAACGTCAAAATATTCTGCCCTACCACCATCGCCCGTTCTTCGGCGTGTCGTTTATGAGGAAGACCTGACAACCCAATCTCGTGCAAAACGCGCGGGGCCGTTTTGTCGCTGCGATCAAGTGTTACAACCCCGCCGGGACTGTGAACGTATAAATAACGACTGATCGCTTCAATGGCTTCGCCCACACTGTCGCAGTAACGCGCAATCAATGCCACCGGGCCCAGAATTTCAATTCCCTGATGTTCGGCCAGGCGCAAGCCGAAATCAGGGCAGGCAAATTCTTCCGCACTGGCCTGCAGCAGGTGAATCAAGGTGCGCAACGGTAAAGCGCCATCTTCCCGTCCTGGCAGATCAGCGGCAAGGTGAAACTGGCGCAATAATTGCGCGGGGTCGTACCCTAACTGCTGCACCAGTTCGTTATATCCAAGCAACGCAGTGGCTTGAATCAATGTACTCATTTTTAATTCCTTACTAAGGGAGGAAGCCAAATACAAACATCTGAATAATACTCCTGGTGTCACACAAAGACAAAATTTTGTCGCCTAAAGTAAAGCTTTCCTGCCATCCTTACTTCATAATACCAATGCTTATGTAATTTATGCTGTGGCAGAGCACATAGATTGCAAAGCAGTGGTTCAAGCAGGAAAGATTTTCGAACACCTGAGTATCCCAAACAGTCTGAAAGAACCTGAGCAAGTGTGCTTTTAGTTATATTTTTGCGATAAGTTCAAACTCCCCCCTTAATCTTTCCGGCTTGAGCCACATTTCATTTCATCATCCGATGAACCCCAGTTCAAAATAAATCATTTTGGTTAGTTGTGCTTGCGCTGAGGGCAAAGAGGCAAATCTTGCCGGGGCAAAAAGAAGCCATAGATTGCGCCGACACGGAACAATTACCACTGGAAAACCTGGGATCGCTCTCATGAATAAAATACAAACAATTGGGATTGTGCTGATCTTTACAGTCTTTGCTGCGCTGGAAATCGGCTCCGGCAGATTTCGCAAACTGGGCGCGAGTAAAGACGATACCAAACTGGAACTCTGGATGACGGCGCTGCTTGTCATTCTGGTTCAGCCCGTCATCTTCCTGCTCGAAAGACTAATAGGAAATCATTATTTCCCGGACTGGAAAAATGCGTGGAGCACTTTGCCGATTTGGGCAATGGTCTTGATTTTATTGGTCGGAGACGATATGACACAGTACTGGTGGCATCGTATTTCACATTATCCGTTCCTGTGGCCGTTGCATCGGGCGCATCATTCCGCCAGCTACATGAGCCTGCGCGTTGTATATCGCAACAATTTTTTCTATTACGCGATGATGCCGGGCATCTGGATTTCCGGGGCGCTGATTTACCTCGGCTTCGGCAATGTTTACGTCCCGTATTTGTTGGTGAAGATGACTGTCATTGTGGGCGCTCACAGCGCCTGGCAATGGGATAAAGCGTTATATCGTAGCGCGTGGCTGCATCCAGTGATGTGGATTGTCGAAAGAACGATTTCGACGCCGGCGACGCATTACGCGCATCACGCCATCACGATGGATGACAGCATCGGTCATTACAAAGGGAATTACGGCAACCTCCTGTTTTTCTGGGATGTCCTGTTCGGGACGGCACGGATTACACGAAAATATCCGGCCCAGGTTGGTTTGCGCGATGATGTCGAAAACGGTAAAGAGCGATGGTTCAATGAATTATTTTTCCCGGTCTTCAAATCAAAACGCGCACATTCGGCGTTGGGCAAAGAGCGCATCATCATTGATTGATCATTGCGGGACAACAAAAATCACGTTCATTCATTGCTGCTACAGTATTTCTGCCACACAATATTGACGCAGTGGTTCGGAAAACCGCTGCGGGCAGGCTCAGTTGAGCGAACGCTGCTCCGATCAGGGGTTTACGAACGTATGACAATAACATTCACACCCAGCGGTCAAGCCTGTGGCGCGAGCGTGACAGGCGTTGACCTCACCGCACCACTTTCTCTCGCCGATATCGCATCCATCCGTGCGCAGTGGCTGCAACATCACATCCTCGCTTTTCCCGCTCAGGCAATGAGCGATGATGATTTGGAGCGATTCACTCTTGCCTTTGGGCCGTTTGGTGATGATCCCTATATTGCACCGATTCCGGGCCGCGACCATATCATCGCGGTGAAGCGCAGGGCTGACGAAACAGCGCCGCTCTTCGCCGAAAACTGGCACACCGATTGGAGCTTTCAGGCAACGCCGCCAGCGGGTACCTGCCTGTTTGGCATCACCATCCCGCCCAGCGGCGGCGATACACTCTTCGCCAATCAGCACGCAGCGCTCGACGCCATGCCACCATCGTTTCGGGCGCGGCTGGAAGGCCAGCAGGCGATCCACAGTGCGCGGGGCGCTTATGCACCGGCGGGCATGTATGGCAGGGAAGATAAGGGCAGAAGTATGAACATCACGCCGTCAGAATCTGCCACGGCGACCCAGCTTCATCCCATCATCCGCGCACATCCTGAAACAGGCCGTCCGGGCATTTTCGGCTGTGCGGGCTATATCATCGGTTTTGCCGGAATGGACGAGGCAGAGAGTGGCGCGTTACTGCTTGAACTCCATCAATGGCAGACCCGCGATGAATTCATCTATCGCCACCGCTGGCAGCCTAATATGCTGGTGCTGTGGGACAATCGCTCATTGCTCCACCGCGCAACTGGCGGCTATGAAGGATATGACCGCTTACTGCACCGGACGACGATTAGTGGACTGAGCAGATGACCATCCGGCTCGTCATTTTCGATTTGCGTGAAAAACTTTTTCCGTCACATATAATTTTCTGGAGGTTACAACATGAGCACACGTCACTACGCTTTACCCATCGAACAAACGCAATGGAAAATACCTGGCTATGGCGCTGAAACCGTCTTTAATTGGGAATATGATGAAGGTCGGGATAAATTGCTGACACTCTAT
>JAYSTY010000159.1:0-8769 GCA_043719385.1 Blastocatellia bacterium | reverse complement strand
CGTTTCGCTGTCTTCGCTCGGTCATCGCCTCTCGCCAATTGTGTTTGAGGACATTCATTTCCAGGCGCGCGAATACGACAAATGGAAAGCCTACGGTCAGGCGAAGACCGCGAATTCATTGTTTGCCGTTGAACTAAATCGTCGCTTCAGTCCAGCCGGAATTACCGCCAACGCCGTGCATCCTGGCGGCATTATGACGGGGTTGCAACAACATTTGACGATGGAAGAAATGACCGCTTCCGGTTGGTTCGCTGCGGACGGTACGCCTCATCCCGCCTTCAAAAATATTGCGCAGGGAGCCGCGACTTCGGTGTGGGCCGCGACTGCGCCAGAGCTTGCAGGCAAGGGCGGAAAATATCTCGAAGATTGCAACGAAGCGGAAGCATTTAATCCTGAAAAAAGAGTGTCGGGCGTGATGCCGCACGCGTTGGATGCAGAGGCGGCGGCGCGGTTGTGGGCAGTTTCTGAAGAAATGGTGAGGTAGTTGTTGAAGGTGCGGCTCGCTGAGGCTGCCGGACGTTGCTTCGCTCGTCCGGTGTGACAGGCGAGCCGCCTATCCTACATTTTATGGAGCCATTTGTTGCGATAGATTTTGAGACGGCGGATTTTGGTCGTGACAGCGCCTGCGCTGTCGCTCTTGTGCGGGTCGAAAATAATCAAATCGTCGCCAAAACTCACGCCTTGATTCGCCCGCCGCGTTCGCGCTTTCACTTCACCTACATTCACGGCATCACCTGGGAGCGAGTAAAAAACGAACCGACTTTTAGAGAAATCTGGCCTGAGTTGGAAACTTATTTGGCAGGCGCAAAATTTTTCGTCGCGCACAATGCTCCATTTGATAAAGGCGTTCTGGAGCATTGCTGTTATGCGGCAGGTTTGGCTCCGCCGCGTTTGCCGTTCAAATGTACTGTTCGCCTGGCGCGACAGATTTGGAAACTGCCATCAAATAAACTTAATTTAGTTTGCGAACATTTGAATATTCCGCTCAATCATCACGATGCGCTTTCGGATGCGGAAGGCTGCGCGAAAATTGTCATCGCCGCGCAGCAGCAGCAGCCGCAACATCTCCAACTAAACCCGCTCAATTGGTAAGCCGGCGCACAATTTTTTAACTGCCCAGCTTACGTTCCAGCCAGCTCAGCTTGAGTTTGGTTTTCATGCTCAGCATAAAATCATTTTCTGTCGTGATGACATTTTCGATGGCGCGTTTGAAAAGGCCAAAGAGAATCTGACTCTTTTTCTTCATCTTTGCCTGCTCGGCAATTCGCAGCATTTGTTCGATGACTGCTGCACCGGTTTTTCTGCCGTCATTTCTCGCGGTGTGAAAATCACGTAATTCTTCGGCTAAGGCAAAAACTACCTGATCCCATTCGCTCATGGCGGCGGGGACGATTTTTTGCGCATGCTGGTTGACATTATCAATTCTGCCTGCCAATGCTTCATCCAATGACAGCAGCGCCAAATGAGAACTGGTCGCATTATCTTCGGGCAAATTAATGGCGTACATACTTATCTGTTGCGCTTCAAATTCACGATTGAGGGCGCGTAAAGCCAGGACAAAATTCCATAACATCCAGGGCGCAACGCCGGGACGTTCTTGCCAATCGGACATCCAACTGACGGTTTCCTGGAGGTTGCCCAAACTGTATAACGTCGTTCCAACGACGCCCCATGATTCGGTTTCTGCCCGCAGCATGCTGTTATATCGCTGGATGAATTGCAGCGCCTGCTGGGTGGCTTTGTTCTGGGTACAGGCTTCCAAAAATGTTCCTGCTGCGCAATGCCAGGCTTTGCTGTCGCCCTGTTGTGCCATCAATTCAAGCCGCGCCAGACAGTGTGAAAATTTTTGCTGGTCGGCGCAACGCTGCACCCACAAACTTCCGACATAAGGATTGACGGTCGCTTTATCCAGCGCGCCTTCGATGGCAATATCAATCACTTTAGTCAGGCGTGCTGCGGTCAATGCTTCGACCGCCTGGTTGAGATACGCGAAGTGCAAATCCGGTGAATTGCACAGCGCGAAAAAATATTCGTGCGATTTGGCGTGATCGTTTCGTTGTGCCGCCAGACGCAGCGCCCGCAGATTAAATGAATCGCCGCTGACGTGTGGTTGCAATCGTTCCAGCACATCGGTCGCGCCACGCACGTTGTGGTCTTCCAAATGTAAATCGAACAGCGCAAAGCCCGCGAAATCATAATCAGGCGCGAGCGAAATCGCACGATGAAATGCTTCTTTCGCGCCTTCACGATTGTTATTGCGGAGCCGGGATTCGCCCAAATAACCCCACGCGACGGAATATTGCGGCATCAAACGCGTCAGTTCCTGGGCGGCTTTGAGGTAATCCAGATTTTGTTCCGACGAACGATACAACCGCGCCAGCCGTTCCCAGCCCGGCGCGTAATTTGGCTCTTCGTGGACGATGCGGCGCAATTTATTGATGGCAGTTTTGACATCGCCGCGCTGGGCTTCGATGTATGCCTCTGCCGCTTTTAATTCGGGCGGTAGTTCCCCGGCAAAGGCTGCCGGACGACAGGCCTTGAGCGCTTCGTCGTAACGCTCAGCATCAGCCAGTAGGAATGAGCGCAGGGAATGCGCTTCGATAGCGCGTGGATGCAGGGCTATCGCACGTTCCAGGGCGGCAAGCTGTTCCGCTAAAACATCGTGGCCTTTTAAGGTCCGCGCCAGCGTAATCCAGGCCCGCGGATCACCAGGACGTTTGGTCGTTAAATCACGCGCACAGGTGACGGCCAATTCAGGTCGCTTCATTTCCTCTGACCAGTCCCGCAAAACGCGCCAGCCCCAGTCATAATTTGGATCAAGCGACAACGCATGCTGAATCACGTTCAGAGCTTTTTCCCGATCTGCATTTTTCCACAGTAAATCCGCGAGATAGCCGTGATTGAAAGCATTGAGCGGCGCATGCGTGATGGCCTGTTCGATGACCGCTTTGGCGAGTGATAGCCGACCTGTGCGTTCATACGCATCCGCCAGTTTTTGAATGGCAAGCGCCCAGCCAGGATTAATTGCCAGGGCATTTTGCAACGCATTAATTTGATCGTGAAAGGCAAGTTTGGCTTCATGTACCAATGCCAGGTCAAGCCAGGCACGCGGCGAGAGCGGGAAATTTTCAGTAACCTGCTGTCCCAATTGCAACGCTTCATTGAGCTGCTGCATTTCGGTGAGTTGCGCAATGACGACTGACCATGCTTGCGGCAAATCAGGGCGCAAGCGCAGCAGTTCGCGCAACTGGGGTAATAATTCTTCGGCGGGAAAAATATCTTTGGCGAGGTCACGAAATGTCATCAATCCATCGCCGAAAATAGTTTGGGTCAATAATTCCTGGCGGATGAAGCGCAACGCTTCACGACGTTCGGTGGGAGTCGCCGCAGTGGTCATCAAGCCAGCCAGCGATTGCGCATGATCAGCAGAAAGCTTAATGGCCTGATGATAAGCGACCTGGGCTTCGGCTATTTTTCCGGCGACAGCCTGGATCTTGCCGCAGGCGTAAAAGTTATCGGGATTGCCCGGATCAAGCTGGCAGGCAATGACGGCGGCGGCGAAGGCCTCAGCCGGTTTTTGTTGCTCACTCAGGACGAAAGCGAGACTGCGTTGCGCCCAGTCATTGGCCGGATCAATTTCAATCAGGCGGCGCAGTTCTTTTTCAGCGGCGGCTGGATCATTGAGCAACCATTCAATCAGCAGTTGCCGCAAATCTGCATTGTGGGGATAAAGCATCGTGCGATCACGCAGGAAATCCAGCGCGGCCTGATGGCCTTCGGTTTCCGCCAATAATTGCGCGACATTGCTGTTCGCATCCAGCGCCAGCGCTTCGGCATCGGCCACCTGCAACCAGTGCAACAAGGCTTCGCCCAACTGCCCGCGATACGTTGCAATCAGGGCCGCCGTCCGCAACCATTCATTGTGTGATGCCTGGTTTTGCGCTTCGCTGAGCAGCGCCACAGCCTGCTCGAATTTGCCATAACGGGCATACGATTCAGCCGCATAAAGTTTCAATGCACCATCGTCGGGGCGCATTGTGAGTCCCTCGCTTAACGCCGTAAACGCCTGGTTTCTTTGTCCGGTTTGTTCGAGCGCCTGAAACAGCGTGCGCACCGGCAACCAGGATTTATCACCAAAACGCTGGAAGCGATCCTGTAAAAATGCGATGGCGGTTTCGGTGCGATTCAGGTGGCGCGCCGCGATGAAGTAGGAGTTGGCATAGCGTTCTTCTTTATCATTGAGGCAGGCGGCAAAGCGGTAAAGTTCCAGCGCTTCCTCACGCTTTTGCTGTTGCCAGTAAAGCCCCGCCTGCAAGTGCAGATTTTGGGCATTGAGCGGTGCTGAACGGACAACTTTTTTGACCCAGCGCATGGCCTGTGGCAACAATCGGGCATCTTCGCTTAATTCACGGGCATATTCCTGCCATAACAACGGATCAGAATTTTTCCCCGTGCAAACCTGTTTGAGGTAATCCAGCCGTTCGCCGCGTCGTGCCAGGGCCCGCAGACAGGAGATTTTGTGGAGCTTGAAATTGACATCTGCGGGATAAAGCTCCAGCAGTTTTTCAAAACAACTCAACACCTGAGCGTGATTGCCGCTGTATGCTGCGAGGGAAATTTTAGCTTGCAGCGTGATGCGGTGTTCGCCGAAGCGTTGTGTCATGGATTGATAAATCGCGGTAGCTTTGGTGCGATCATGATTTTCCAGCGCCTCCTGCAGCGCAAAAAGATGATCGTAATGCTGCGCGTCGGTCAGCGGCAGGCTATTCAAAACATTCGTATGCGAAGCCGGAACCAGCGCCATTCCGCGTGGCCCATGGGCCTGATAACGTGCGAAAGTTGCCTTTGCTTCCCACTCGCCGTAATGCCTGACGAAAGGGTCACGCACGATTAACGAGCCGCGCAAACTGTCGTAACCAATCACAGCCTGCAAATGAGCATTGCCCGGATCAACGGTGGTAAGTGTGAATGCAATGCCGCGACTCAGCAATTGCGTTGCATCTTCCCACGTCGCCCGAAATTCGCGGACGGCGTAGCCATTTTTCACTGCCCATTTTCGTTCGCTGTGGGCTGGCGTGCCGTCATAACAAATCTCTTCCGCAATGTTCAGATGATCCGTTGGCATGCGGTAATAACGGCTGAGCGAGGAAAGCGTCGCGGGCGCACAGGTCATGTGATGCTGGCGGACAAAACCGACCGGTAACAGCACGCGTTTTCCCGCCTGGCCCGGCGGCTGCATTTTTTTGGCAAATTCCTGTAAGTAAGGCGAATCGCATTGGCGGGCAAATTCAATCGCTGCCGGATGGTCGCCGCTCAGATACGCGGCGTCAGAACGTTGCGAATTCAGTCCTTGTAAAACCTCTGGCTCAAGCATGGGCGACAGCGCCGCAAAACGTTCCAGCGTTTGTCGCGCAGCGGGAAATTGTCCCAGTTCGATTTGCAGATTGGCTAATTGCTCGGCTAACCAGGCGCACTCAATGCGTTGCAACGCATTGTCCAGCAGCCTGATTGCTTCCTCGTCACGCCCCAGCAACACCAGCAAATGCGCCGCCAGCGAAATTGCCGGACGAAAATGCGGTTGCGTCATCAGCGCATAACGCAAAACTCCGAGCGCATCTTCGTACCGATCCTGCATTTCAAATAAATTGGCGCGTTCGACCAGCAGCCAGGCATTTGTCGGCCCGATTTTCTCGGCTTTGGCTAACCATTGCTCCGCGCCATCAAAGTCGCGCAACTGTCCCAGCACTGTGGCATGAAGCGCCAGCCAGTTGGAACTAATTTGCGGATCCATCGCGCCGAGTGTTTGATCGGCATCGTAATGTTTGAGAAATTTTAAGGTGTCCAGCGCCCCGCGAAACCGCAGAACCATGCGGGCATAATAATAACGCGCCTCCCAATCTTTCGGGTCGTGACGATAAGCATTCAGGTGATGTTTGCGACCGAGTTTCGGCGCTCCGACCGTGGCGGCGATGCGGCCTGCCAGCATCCGCGCCGCCGTTCCTTCCCATTGCTGGAGCGGCGCGATTTGTGTGGCAGCCCGAAACGCCTGGACGTAAAGACTTTGATCGTAAAGATCAGCGACATGAGAAAATGAGGAGGGTGGGATATACATAAATTGAGCGGGTGCGATCCAATGCGAAACGTGGCAGTTACCAGAAGCGTAAGGGCGGCAACTTGTTTGGGGGAGTGGGTTATTTCAGGCGGTGGGAACGAACCGCAAACGCAGGGTTGTTTCAAAGAGGCAGGGAATAGGTAACACACATGCTTTCAGGCAGGCAAGAACTTTTTCTGAAAATTATCTGGGGAGCAGGGCTGAAAACTGCGTATAGCGGGCTGCCAGCCTGTGTTGGAGTCTTAGGGGCCTGGGTTTGGCGGGAAGAGAGAGAATTTTAAATTTTAGCTTACGGGCTGGCAGCCCGTGCTACTTGAACCGCCGATAATAATCTTTGATGTAATTTTTCATGCCGACCTGCATGCGGCTCATTCCCATTTTCTTAACCTCGGCCAGCGTCGCAGCTAAACCCCAGCCATCGTGCGTAATGCGATAACAAGCAATCACTGTGCCGGTGCGGTCTTCGCCGTGTTTGCAATGGACAAAAACCGGCGCGTTGGCCGGGTCGTTGAGCAGTGCCAGTGCTTTATTTATTTGTTCGTCATTGGGGCGACTCAGCGGTGGCAGCGGCACGTTATAAAATTGCAAGCCTAATGCCAGCGCCGCTTTTTCCTCTTCGCGTGTGCCTTCGCTTTCACCCCGCAAATTGACAATTGTTTTGATGCCCAGCGCCTGCAATTTTTTCAACGCTTCTTTATGCGGCTGTGCGCCTCGATAAAGCTGTGGATTGACCTGCTGAAAATTGGGCAGGTCTTCGTGATTAGTGGCTTCGCTTTGCGCGGCAAAGAGAAAAAACAGGGAAGCGAGAGCTAATAAAGTTATCGTGAATTTAATCATCTTGCTTGTGTTAGTTTTTGCAATAACTGCTGTTCAGTTTTGAGTGCAGCGAATAGTTTTTGTAATTCGCCAGTTCCGATGATGGTGACTAATTCCAGAATTTCGTGAAATGATCCGGTCAGCCTTTTGCCGGCAAACCTGACATCTCGTTCATCGGCAATGACTAAAAATAATTGTGAACGTTGCGCATCGTATGCGTGTTTGAGCCGCGTCAGCGCACTGTCAACACTGCCTGAAATCTGAACTTCAAAAACGTGACTCAAACGCGGAGCCGCAATGCTGTCGCGCCAGATGACATCATAATGCTCAAACTCAGCTTCGGCATAACGTCCCAGCCAGCCGCCAATTTCGATCAGCATCATCTGCGCTTCTTTGTGCGTCAACGTGCGGGACTGAGTTTCAGCGTTAGGCATTAGACGTGTGATTTGTAACTCTTCCGCCGCAACCCGGACAATCCCGCGCGGCGTAATTTCCCAGCCTGTCTGTGTGCGTTTGAGTTCACCCTGCGCAATTAAATTGCCTGCTGCACGTTGCACCAGCAAATTCCAGTGACTACGCCCGGCGCTGGTTTTTTGCTTAACTTCCTGCTCGGCAAGCTGCGGAAAATATTTGGCGAGGCGCGGATAAAGATAGCGGGGCAGATCGCGTCCACCCGTGGATTTGAGTTCCAGCAAAATTGGTAATTCAAGCCGCATAGCTTCAGGCAAAGACATGTAGGGATTTTATCATGCGGACATTCATCAGAGCTATCTTTGTCCCGGGTAACTAGGGGAGGGCTTACGCTTTGTCTTGTTACATAAGTCAGGAACTGGTATTGTTTTTTCAACCTTATTATCGTAATCAACTTTTACTGATAATTTTAACGGCAACGGCAACAGCATCACTGCCTTAAAAGATATTTCAATGATGACGTGAAACCCCTGTCGCGCTTGTTAGCTTTCAGGAGTAATAATTTTCAATCTGCCACACCCTGCTTGGCAGAAATAATCGTACCGTAACAACTACATCCGGCAAACAATTCGTTTCTCGACCCATTTCACAGGAGGAAGCCCCGTTATGAAATTCTCTTCAGGTCTAAAACCAAGCCTTAAATCAGGCTTGTTAATTCTTGTCATTTCTTCGTTCGCACTGGCAACAGTTGCACTCAAACAAACAAAAATCACCCAGGCTGCCACGCAGGTTGTGCAGCAGACCGCCGCCGTCCTCAAAGCAGTGACAGGTAAGCGTAATTTGCAAGCGAGCAACTCCGCTCCGCTCAATGTTCCTGTTGCTCCGCTTGTTGCCTGTAACGTACCGAGCTTCAGTCTGGCGACAACCGTTACCCTGGCGGGTTTTGCTGAACTCATTCCCGGAGATTTCAATAAAGACGGCTTTCAGGATGTCATTGCCATCCGCGCCGGCCTGAGCAATATTTATTTTGGCGATGGCAAAGGCGGGTTCAATTTGATCCCTGGAAAGAGTGCTTTTGACAATAACCTCAACCCTAGAGATTTAGTGAGGACAGGTGATTTCAATGGCGATGGTTATCTGGATTTGGGAATTTTGCGCTTTCAGGGTGTTTACGCTGGCAGGAACTATTACTCCTCATTTCAGACGCTGGTGAACGACAAAACAGGCAGAATCACCGGCACTGGTGGAAGTTCTTTTGGCGGGTTATTTTTTGGTTTTGAAGTAGGCGACATCAACAACGATGGTTTTACAGACGTTTTTGTTAATGTTGGTTATAACAATACTGTAGACAAAAATCAGGCGGCAATCGCGCCATAAGCCCTGATTTCCTCATAACGAGGGTGGGTTTTGATGAAAGTTGGCTCCAAATC
>JAYSTY010000158.1:0-3593 GCA_043719385.1 Blastocatellia bacterium | reverse complement strand
TAATCGTCTGGCGAATAAATTTGCGCTGGGTGATCTGACGCGGGTGAAACAATTTTTCACGACGGAAAATCGCTTGCGCCGCGAATTTTTGCAGGCGGGGTTTGCCAGTTCGGAAGTCCACGGCGTGTATAGCGGCCCATTTATTTGGGTAGAGCGCGTCCTGCCGATGGTGATTCCGTCGCTGCTGAAAGCGTGGGAGCCGCTGGACAATGCGCTGGCGGATCGTCCGTTATTACGTGAACTGTCAAATATGTTTTTGGTTCGGGCGGTGCGTTAGTTTGGTGGTCGGTGGTCGGTGGTCGGTGGTCGGACTTCTGGATTACTACTACAGTAAAATTAAAAATGGTGAGGTTATTTAGGAACGTGTAAAAAATAACTTCTTAAAGCTCCCCTCCTGATTTGAGGAGGGGCCGGGGGTGGTTAGGTATTTAAAGCTGACCACCCCTAACCCCTCCTAGGACAGGAGGGGAGCTTAGTGTTACAACTTATTTTTTACACGTTCCTTACTATGAAGGTGAAGAGTTATCGGGATTTGGAGACGTGGCAGCAGGCGATGGCTTTGGTAATGGAGGTTTATCGCGTGACGAAAATATTTCCCAAAGAAGAGCTGTTTGGGCTAACCAGTCAATTGCGCAGGGCAACGGTTTCGATTCCATCAAATATCGCTGAAGGGCAGGGAAGAACCTCAACGAAAGAATTTCTCCATCATTTAGCTATTGCGTATGGCTCGCTTTGTGAAGCTGAAACGCAACTGTTAATTGGAAGGCAACTTGAATATATGAGCCAACAGGATTACAGCAGCATTACCGAATTAACCGCCCGTGTTGGTCGCTTGATAAACGGTCTAACAAACTCGCTTCAAAATAAACTGTAGGAGAAACTAATACCTGCCAAAGGAAAACCGACCCCTGCTCCCTGATCACCGACCACCTTTGCAGCAGCCGACCCCCGACCACCGGACACCGACCACCTGCAATACAACAAATGAATAACAATAACCAGATACAATTTGAGCGCGGCGTGTTCACGCTGAGCATAGATTTTGAATTGATTTGGGGCACGATTGCCGGGCGCGGCGTGGCGGCGTTTCGTGCGCAATGTGAACTGGAACGGCAGGTCATTATTGATCGCTTGCTGGCGCTGCTCAGTGAATTTGCAATGCCTGCCTCGTGGTTAATTGTCGGACATTTATTTCTGGATAATTGTCGTGTCAATCATCAGTCATCGCAAGCCGATTATCGCGGGAACGCGTCCCTGGAATGTGGCGCGGCTCTGACCGATCAACACTACGAAGACAATCGCATATTTTGTGGGCGTGATTTAGTCGAAAAAATTCGCGCTTGCAATGTGCCCCAGGAAATTGGTTGCCATACTTTTTCACATCCAATTTTTACCGCAGAAAACATCACCCGTGCCAGAGCCGAAGAAGAGCTTGCGGCGTGTGTCCGCCTGGCGCAGGAACTCGGTATTGCGATGCAATCATTCGCGTATCCGCAAAATAAAATCGGGCATTTGGATTTGCTGCGTCAATATGGTTTTACCTGTTATCGCGGCGCAGAGTGGCACGAAAGTGGACGCTTGCCGGACCTCCTGCGGCGCCTCGTGCATTTATGGCTGGTTTGCACTGCGACTACGCCGCCAGTGCATTTGCCGGAATTTACCAAAGCGGGAATTTGGGATATTCCTGGTTCCATGTTGTATTTCCCGATGCATGGGCGACGACGATATTTACCGCTCTCAATTCGCGTCAAACGTGCGGACAAAGGATTACACGCTGCCGCCAGTCAAAAGCGAATTTTTCATCTGTGGTTTCATCCGACCAATTTAGCTGACGAAATGGAACAGATGTTTGCCGGCTTGCGCATGATTTTGGAATCTGCGGCGGAGTTGCGGGAACGCGGACAATTGGATTTTAAGCCGATGGGTGCAATTGTTCCGGCACAGGCGCAAAGTGTTGTTGCTCCGGTTTTGGCAATGGCGGGTGTGGGATGAATAAAACAGGTGCGTAATGTTGAGTCAGGATAGTTCCAAATTTTGTGATGTCTTTTGCGGCTCAGCCGCCTGATGTGCGGAAAGGCTGTGCCTTTCCGTGCTGATTTCTTTTTTCTTCGGGCTACGCCCGCATTTCCGCCCCCGATGTTTACGATCTCAAAAGACACCCAGGCACTTTACATCACTGCCGTAGCCAATGATCGCCTGCCGGTTTTTCAGAAAGATGAACTCAAAATCATCACTTGCAATGCCATTGATGAGGCGCGTAATTCCTGCGGGTTTTTGTTATTTGCTTACGTGATTATGCCGGATCATCTTCATCTTTTGACCGATAGCCCCAAAGCACCGTCTGATGTTTTACGCTATATCAAAGGCATTATCAGTCATCGGGTGATTAATTATCTGAAAGAGAAAGGCTACGAAAAATCACTGCAAAAATTGCAGCATGAGGAACAAAAGCGTGGCTATCGTTATTCTTTGTGGCAACACGAGACAAATGTCTTTTCGATTTTTAGCGAAAACGTTTTTATGCAAAAAGTGAATTACATTCATTTGAATCCCGTGCGCGCCGGACTTGTGACTGATATGTTGGAATATCGTTGGTCGAGTGCGAGGATTTGGCGTAGTCGTGCGGAAGAGAATGAGCCATTACGCATCGATCACGATAAGATCAAGTGGCGCAAAGTTAATTGACGGGCGCAGCCCTTTTTTAAAGCAAAGTTTGCGGAAAGGCAGAGCCATTCCGCACATCAGGCGGCACAGCCGCAAAGAATGGGCATCATAGCTTGTTAGTAATCAATAACTGTACGGAGTTATCTTCGGCAGGTAATTAATTACTCTAAAACTCCAACGCAATAATCGCAATGAATGATCGCATCAAACCAATCTTAATCCTGCTGGCGCTGGGCGTGGGGTGTGTTTATCTGATCAAAATGGCGCTGGGTTCCGTTGATACGGGGATTGGTGTAGTCGCAGGCCTGGTTGCGGCGACGGTTTGTTTTTTGGTAGTAGCGAAAGAAAAATATGATCAGCGTTTTCTGGTGCGGTTGTTTTTGGGGGCGCTGGCGTTGCGCTGGTTGTTGAGCGGGGCAATTGATTATTTCGGGTTGCGTCCGATCATTTCGCCCGATGCCTCTACTTACGACGCATTTGGTTATGCAATCCTGCAAACCTGGCAAAATCCGCATGCCGGACAGTGGTTGCCGCGCACAAATATTTCAGGCTGGGGAATGCCTTATTATGTGGCAGCGGTCTATTATCTGGTGGGGCAAAGCTCATTGGCCATTCAGATGATTAATGGCGCGTTGGGGGCCTTCACCTGTGTGCTGATTTACAAAATTTCGCTCTTTGTTTACCCCGAAATTCGGGTCGCACGGATGGCGGGAATCTTAACCGCTGTGACACCTTCGCTGATGCTGTGGTCATCGCAGGCCATCAAAGAATCGCCGATCATGTTTTGCCTGGCGCTGAGTGCGTATCTGGGGCTTAAAATTTGCCGCAAGTTTGATCTGTTTAGTTTTATTGGCTTGTCATTAGCACTCGCCAGTTTGTATACCCTGCGCCATTACGCATTTTTCATTCTCTTCCTGGGCATTGCCGGA
>JAYSTY010000157.1:0-8807 GCA_043719385.1 Blastocatellia bacterium | reverse complement strand
GTGGCTAACATTTCGCCCTCCGGCGTTTTCCATTCTTCCCACAAACCCGCAAACGCAAACAGCTCACCGTCTTTTCTCCGCAGGTAATACGGCTGGTTGCCACCTGTTTGTTTTTTCCACTCGTACCAGCCATCTGCCGGAATCAGGCAACGCCGTTTGGCCAGCGCATATTTGAACGAAGGTTTTTCGCTCAAAGTTTCGGCTCTGGCATTGATCAGCTTGTTGCCGATTTTGGGGTCTTTTGCCCAAAAGGGAAGCAAGCCCCATTTGAAGTCCGCGAATTCGCGCTGGTCAGTCTGGATGATTGCCGTGACGTTTTGCGATGGCGCAATGTTATAACGCGGCCCGAATGGCAGGCTGAATTCAGGCACGGAAAATCGTTGCGCAATTTTCGCAATTGGATGATGGAGTGTAAATCTTCCGCACATTGCAATACCTCTTAAAAATAGCCGTTAGAGCTATGATTGAAAGTTATCCTGCCGGCGTCGTTGTGGGGGAAGGAATCGTGATCGGAGTTACATTGATGGAAGCCGCTTTTTTGAGATTCAGGGACGCATTTTTCTTATCGCCTATCGCCTCATAAGCCAGCGCCAGGTGCGCAAATATGTTCGGCAATTTTTCATCCAGTCGGGCCGCTTCGTTCAAATGCTTAAGCGCTTCAGGATATTGCTTCTGCTCAAGGTGAGAACGACCCAGCAGGTAATGAAATTCGGCATTGTTCGGGTCAGCCGCAAGTAATTTTGTGTAACTCGCCATCGCCTTATCGTAGCGGCGTTCTTCAAATAAAGCTTTGGCGGCAGCCACGTCAGGATTAACGACGGGAGCTTCCGGCTGAGCGCCTGAATTTGTCGGATTAGCTGAAACTGGTTGGCCGGAAAGCAGGCTGTAAATTTTCTCCCAATTACGCCCAACATAAAAAACAGCCGCCAGTCCGACAAGTAATAACACCAGTTGAATTAATCCGTTGATGAGCGTTTTGCTATGCGTTTTGCCTGTTGGCTTTGCATTATTTGTGGCTACGTTATTTGAAGTTGGCGCGGCACTAAAATCAACGCTGATGCGTGAGGATTGCGGTGCGGCGGCAAAGGCATTGAGGGGCGTAGTTTTACCAACGACCGGACGCGTGGCGTCTTCGACGTAGGCGCGTTCGCCACAATCCACAATGACCGCAGTCAAATTATCTTCGGCGCCGCGTGCAAAACATATTTCTTTGATTTGTGTGCAGATATTATTTGGATGCGCACCGCTCAGCATCAGCTTTTGCAATTCTTCATCCGGGATATGACGCGTGACACCATCGCTGCACAATAAAAAACTGGTGCGATCATCAATGGTCACTAATTTAAGATCGGCCTCGACTCTGGCGTCGGCTCCGAGCGCCCGATTGATGATGTTGCGATGCGGATGATTTTCAGCCTGGGCAGGAGTCAGCACACCGGCCCGGACAGCATCGTTGACTTCGCTGTGGTCTTCAGTTTCACAGATCAAATTTTTCCCATCGCAACGATACACGCGACTGTCGCCAACATGCGCAATCACCGCCCGCATTCCATCAATCGCAACGACTGTTAAGGTGGAAGCCATTCCCTCAAGCTCCGGCAATTCATGCGCAGCTTTGAAGATGCTTTCATTGGCAGCTTTAATTGTTTCTTTGACGAGGGAGAGTACATCTCCGGCAGGACGATTTTGAAAAACTTCAGTAAAAACATCAACGGCTGTCTGGCTGGCGACTTGCCCACCGCGATGACCACCCACGCCATCGGCGACTAAAAATAAGCCGCTTTCGGACAGCACGAGCAGGCGGTCTTCGTTGGCAGTGCGACGTGGATTCAAACCGCGATCAGTGACAGAACCAGTTGTGAATTTGAGTGAAGTCATCGTCGAATTATACCTATCCCGGTAGCGCTCCCAAAGCTTACAGCCCCGCTTCGCAAAACGTCACCATTCCCGTTTGCGTTATGTTCGGAATTTACTCCCTGAAGTAATCTTAGTTTAATGAGAATTCTTGCCTCACTGCGGTCAAAACGATCTGCGGTGGCTTTGGCTTTTTCAAAATCAAAACCGGCTAAAGGCGACAGAGCCTCAGCATATTGGGTAAGCAGGGTATAAGAAAACCCACCACCTTGAAACCGAATCTCGCCCACTTGAAAACTATAATCTCCCTGAAAACGACTTAACACAGCCGAGGCCGCAATTACCTCATTGAGGCGATTTACCAGCGGCTCAATAATTTCAAATGACCGCGCCAAATCAAGCTCTGCATAAATTTTTGCTAAAATCATCAGCCGATAAAACTGGATCTGCCCTTCGGGCATAGCATTGATTAGTCTGTTCAGCTCATCCAGCAACAAAAGAGCTTTTTTCTTGTCTCCTTTGGCGGCTATCGCCAGCGTCAGTTGAAGTTTTGCATCAATGCGCTGGTCATTGTTTTTGAGGCGATTAAGCGATAAATTTGCCTCCTCATATTTGCCTTCCTGGATTGAGCGATAAAACGATTGCTGCTCGACATTGTTCAGCATGTTTTTTCGCTGAGACGGGTCAGTGATATGTTCGTTGATGATTTGCGTGGCCAGCTCAGCTTTTCCCTCACTATTAGCTTTCGCTGCTACTTGTGCATAGAACTCACCTCTCAATTCTTCGGGCGCATTTTTACAAATTTCCAACAGGGATTCCACCGAACCTGATTGCATCCGCTTATTAAATTCCTCGTAAATTGTATCTTGCGGGTCAAGGTCTTTGTGTAAGTCTTTGGTTCTGGCTTTGAGCGTGGCGGCTTTATTCGGGGCATATTTTTCGAGCTGTGGCAGGATTTCCTGTAAGTTCGTCAAAACGTTTTGCGCTCGATTTTGCTGAGCGGAGTCTTTTGAGGTTGTTAGTGCGGCAGCGGTCAGCAATTCCGCTAATTCGCGCAAGCCTGCATCATCCAAAAGCCTGGGCGGCGGTGGGGCTGATTTAGCTTGCGGCTCGTTCGTACTAATTTGAGTTTGACTGGCCTGGTTAAAAAGACTGGTCGCAGCGTTGAGCGCAAAAGGATTCGTTAACAAATTTTCTGTTCGCAGCTTTTTCAAAATCTCCCCTGCCAGTTCTGCTGCGCTTTTGGGATCGCTACTTTGCAATAAATTGAGAGTGGATGTTAACTCTCCCGTCAACCCTTTCTCCAAATTTTCCCTGCTAATTTGTAATGCCTCTTTGGGATTACTCTGCGCAAATTGATTGGCTAAACTGAGTTCTATCTGCACCTCAGGATCATATTGCGGAGGGTAAAGCTGAGTTTTGGGGAACCGTGTAGTGCGAAGAAACTCACGCGCTAAATGCGCATCAAGGCGGGCCACAATGGTCAGCATTTCCTGCCGTAATTGCATAATAAATTGTAGCTGATTGCCAACGTTCTGCTCTTCAGGATCAATCGATTTGATCAATTGCACAAATGAACTGGTCGCTTCCTGCAACAGCATCCGGGCGCGTTTCTCATCCTTTTTCCATAGCAACTCTGCCGCAGTTGTTTGCACGTAAATTTTATTTTCGAGCGATTTCAACGCCTGCGCTTCGATGATGATTTCATCCAGCAGGGCGATAGCTTTTTTCGCGCGTTCTTCCTGTTGTTTTTTTTGCTCAGCGGATAATGGCGCTGGTTGCGGCTGTGCCATAACTGACGAGAGCAATAAAATAAAAACTGCGGCTAAGGTCAAGAATTTTGGCTGAAGCATACGTCCTCCATCACTTCTACAAAATATTCAAACTGCCATCATTGTCTGGTTTGCTGAGGCGAAATGCAATTGCAATATCATTGCGCCGCAGGTGACAAAGTTTTGGGATGCTCCTCTGCATGATTCCGATGCGAAATCGCCATTAACATTCCGAGCATCACAAAACAGGTAATCAGCGACCAGCCGCCGTGACTGACAAAGGGCAGCGTGATGCCAGTCATTGGCAGCATCCGAATAACGCCGCCGATGTTAACAATGGCCTGAAAACATAAGAACGCAGTGATGCCTGCGGCCAATAATTTCGTATACATATCACGCGCATCAATCGCGGTTTTCATCCCGGCGATCATCAGGATGATGATGCCGAGAATGATCGCCAAGCCTCCGGCTATACCCGTTTCCTCACTGATAGCGGCATAAATAAAATCCGAATCGGCAATCGGCACAATTTCAGGAAAGCCACGTCCAAAGCCGGAGCCAATAAATCGGCCATCGCTCACGCCAAACAACGCCTGCGTCGGTTGAAACGCATACGAGTTGTACCAGGCCTCTTCATTCGTCAAGCCTTTTTCGGCTAAACGATCCGCCTCTTTCTGCCACCACCAGTCGTTTTCAGGATCGGGCGGAGTGTCCGCATGCAACCATAAATGAAAGCGTTGATGAATGCGTTTGGGAACGCCGAGGCTCACCACATTTTTGACGCGCTCGACTGCGCCGACCTGTTCGCCATCGGTGAAGGCATTGGCGACTGTGTTGTAAATACCGACCGCAGAAATTGAAACTACAAACAGGCCAATGATCAAAATAATGGCCATTGTGACCTGGGGCAGGCGACGCACAGCGACGACATACAAGGTCAGATAAGCGCCGAAAAAAACGAGCATCTGTCCGAAATCAGACAGGGCAAAAAAGGGAATCAGTGGCATGGCGGCAACCGCTAAAAAGGGGAGCAGAAAGCGCAACGACGGGATGCCCCAGTATGTCCGCGAAAGATTGCGGTAATGATCCGCCAGCATCCCGGCGTAACTGATGAGAAAGGTGATTTTGACAGGTTCCCAGGGCGTTGTGTTGCCGAGGAATTTGCCCGCCCGCGAACCGATGACAGCGATCAATAAAAACGGAATGGTCGTCACGATGCCAATCAAAAAGCTGTGTTGTTGCAGCCAGAGCAGCACGTCATCGCGCTTCAAAAGTGAAAATGCAAGCGCAAATCCAAGCAAAGCAAGTAAGGGAATATACGTTGAAGACGCGATGAAAATTCTGCCGATTGTCCAGTAGCGTTCAGTGGTTTGCGACTCCGCCTGAATCGGAATTTTGTAATTCGGATCACCAAACAGCGCCCGTTTTTTTTCTGCGTCGTAATGCTCATTCACAAATCTTTGCCGCAGCGTTTGCGTCTTTTCCATCCGCGCCGCAGATTTTGACCGGGCGCTGTATTCGGGATCAGTGAACAGGCGATATTGCGCGACCAGGCCGAGGCAGAACAACAAAATTGCCAGCGAGAAAAGGGCAAAATTACCTTTGTATTTGTGCCGCCGAATGAGCCAGAAAAACACAAATAAAATCGGCAGCAACAAAAACATATCGCGTGCCGCCAGCAAAAATGACGGTGCAAAGCCACGCGTGACACCAGCCCGATAAATTGCCAGATACGCAACCGCATTCAGAACAAATAAAAGCAGGAGTAAAAATAAATGTGACGAGGGGCGATTTCGCATGATGATTTGTTAGCTGGACTCAATAATTAGGATTTACCGCACTTTGAATTACGTCCTGTGTCGGTACGGAGTTCAATCTATTTGCTTTGACAACGCGGGCAATAATACGTCGAACGCCCGCCCTGCGTGAAGCGGCGAATCGGAGTCTGGCAATTATTACAAGGCAAATTCTCGCGTTCGTAAACTTTGGTCATGGATTCAAATACGCCACCGGAATAGCTCTCGTCCAAATCTTCAGGATTCATATTCATTGTGCTGTTGTTGGCAATGGCTGTGGTTAAGACCTGAATGATTTCCTGCTGGAGCGTGAAAGTGCGCAGCTTGGAAAGCTTGTTGGCAGGCAGGCGCGGATTAATCCTGGCGCGATG
Organism: Blastocatellia bacterium; assembly: GCA_043719385.1. GTDB lineage: Bacteria > Acidobacteriota > Blastocatellia > RBC074 > RBC074 > JAFDVL01. The sequence goes on along the minus strand of JAYSTY010000157.1, from coordinate 3,014 downwards.
CAAAGCTTCCGACGCATAAATATTTCCCAGCCCCAAAACTTTGGTTTGATCGAGTAATGTTAGCTTAATGGGCTGTTTGCTGCGTTTGAATGTAGCGTGCAAATATTCTGTCGTGAAGTCAGCGCCGAATGGTTCCGGTGCTAATTTGTGCAAAGCTTTTGTCTGTAGATACTCCGCCGTAGCGACAAGGTGCATGGTTCCGAATTTACGCGGATCAACAAAAATTAATTTCTTTGCGTTGTCGAGGAAAAATTGTGCGTGCGTGTGTTTGGGATTTTCCTGTGTCGCGTCGAGATATAAAAATCTGCCTGTCATCCGCAAATGCACGATCAGCGTTTTGGCATGCGCAAAATGCAGCAGAATATGTTTGCCTCGACGTGCAACATTTTTACATCTCGCATTTTTCAACCACAAGGCAAATTGGCGCGGCGTATTTTCGGCGGCTAAGCGTGGTAACAGAAGCTGTGCTTTGATGATCGTGCGCTTATGCAGCAACGTGTGCAAATGACGCGTGACGATTTCGACTTCGGGGAGTTCGGGCATAGGTGAATTTTAATTAAGTGCATCGAAACCAAAAGCAAAATTAACGGCGTCGCGTACCTCGCGCATACGTTCACGTGGCAAGTGCGTAATATATGAACCTAATTGGGATTTAGGAATGGTATTGATGTTGTCCAAACTAATGGCGCATTCTTCCATCAGGCCATCCGCTACGCTTAATAAGACAGCAGAATCAATTGCACGGATGGTTGTTGTTACCGCCGCAATGGTGATTGATTGCAAATAAGGGATCGCATCATTGCGGGTCAGAATTACAACCGGGCGGCGCTTATCTGGCGCTTTAAATGTATGCCAGTAAATATCCCCCTGATTCATTCATCCCCCCAGACTAATTGTGAGTCTTCAATGTAAAACTCATCTGGTTGGACAGGATATTTGGCATAAGCTTCCGCGTATTGTTGCTCGGCATTCTGTTTCGCCAGGTTCTGTTGCCCGGTCTTATCCACAAAAAAATTGTGAATGATTTCGAGCGTTAAACTTTCCACACTGACATTGCGTTTTTGCGCTTCGGCAAACAGCCAGTTGCCAGTTGCTTCGTCAAGATTTTGGAGTGTGACAGAACGATTCATAAGTGTTAATTCCAACGTTTGAGCAGTTCGTCCAGGAGCGGCTGCATTATATCACGACCACGTAATTCATCGCGCCACGCAACTTGCGCTACGGTTTTCGTTTGACCAGCAGGATTTTTATGGCCGGAGACAATTTTTGTCCCTGGGCGGGAGCCGCCTGAATTTTTCGCACGACAGCCATTCCTTTTATCACGCGCCCGAAAGCGGCAAAGCCCTGTCCATCGGGATTGCGCTTGCCACCGTAATCCAATTCAGGTTGCGCTCCGAGACAAATAAAAAAATCTGACGTAGCACTGTCCGGTTCAGAACGTGCCATCGAAATCGTGCCGTCTTCATGTTTGAGTCCGGTTTTTTGTGTGCGCTCCAGCGGAATCGCGGCGAACCCCTGCTTTGCTTTAGTGTTATTGATCGAGGCCTGAATTACGTCAATTTTGATTTGCTTGTCAGGCTGATTGTCGGGCTTGGTTGTAACTGTGCGATGAAAAATTCCACCGTCGTAAAATCCTGCGTCCACATAGCGCAAAAAATTTCTGACGGTCAGCGGCGCTTTGGTCGGATACAGTTCAACTTCGATTTTGCCCAGTTCGGTTTCCACTACGACGTGAATTTTGTCGGGCATTTTCTTTTCGGCTTGTGCTAATGCTGGAGTAGCTAAGCAGACGACGCCAAACCACAATATCAGGCAGATAAAAATAAGTTTGTTCATAAGCGAGCTAAGCGATGGCGATTTGCGGGGCGTGAACAAAATCGCGGATCATGGGGACAAGTTGATCGGCTTCGGCTAAAAAACCATCGTGTCCGTGCGTGCTGCGTAAGGCGGCGTAATTCGCTTCAACTCCGGCGCGTTTCATTTGCTCAGCAAGCGCCTGGACATCTTCAACCGGAAAGAGCCAGTCGGATTCGATGCCGACTAATAGCACGCGAGCTTTGATGCGGGATAACGCGGCCTGGGCATTTTCATAACCGAGATGGATGTCGAAATTGTCCATCAACCGCATAATAATCAAATAGGAATTGGCATCGAAGCGGCGTTGAAAAATTTCTCCCTGATAATCCAGATAGCCGCCAACATTGTATCGTTCGGCCAAAGATTGATGCGGGTTTTCGCCATTGCGGTTGGGTTGGCGTCCATAACGGGCGGCAAATAAATCCGCCGATTTGTAAGAACACATCGCAATTTGTCGGGCGAGCGAAAGTCCGGCTTCAGGATTGTTTAGAATAGCTGTTTGTTGCAGGTGATTGAGCGCGAGCGCCATGGCCGAAAGTGGTGCGGCTCCGACGGCGACGCAATGTTCGACCTGTTCAGGAAAATCAATTGCCCATTGCAACGCCTGCATGCCGCCAATTGAACCGCCAATGACCGCCTTTAATTTTTTGATGCCGAGGTGATTGATTAGCTCAGCCTGAGCGCGAATATTATCTTTGACTGTGACCAGCGGAAAATCTTTACCGAATGGTTTTCCAGTTGCCGGATTGATGGTGATGGGACCCGTTGAGCCATAACACGAACCAATCATGTTGATCCCGATGATGCAATCTCTGGTCAGGTCAAAAACTGCCTCCGCGCCAAATAACTCAGGCCACCAGTCGGCGACGCGGGCGGAGCCGGAAAGCGCGTGCGGAACTAAAATCACATTGTCACGGGCTTCGTTGAGCGCGCCATAAATTGTGTAATGCAATGTTACCGTTGAAAGTGTCGCGCCCGCCAGCAAACGAAACGGTGAGTGATGGGCGAGCGTGAAATCGCCTTCATAGGTGAGTTCTAATGCAGAATTCAATTGGGACATGGGCAAATCAAAAGGCAAAAAGCAAATCTCAAAAGGCAAAAGTGAAGATGGGCATTCTTCACTTCGCTCGCAATAACAAAAAAGTTCTGGCCTTTTG
>JAYSTY010000156.1:0-3605 GCA_043719385.1 Blastocatellia bacterium | reverse complement strand
TGGCCAGAATCTCTGGCAGCAATTTCCACTCCTTGCCAAAACCAGATTTCAACCACAGGCCCGTCAGGCAGTGGCTAACAAAGAACTCATCTCGTTTGAGGGGAGAGGCCCTCATACCGGAAGGTGGTTAAAGTCTTACCTCCAGCCCTGTCAAAATGGGGCCATCATATTCTGCCGGGATATAAACGAACGCGTTGAAGCCCGCAATGAATTATTGCGCTTTGTGGCGATCCTGGAGGCGACGACGGATTTTGTCTGTATTGCTGATAGTCAGGGCAAACCGACTTACCTGAATCAGGCCGGGCGCAGGCTGATTGGCTTACACGAAAATGAAGATGTCTCGAATGTTCAGTTGCATCCGAAATGGGCGACCAATTTGATTCTCACCGAAGGCTTGCCCACGGCGCTCCGGGACGGAGCCTGGGCCAGTGAAACAGCTTTATTGACCCGTGATGAGCGGGAAATTCCGGTTTCGCAAGTGACCATTGCGCATAAGGGCAGCGGTGGTGAAATTGAGTTTATTTCGACCATTGCGCGGGACATTACCGAACGCAAACTCGCCGAAACTCAGCTCCGCGAACATGCGGCCTTGCTTGACCAGGCCCCGGATGCGATTTTGGTTAGTGATATCAATCATAAAATTGTTTATTGGAATAAAAGCGCGACCAAAATTTATGGCTGGTCGGAGCAGGAAGCGTTGGGACAGGATTTCTGCGCCTTACTCTACACTCCGGCGGCAGCCAAAAATTTTCCCACTGCTATCAATCATTTGATCGAACATGGTGAATGGCGCGGCGAGGCGCGACACCATACCAAAGATGGCAAGGAAATTATCGCGGATTGTTACTGGACGGTAGTGCATGATCCAGGCGGGCAGGTCAAATCCTTTCTGATTATTAATACTGACATTACCGAACGAAAAATGTTGGAAGAGCAATTCCTGCGGGCGCAACGGCTGGAAAGTATCGGGACACTGGCGAATGGGATTGCCCACGATATTAATAACGTGCTGTCGCCGATCCTGCTGGCGACGCGGATTCTCAGCCTTAAATTTACTGACGATGACAGTCAGCAATTACTCAAAACCTTACGCCGCAGCGCTGAACGGGGCGCTGATTTAGTCCGCCAGGTGATGACGTATGTGCGCGGCGCAGATGGCGAGCGCGCCTTGTTGCAACCGAGTCAGGCAATTTATGAAGTGACCAGAATTTTGCAGGAAACCTTACCCAAATCAATCACGCTTGAGCTTTCAATTCCGTCCAGGTTATGGTCAGTCAGTGGCGACATCACACAACTCTATCAGGTGCTGATGAATCTTTGTCTCAACGCTCGTGATGCAATGCCGAAGGGGGGTGTTTTATCAATCAGCGCGGAAAATTTTACCGTCACTGCCGAGTCCCTGAAAGCTCATTACGAAGCCACCGCTGGTCCTTTTGTGCGGATCAACATCACAGACAATGGAAGCGGCATCCCCGAGGATATTTTAACGAAAATATTCGAACCATTTTTTACGACTAAAACGCACGGCCAGGGTTCAGGACTTGGGCTTTCGACAGTGCTGGGAATTGTGAAAAGTCATCAGGGCTTCATCGAGGTCGAGACGCGGATTGAAATGGGGACCAGCTTCAAAGTCTTTTTGCCAGCCGCCGTCAATCAGCAGGCACTCAAAATAAAACCTGATAATCAGGAGTTTCCACGCGGCACAGGGCAAACGGTTCTGATTGTGGATGACGAAATAGAAATTTTAGCAATGACCAGTGAAATCCTGACGGCCTATGGATATAAAACGCTGATGGCGAGTAGCGGGGATGCCGCCGTACAGCAATTTAGTCACAATTCAGCGCATATTGATTTGGTGCTGATTGATATGATGATGCCGCGCAAGGATGGACTGGAGACGATCCGGGAACTAAGAAAATTAAGTTCACAGGTAAAAATAATTACGACCAGTGGCCTGGCCGACAACCAGAAACTGGCTGAAGCCACCGCGCTCGGAGCCAGCGCTTTTCTCGCCAAGCCCTGTTTACCAGCCAGAATGATTCAAACTATCGCCGAGGTTTTACAGCCGCAGCCTTAACCACTGCCCGTTTGTCGAACTACCGAAGTGAATTCTTCAAGCAGAACCGTTACAATGTGAGGATGCAGGTTGTATCACAGCAAACGCCACAAGAATTGCTCCGGTTTTATACCCTGGTTCGGAGCTACACCGAAAAACTTTGCCAGCCCTTAGTAACAGAAGATTTTATTCCGCAGCCCACCATTGATGTCAGTCCACCGAAATGGAACATCGCCCATACGACCTGGTTTTTTGAGGAAATGATTTTGAAAAAATTCGTTGCTGGTTATCACGAATTTAATTCACAGTTTTGCTTCCTCTTTAACAGTTATTACAACTCTGTCGGTGCGCGGGCCGGACGTGATCAGCGCGGCGCATTCTCGCGTCCGACCGTTGCCGAAGTTTTTCAATATCGAAAACATGTTGATGCTGCGATGCAGGAATTACTGGCTGACGATTTGTCGCGCGAAATGACGGAGTTAATCACGCTGGGCTTACAGCACGAACAACAGCATCAGGAATTATTGCTCACAGATTTAAAATATATCTTCAGTTGTAACTCGCTGTTGCCGGTGTACAGCGCAGAAAATGTACAGGAAGAAATTAGTGAAAAGGGTAAGCCGGACTGGCTGGAAATTGCGAGCGGGATTTATGATATCGGGTTTTCCGGCGATGGTTTTTGTTTTGATAATGAACTTGGTCGGCATCAGGTTTTTTTGCACGATTGTTCACTTGCAAACAAATTAATCACGAACGCCGAGTATTTGGAATTTATGCTGGACGGGGGCTACGAAAATTTTAATTTATGGCACGCGGAAGGCTGGGACTGGGTTCGGCAAAACCAAATTCAAGCACCGCTTTACTGGCACAAAATAGACGATAAGTGGAGGCAATTCACGCTGGCAGGTTTGCGGGTAATAAAATGGGATGCGCCTGTCTGTCATGTTTCCTTTTACGAAGCGGCAGCCTTTGCCGAATGGAAACAGATGCGTTTGCCAACGGAATTTGAATGGGAAGCGGCGGCAGAAAAATTTACGTGGGGCTTACGCTGGGAATGGACAAATTCGGCGTATCTGCCCTATCCGGGTTTTACCAAAGCCAGTGGCGCAGTGGGCGAATACAATGGAAAATTTATGATTAATCAAATGGTGTTACGCGGCGCCAGCGTCATCACATCACCCCGGCACAGCCGCAAAACATATCGGAATTTTTTTCACCCGCACCTGCGCTGGCAATGCACAGGAATCCGTTTAGCCAGATAATTCGTATTCATAAGGAAGTGAAAATTTGCGTTTCCTCGCGCGCCACACGACAGGATTAAGTTATGCCATCATCAGTCAGCTCCAAACAAAATTCTTTTGCCGAAGACGTGCGAACCGGATTATCGTCCACGCCTAAATTTTTATCCTCAAAATACTTTTATGATGACGAAGGGTCGCGGCTGTTTCAGGAAATCATGCAATTGCCGGAATATTATTTAACCCGCGCGGAAAGCGAGATTTTTCAAACCCAGGCCGCAGAAATTTATGCGGCCTTCAGCGCCCGGAAC
>JAYSTY010000155.1:0-3616 GCA_043719385.1 Blastocatellia bacterium | reverse complement strand
GCGCAGAGATTTAAAGCTTGAAGCCATCGCCGATGTTCTCAATGGCAAAATGGATATTCACTCACATTGTTATCGCGCCGATGAAATCATGATGTTGCTGAAGTTATGCGAAGAATTTGGCATTAAGGTGCACACCTTCCAGCACACTTTGGAAGGCTACAAAGTGGCTCCCGAAATTGCCAAACACGGAGCCAGCGCTTCGATTTTGCCCGACTGGTGGGGCTATAAAATGGAAGCCTTCGACGCGATCCCGTTCAATGCCGCGATTATGACCAGACATGGCATTGTGGTTTCGATTCACTCCGACAGCAACGAACATGCACGTCGCTTTTATCAGGAAGCCGGAAAGATGATGAAATACGGCGACCTGACGGAAGAAGAAGCGCTACGACTCGTGACGCTTAATCCGGCGATTCAGCTTCGCCTCGAAAAACGTGTCGGCAGTATTGATGTGGGAAAAGACGCCGATCTGGTGCTTTTCAATGGGCATCCGTTCAGTGTTTATTCGCGTCCCGAAATGACAATGATCGAAGGCGAAGTTTATTTTGATCGCAAGCTGGATTTGGAAATGCGCGAGAAACTGACGAAAGAGAAAAAGCTGCTGATCGAAAAAGAAAAGAAAACGCCGGGCGAAAGACAACCAACTGTTGCACCCACGCCGCCCACTCCGGCTCTTATGGAAGAAGACCTGGACGAACATTTGCACGGTCGCAAGCGTCCATAAAGGAAAGAAAAGAATTTCTCATCCACGAAGTCACACGAAGGTTCACGAAGAAGAACTCAGACAGGGTTGACAGGATGGACAGGATTTATGAACGCAAAAAAATAATCTATCTTGTCAAGCGTGTAAATCCTGTCGAAAAAAACTTCGTGCTGCTTTGTGTGACTTCGTGGAAAAAAATCTTGAACTCTCATCAGTTGAAAAAACGGAAGAAAGAAATGCTTACTTTTACTAAATCCCTGGTGTTATTAACTGCGCTGGTGGTTGGTTTAACTGCTGCAATTGCTCAGTCAAAAGACACGACTTCAGTGTACGCCATTCGCAATGCCAGAATCGTCACGGTTTCGGGCGCGACAATTGAAAAAGGCACAGTAGTAATTCGTGACGGCAAAATCGCAGAGGTTGGCGCGAATATCAGCGTTCCTGCGAATGCCAAAATCGTCGACGCGACGGGCCTATCAGTTTATCCAGGCCTGATTGATTCCGGCACAATTCTTGGCCTGAGCGAAATTGGACAGGGTGCGCCAGGCACAGTAGACACGAACGAACTGGGCGATTACAACGCGAATATGAAGGCGCTCACAGCGGTCAACCCGAATAGCGAAATGATTGCTGTTGCTCGTTCAAATGGCGTGACAACAGTTTTGACTTGTCCGCAGGGTGGCGTGATTTCCGGGCAATGTGCGCTGCTCAATATTGATGGCTGGACAAATTACGAAATGAAATTAAAAGCTCCGGCGGCGATGATGCTCAACTATCCCGTGGCGGCTTTGCGCGGCGGTGGCGGTTTTGGCGGCGGTGGTTTTGCCGTCGTCCCGGAAGCACTGAAGCAGCAACGCGATAGAAAAATTGAGGAGCTAAAGAAAAAACTGGAAGACGCGCAGGCCTATTTGAAGGCCAGAGAGGCAGCGTCAAAGGACAAAGCTCTGCCAGAACGAGCAGTTGATCTTGGGCTTGAGGCGATGATTCCCGTGCTCAAAGGTGAAGTACCTATGCTGGTCAGCGCCAATGGAGAAAGAGAAATTAAAGGCGCACTTGAGTTGGCGGATAAATTCAAGCTCAAACTAATTATCAGTGGCGGTGATGAAGCCGGAAAGCTGGCGGCGCAACTGAAGGAAAAAAATATTCCGATCATTTTAGGTGGCGTGCTGGAATTGCCCAATGCCGAAGATGATGCCTACGACGAAGTTTATGCGCGAGCGGCAGAATTTAGCAAAGCGGGCATAAAATTCGCCTTTTCCACCAGCGACACACCCGCCAATATTCGCCTGCTGCCTTATCACGCCGGAACCGCTGCTGCGTTTGGTTTGCCAAAGTGAAGAAGCGCTAAAAGCCATCACCATTTACCCGGCGCAGATTTTTGGCGTAGATAAATTTGTCGGTAGCATTGAAACCGGAAAAATTGCCAACCTGATTGTGACTGACGGCGATCCGCTGGAATTCCGCACGAAAATCAAATTTATGTTTATTAATGGTAAGCAGGTTGACCTTGCAAATAAACACACCCGGTTATATGAAAAATTCAAAGATCGGCCTTAGCTTCAGGTGTCTAACAAACTTCAGTTTGTTGACTTTCCTGGTCACTGTATCTTTGTTGCGAAGCCGCAACAAACTGAAGCTTGCTGGACATCTATTGCAAAATGACCAGATTTGCACCGCAAAATAATTCTACTTGATTGATTTTGCCAAAACGATTAAACTTTCAGTCAAATGTTGTTTTCTATTTCTCTGGTAATTCCCAGAGATGAACCGATAAACGAAACGGAATCTTCACCCTGGAAAGCAATTTCGTTTCACATCACCGAACAGTTTCCCTGCTGAAACTGTCCCTGGAAAGAGACGGAGATAATTATGATTAGACAATTCCTCAAAGACGAAAGCGGACAGGACATCGTTGAATATTCACTCCTGCTGGTTTTGATTGGCGCTGCCGCCGTACTTGTTTTGACCGGAATGGGTGCCAGTATCAAAAGCATATTTACTAAAATCTCAAGCTCACTTGCTCTGGGTGATTCGAAAATACCGTAACGCTGGTCATGGTTAAGTAATGTTTTAGATTTTACTTAGTTTTTTACCATTTCAATCTCAATGTCTGCCCCATCTTTCAAAACGCCAGAAGTAGCTTAATGTTAAATTAGCTACTTTCCTGTCTGCCCCGCTCATTTGCGATTAGATTGATTTGTATTTTGCCCGCTGGAAGATCGCCTGTTTTCCCCTGACCCGGTGTTGCACATTTTTGAATCTTTATGCTTGCAGCTAATGGATTTGATTTGCTCGCCACGATTTTGTTGACGGTAACGGTGATGCTGGTAGCATTTTTCGACCTCCGCGAGCGGCGCATTCCCAACAATATAGTCTTTCCTGCTGCGCTTACCGGCCTTATTTTAAATGGGCTTCGTGGCTGGGCTGGGCTGTGGTTTGGCGGTAAAGGGTTACTGGTCGGTTTTGGGTTATTGTTTATTCCTTATTTATTCAGAGTCATGGGAGCCGGAGATGTGAAATTCCTGGCCGCAATTGGTTCGTTTGTCGGAGTTTCCGGGGTTGTCAGAGTCTTGCTGTTGGCTTTACTGATATATCCCCTGCTGGCAATGATTTTTATAATCCAGCAACGCAAGGTGAAACTGACCATCAGAAGATTTGGCATCTTGACCAGCAGGTTTTTTGGTGTTCTCATTCCGCCTTTCAGATTGTATGCTGAACATCTTAAATCATTTGATGATGAGGAAATTGATTCGGCAACTTCGCCGTTTGGCTTGACGATCAGCGTTGGGACGCTGATTGCCTTGTATACGACTTTTCTGGCATGAGAAACAAGCGAAAAAATGAACGCGGACAAGCCATCGTTGAATTTGCCCTGGTAATGCCGATTATTATTTTGCTCCTGCTGGGAGTCGT
>JAYSTY010000154.1:0-22052 GCA_043719385.1 Blastocatellia bacterium | reverse complement strand
CGCAACTACCTTCGCGGAGCCTCCGCTGGCAGGCATGATATTCAAACTGAACGTATCTTTTTCATCTACGCTGAGGTAAGCGATAGTCACTTCGTTCGGTGAAATATTCAGTTGAGAAATATTTCCGTTGGAGCTGTCAAAGTTCGTAAGCGGTCTGACTTCACGCGTCGCCACATCCAATACAAAAAGATTATTTTTCACCTGATAATAGAGCTTATTAGTTTTTGACCAGAATCTTAACGTGACATCGGCTTCGTTGTTTTGCAGCGGTTTGAGTTCCGATGGCGAGCCGCCAAAATATGGAATTCGCCAGATACCAGGATGATCACCCCGGAACGAAACGAACGCCACATCTTCCCCATCGGGCGACCAAATTGGATTATCGTTTTTAAATTCATCCGTCGTAATCTGCACCGGGTTTCCGCTCGCCGTCTGCTTTACCCAGATGCTTTTCACGCCGCTTTCCGTCGAGCTATACGCGATACGTTTGCCGTCAGGAGAAAATGCGCCGATGCTATACACTTCGCCGGGAGTCGCAGACCAACTCACCACCTCAGACGTTTTCAGCGAAGCTATTGGAGGCACGTCTACCTGATTCGTGCGCGTGAATCGCCAGACACCAAATCCAATCGCCAGCGCCAACAAAATTCCTAACACATAGCGTAATGAAAAAAATGAAGTCCGCCGCGCAGTTGCCAGGTTATCCTGTGTCGGCGAGGCGGAAGTGATCTCATTCGTCGCCACTAAATTGTTTGGCGAAGTTGCTACGCCTTGATTTCCAACCGTACGAATTTCCCCGCTTCGCGCCGTTGAAATTCCTCTGACGACATAGTGTTTCTGATGAATGACATTGACCAAATCCTGCTTCAATTCCGCCAGAGTTTGATACCTGTCAACAGGTTCTTTGGCTAAAGATTTTTTGATAATGGAGGCGAGTTCTAAATCCACCTGCGGATTGATTTCACTGGCCAGCAACGGTTCGTCATACAAAATCAAATGCAGCGTATCTATGTCGTTGCGTCCGTTAAATGGTCGTGTCCCCGTCAGCATTTCATACAACAAAATACCAAAAGAAAAAATATCACTACGCGCATCCAGCGGGGCGCTTCTCGCCTGCTCCGGCGACATGTACGGAATCGTTCCGATGATGCCCAGATGCGTGGTGACATCTTCCAGCGCGGGAGTCTCTGAATCCGATCTCAACTCAGAATGGATTTGTTTCGCCAATCCAAAATCCAGCACGACAGCGACGTTGCGCTCATTCACAATGACATTCGCGGGCTTAATGTCACGGTGAATAATCTCGTGCTGATGTGCCTCGTACAGCGCATCCGCCACATCCAGCGCATACGCGAGCGCCGTTTCGATTGATAATTTTTTCTGCGAAATCAGATGTGAGAGAGTTTCACCCTGAATGAATTGCATCGCAATAAAAACAGTATCTTCGTGCTGTCCGACTTCGTAGACAGTGCAGATGCTCGGATGCGAAAGAATCGAAGCGGCTCTGGCTTCTCTGAAAAAACGTTGTCGCGCAATTGGTTTGTCAACCAGCGCTGGCGACAAAGTTTTGATCGCAACAGTGCGTCCCAATTTCGTATCAATGGCTTTGTAGACTTCGCCCATGCCGCCACGCCCCAGCATCTCTTTAACCTTGTAATGGTTGATGACGCGCTCCATCAGCAGCGTTTGTGTAGCGAGAGGAATCGTCAAAGCTTCATTTGAATTTTCGGCCTGTTCGTGAACAGAAAGTAAGGTGCCGACTGCGGCTAAAAGCTCGGTGTCGGCTTCACATGAATCCTGAAGAAAAGTTGTGCGTTGCGCCGGAGCCAACCGCACGGCTTCATCAACAATTTCTTTCGCCCGATCCAACGTTGCAGACAATTTCATTGTATCTGAAAAAGGAAGCAATTATCCCGCCATCCATACAAAAGGTTCGGCAGAGCAACTGAAATATTTTTTGAGTTAGACTGCTGACTGAAAAAAATATCAGCCAGCCTTGGGGGGAGGTTGGAAAAAAACTTCAAATCGGATAGGTCACCATTTGGCTGCCGCGCGGCCCTGTGACCCAACTGTTGATGACCGCAGAAAATTTGCCTGCTGTGCCACCTGCCACAATAATTTTTATTGCGTCAGGACGGGCGAATTTGCGATAGTACGCTTCACCATTAATCACTACTTTCGTATAAAACGAAGCCTGATGCGTCCCTTCGCCATTGTCATTGTCAGCATAAAACCGTATCGGAATTCCCGTGTTCTCGTATAAGAAATCACGAATACTTTCTTTTGTGAAGCCGTCACGAAACAAAGTCTTCACATGCTCAGGACACAGCACCACCAACGCTTCAACCATCGAACAAGTACGGTAGCTCCACGATGTTGCCAGCGTGTGCGAAAGTGCCTGTAAAATAGTACGTCCGGTGCGGGCGTAATGTTCGCTGACGCCTCGCAGAGGCTCTGCCGTGAATAATGAGACCGTGCTTTCTTCCGCCGCAAATCCTGCTGTCACGTGAAATGGTTCCCACGGATTTTCTTCTTCGTTTTCGGCGATGCAGTACGAAAATTTGCCGGGATTCCCCAGCGTAGACATATCAATTTCGCCGGGTTTCGCACCGCCAATATTCGTCAGAATTAATTGGAACGCGCGCCCCAGCGTACTGTTCGCACGGGCGACATTGCTGAAAACATTGCTGCCAGAGGCAAAGCCAAGTTCGTTGCGAATTGGCCCGTTGATAATAATTAACGGCGCAGCAAAATGTGTCGTCGCCTGTGCACCATGCAAATTAAATCTTTCGTCACAAGCGGCGCGAATTAACGGAATCAGGACGCGCATCATTTCGGGAGCGCATCCTGCTATCACTGCGTTCGCCGCGATTTTTTCGACTGTCGCCGCGCCATAATTCGGCGGAATCATTCCAATAATTTCTTCCGGCGCAAAAGCAGTCGTCGCTAATATTTTCGCTACGCGTTCGACCGTCGGAGGAATCACCGGCAGTGGATCAAATTGTAAGCAGTACTCAAATAGATCAATGTTTGCAGGTAGTTCAATGCGCGAAGCACGTTCACCACGCTGTTTATAAACATCAACTGTAACGCCTGAATCCCCTGCCCCTTCGCCTTCCAAATGCCGCGAAGTACAACCAGGTTTCGTATTCGGCGAACCATCAAATTTATCGGCAATGATGACAGGTTCACGTCCGAGCATTGCTGCAATTTTCGCTGCCAGCGTATTCAAATCATCTTTATCAAACGCAATTTGCGTAAAAATAATTTGTCCAGCTTCATCAATCAAAAACAGAGTCGGAACCGCCTGCGGATCATACGCACGCGACACCCGCAAATCCTCATCCAGCAAAATTGGAAAGCTGATTTCATTCCGCGCCACAAATTCCCGCGTCGCTTTTTCGGTATCCTGCGAAATTCCAATGATGTTGATTACTTCGGATTTATAAATGCTGGCGAGCCGCTCAAGGTAAGGAAACGTCAACTGGCAGGTCGGGCAATCTGTCTCGAAGAAAATTAACAATGATGGATGATTGTTCTGAGAATACGCGATTCCGTCAAGACTTTGTAATGTAAAAGATTTTGCTTGTTCGCCAGTTTGCAGCATAAATTTTCTCGCAGCTAAGTATTAAAGAATCTGTACTCTAAGCGCGTTAACAACCTCCGTCAAGCAAACCTTCATAAAGCTAACTCGTAGCGCAATCCTGCCAAGGTTGCGCAGGCTTTGCGCTTCGCAACGCCTGATCTTTTTCATTACTGAAACTTTGAAAACAACGAGTAAATTTCGTCAGAATGTTTTTTATCAAGATTGTAACGAAGAACAAGTCTATCCCTGACGAAGCGCCAGGGATGCGCAACCTCGGCAGGATTGCGCTACAAGCTGCTCAGTGATATTTTTCTGAACGCGTTCAATTATTTTCCTTGACGAATGATCCCATTCGCATTATCTTAATTTTGAACAAGTTCAGAAATTAATGAACGGGTTCATACTTTCAACTTTCAAGGGGAGGCTTCTATGAATTTCGTAGTATTCACTTATTTGATTTACATCGCCATCAGCATTACCCTGACGGCCTGGGTCGCGCAAACACTCCATAAAAACGGGCGGATATTCTTAGTTGACGTTTTTCACGGCAACGAACCGCTGGCAGATTCCGTCAATCATTTACTGGTCGTGGGATTTTGCCTGATCAATTTTGGCTATGTGTCGCTGGCGCTCAAACTCGGTTATGAGGTCGTCAATATGCAGGAAGCGGTCGAAGCATTGTCCTCGAAAGTCGGCATGGTACTGGCGGTCTTAGGCACAATGCACTTCTTCAATTTGTATGTGTTCAGCCGGATTCGCCAGCGCAGCACATTGATGGATGCGCCGCCGCCTGTTCTGCCGGACGGATGCACGATGGTGCAGGAGACCGAACGAAAACCATTCACGACTATTCATTTGACGTAACAGGGGAAGAAACCCGTCGCTACCGCTCAGGGTACAGTACCGCGAGCCGTAGCGAGCCGGGTTTGCGCTACTGGAGAAATCGTTATGAGAACTCTGACTGTTCTTTATGATGGCAATTGTCGCCTGTGCCAGCGCATCAAAATCTGGTTACAAGCGCAACCAAAATTCATCCACATGGATTTTGTGGCGGCGAATTCCGTTGAAGCGAAAGCGCGTTTTCCCAACCTGGATCACGCGGCATCCGTCAAAGAGCTTTTCGTTGTCACAGACGAAGGAAATTTTTATCGTGACACCAAAGCGTGGCTGATGTGTTTGTATGCGCTACGCGAATATCGCGGCTGGGCGTTTCGCTTCAGCACGCCGGGAATGATGCCGCTGGCACGACGCTTCGTCGTAAATATTTCAAGCCTGCGCTTTAAATTTGGCTATCGCACTTCATAAAATTTTAGGAGAAAAACTATGCCACCGAAACATAAATCATTACTCGCCGAGGGCGAAACAGTACCAAATAAAGGCGAACAAACGAGAGCGGCAATTTTGAATACGGCGCTGGAAATGTTTGCCGAGCGCGGCTACGAAGAAACCACGATGCGGGCGATTGCTGAAAAGGCGGGCGTCGCGCTCGGCAATACATATTATTATTTCCGCTCCAAAGAACATCTGGTACAGGCGTTTTATGATCGCCTGCACGAACAACATCAGGCGACCTGCCTGCCGATTTTGCAAAAGGAAAAAACATTACAGGGAAGATTGCGTGCGGTGCTTCGGCAAATTCTGGATAATGCAGCGCCGTATCATCAATTTTCGGGCGTGTTGTTTCGGACAGCGGCTGATCCGGGGAGTCCGCTCAATCCATTCAGCCCTGAATCCGAAGCAGTACGCCAGGAAAGCATCGCGTGGTTCGCTGAAATAATTAAGGGAACAAAAACGAAAATCCCGGCTGACCTTGAAGCGGAATTGCCGACGCTGCTCTGGCTGTATCACATGGGCCTCACGCTATTTTGGATTCACGACCGTTCACCGCAGCAAAGCAAATCCTATCGCCTGATGGAACACACCGTAGACATCCTAGCGAAACTGATTTCATTAGCGAGCAATCCATTGCTGCGACCTGTACGCAAATCAACGCTGCAATTGGTAGCAAGTTTGCGTGAAGATATAACGCCTGAAGCGGCGCGGTAGATTTTGTCTATTGAAGTTGTGTTTTCACAAACTCACCAATCTGCGCAATCGCTTCGCGCCCCTCGCTCAACATCGGATGATAGTAATGCCAGATGTGAACCATATCCTCCCAGACTTCCAACCTAGTCGGCACACCAGCCGCTTTCGCCACTGGTTCCAAACTTATTGAATCAGAAAAAAACGGATCAGCCGTTCCGCCATGAATCAGCAAGGGCGAGAGTCCTTTCAAATCCGCGTACAGCGGTGAAGCCAATGGGGTTTTGACCTCGTCTCCATGCAAATAAAGTTGTACCAAATTCACCAGTCGTTCCCGCGTCGCCAATGCTTCCGGCGTCGCCGAATAACTTGCGCCGCTTAACGTCAAATCAACCCAGGGGCAAATTAAAACTCCGGCAGCAGGCAACGGCAGTCCCGCCTCACGCAGCGAAATCATCAATGCGAGAGTCAATCCGCCTCCGGCTGAATCTCCGGCAACGACAATTTTGTCAGGAGAAAATCCCTGCGCCACTAACCAATGATAAGCATTGACAGTGTCTTCAACCGCCGCCGGAAAAGGCGCTTCCGGCGCGAGCCGATAATCAAGCGCGAAGGCTGGCAAATTCGTTGCCGCGCTCAATCCCGCGACCAGATGGCGATGCGAACGCGGCGAACAAAAAACATAAGCGCCACCGTGCAGATAAAGCAGCGCGGCATCCGTGCGGACATCAGGTGCTATTACCCATTCGCCCTTAAAGTTTTCCGTTTCGACTTCTTCAACTTCAGTACCTTCCGGCAAGCGAAATTTCAGCCCGTTTTCATCGTCCTTCACACGTCTTTCGGCGAGGGGCAATTTCTTTACTTCGGCATCTGCTGCCAGATATTCCAGCACTTTTTTTAGTTCACTACTTTTCATTTTGTAGCTTAATCAAAAGACAGGCTGACAGAAAAATGTGGGCAGAAAAAGCTGACTTATTTTTTTGCCCACATTTTTCTGTCAGCCTGTCTTCATGTTTTGTAAACCTTTATCGTGTGAAAGTTGGTTTCTGATTCGCCCACGGCTTGGCTCTTTCTAGTTGCGCCGCCAATCTGAACAATGTCGCTTCATCGCCAAAGCGTCCTGAAAACATGACACCAACTGGCAATCCGTCGCCAGTCCAATGCAACGGAACCGACATCGAAGGCTGTCCCGTCACGTTATACAGCGCAGTGTACGGGCTGAATTCCGTCACCTCTTTGCCAAATCGTGCGGGATCATCAAGGCTCAAAACTCCCAGCATCACTGGCGGCTTGGCTAACGTTGGACTCAAAATCACATCGTATTTTTCCTGAAATTTCGCCATCGCCAAACCGACCTGATGCATGTGAGCGAGGCTGCGCGAATACGCCACACTACTGATTTTATTACCGTTTTTGTACATTGACCACGTAGCGGGTTCCACATCATCTTCAGTGACTTCGTGACCAAGAATTTTCGCGGCGTCTTCCAGCGTACGCGTAATCGAAACCGTAATCACATTCAAAAACGATTGACGAAACAGCGCATTATCAATCGGCAACGCAACCTCTTCGATACGATGCCCCAACCGCTCGCACAATTTCGCTGCATCCAGCGCAGCCGTTTTGCATTCCGCGTCAACCGCCGCATTGCCGGGAGCATTGATCGCAAAAGCAATTCTTAGCTTGCCCGGATCGGCGCCGACTTCTTTCAAAAATGGACGTGCCGGAGGCGGACACGAATACGGCGCACCCAATTCATCACCCGCCGAAATGTCCAGCAAAGCCGCGCTGTCACGCACTGAAATCGTTACCGCGTGATGCGCCGAGCAGCCGTTCCAGCCTTCCATTGCGGACGGCCCCAGCGGGATTCTTCCGCGTGTCGGCTTGATGCCAAACAATCCGCAACACGAAGCTGGAATGCGAATCGAACCGCCGCCGTCACTCGCATGCGCCATCGGCAAAATCCGGCTCGCCACCGCCGCCGCTGATCCTCCTGATGAACCTCCGGCGATACGCTCCAAATTCCACGGATTGCGCGTCCTGCCATACACCGCCGATTCCGTCGTCGTCGTGATCCCCAACTCCGGCGAAGTTGTTTTGCCAAAAATCACCAGCCCCGCTTTTTTGTAGCGCGTCACCAACGTGCTGTCACTTTCCGCCAGATTATTTTTCCAAACTTTGCTGCCGTACGAAGTAACCGTTCCCGTCAAATTCATCCCCAAATCTTTCAGCGCAAACGGCACGCCTTTAAACGCGCCATCCGGCAATACCTGCTTAATCGCAGCCTCGGCTTTGTCAAAAAACAAAGAAGCAAATGCATTGATTTTCGGATTCACCGCTTCAAGTTTTTGCCGCGCCGCATTGAGCAATTCCAGCGGCGTAATTTGTTTGGTGCGGACAAGCTCGGCTAAGCCCAGCCCGTCATATTTTTCGTACTCAGTTGCGGCATTCGTAGTTGTATTCATAAGCGTGATAGCAGCAGCCATTGTTCCTTGTTTGAGAATATCGCGGCGTGTGATGAATTCGTTGGGCATAATGCAATACGGTATTTTCTACTAAATCGGATGGCATTCTATCAATAGCAATTGAAGGTTGAAAGCTGCGCATAAAAAAAGCGGAAGCCATTTCTGACTCCCGCTGATTTTGTAAAAAATTGATGTAACTAAAAAGTCAGTCGCAATCCTAACTGTACCTGACGACCGGGCGCGGCGGTTGTGATCGTTCCGTAATTTGCGGCTGCCTGATTCACAACCAGTCCACCATTATTCAGGTTCAGGTTGACGTGGTTCCAGGTATTGAACAGATCTCCACGAAATTGCAATTTGACCTGCTCAGTCACAGCGAACTGTTTACGAAGTGAAATATCCCAAACATTACGTCCAGGTCCAAGAATTGAGCCAACGCCAGCGTTACCGCGTCTGTCTTCAGGTGCGGGGCCGAAAGCGGCGGTATTGAACCAGCGAGACTGGTTGCGTTCATTATCTGGTAAGGCGATATTTCCGCCCAGATAATCAGCGCGCCGACCGCCAATCGTGGAGTTTGCTTGCGGCGTATAATACTGCCCTGTCTGGAAGCGAGTAATACCACTGACTTCCCAGCCTTTTACTAAATTGCCTGCCAGACTTTTGCTCTTCAGGCTCTTGAAAAACGGCAGACGGTAGGTATAGGTCATAACAAAAATCTGGCGACGATCAAACGTTGCAGGCCCATAGCTGTAGCTGCGATTCGCAAACTCTTCAGGGTTATCACCATTGCCACTGGTATCAGCTAACGCTTTTGAGAAGGTATAGCTAACCGTCAATGTCAAGTTGCCACGACGCTTGGCCGCGTACAATTGCAACGCATTATAGTTCGAGTTGGAATCGGACATCCGCAGACGAATGGCCGAAAACCCTTTGTACGGACGCAGCGCGTTTGTGGTTAGACGGTTGGCGGTGGGCAAAAGAATATTTGCCCGTAGCGCATCGAATGACGGCTGGTTGATGTCTGGTTGACGCAACAGGTGGCGTCCCTGATTGCCCACATACGCCGCTTCAAAAAAGATGCCTTTGGGCAATTCGCGTTGCACACTCAAACTATAATTCATCGTCAGAGGAACCACGAGATTTGGATCAATCACATCAATCTGTGCAAATGGAGCCGGAGCCGCAGTGCGGGCGCTTACTAATGCCGCGAGATTACCATTTTCAAGCGTCGAACTTTTCGTGAATGGTGGAACGTTCACCGATGAAAAAATAAGATTTCCTTCGGGCTTGTCATAGAAAATACCGAAGCCCCCGCGAATGGCAGTCTTGTTATCATTGAACGGAGCCAGCGCAAAACTAAAGCGTGGTGCAAATAAATGTTGCGGTTTGTAGACACCACGAGGCGCTCCCGTCGGAATAGATAAAACTGTTGAACTGTTGCCGCCCGGGACTCGACCTAATTCATTGTCGGGAACACCGTATCCAACGCGAACTAAGCCGTTGAATGGATTGCCGCCTTTGGTGGGATCAATCGTCCCGTTCGCTAATACCGTCACAGCTTTGGACGGATCATAGAGCTTAGGATTGAAATTCGCCATGTTGTTTTGTTGTGAATAAGTGGGTAACCCATATTGATAGCGCACTCCGAATTCGACGCTCAACTTGCGATTCACTTTCCAGCTATCTGAAACAAACGCGTCGTATTGAGAAAACCGGAAAAACGCGACTGGATCAATATCGGTTTCCGTGTAAGTACGGAAGTTCCCCATTAACGCATCTGCCACCGCATTACCTGTCGAAAGATTATTCCCAGTCGCATTGAACGAAACATTGCCCGTGTAATTCGGGCGTCCGTTCTGATCTTTGCGGTTGCGGATATACATCAATCCCGTCTTTACCGAATGTTGACCGCGCACCCAGGTAATACTGTCAGATAACGTAATATCCGTCGTCGGTGACAGCAACGAAGCAGAAGGACCAACGAAGCTGGCGAACCCGTTTACCGCTACGTTCGGGATACCATTTTCATAGCGTCCGCCACCTGAATAAAGTTGTTGAAACGCGAATCCATATGTCTCACGTTTCCAGAATTCACCCACCGGTGGTACGCGCTGTCCGTTCCACGAAGCATTGATTTTGGCTTCATTGATCAACGTCGGGCGCACCATCCACGTATGCCCTACCTGATAGCTTGTACCGGGGCGCAGGCGATTCGTCGGTATCGTTGGCAGGGGCGAATTGATAAAGGTTCCAAAGGGATCAATCAAATCATACTTGTCATGAATATAGCGACCATACACCGTATGTTTTTCATTGACGCGATAATCCAGGCGCAGCAGGTCTTCACGTGAATCAAACGGATTCGGCTCCTGATAGAGCGCATTATTCGCGGTCGGTGTATCAAGAAAAGAGACCGCACGTTTTGACATGATGGAATAAACCGAAGCAATCGCTTTGCCATCGGTGGTAATTAAATTCGCCGGAAGTATTTTGGGATTTGCAAAACAGGCTGTCTGCACCGTCGCGCTGCAAGTGCCGGTCTTGGCCGGGTCTTTCAGAAAGACTGTGCTGCGCGCACTGAAATCACCTTTCAACTCAGCACTCGTCGGTAATGTTTGCGTAGTCGTGCTGGTGAATTGTCGAATGATTTTCCATTCAATTCCGCCGAAGGCAAAGAATTTATCTTTGATAATGGGGCCACCAAAATTGAAGCCAAAATTATTAAACCGCAAGCTGGGACGAGCTACACCCCGCGAGACGTTGAACGTATTATTCGCATCGAACTTATCATTGCGAATATTTTCAAAAGCGCCGCCGTGAAATTTATTTTCGCCACTGCGCGTGACCACATTAATCGAAGCGCCTGAATTGCGCCCGTATTCTGCCGAAAAATTTGAGGTCTTAATGCTGACTTCGCGGATGAAATCAATGCCGACATTATTGATCTGTGAACCATTACTGCCGGAGTCCAAATTTGAGCCGCCGTCCACTGTCAGGTTGTTGGCGTTGCCGCGATTACCATTGATCGGCTGTGACACACTCAAGCTGGTGGTCAGTGAAAGCGCATTGTCTTCCAGCAACGGAGCGCCGGGAATCAGCGTCGTCAATTGCAAATAATTACGACCATTGAGCGCCAATGATTGCACCTGATCCTGATCTACGACACGGGCAACCTCACCGGATGTAGAGTTCACCGATTCGCCTGAACCGACGATTTCGATACTCTCGGTGACAGCGCCTGTCTCAAGCGCAAAATCAATGGTCAGGCGACCATCTGCACCTAAATCATTGCCTGATCTCGTGACTTTTTTAAAGCCTTGTTGTTCGACGACGACGCTATACAATCCGACCGGCAAACTCGTAGCGACATAAAAACCGTTGGGATCGGTCACAGTCGTGCGCGTTGATTGCGTAGCTTCATTCGTAATTTTCAGCGTCACACCGGGAATTGCCGCGCCACTGGAATCTGTCACAGTGCCAGTAATACGACCAGTGATTGTTTGAGCAAACGTCATACTTGCGAACAGCAGGCAGAGCGCAACGAAAAGAACAGGGGAAAAACGATTGAGATTCCCTGGAATCCGAGGTGGGTGCATAGTTGTACTCCTTAGAGTGAGTGAGTGATTGATGAATTGAGAAACCAAAGTCATTATTTTGGTTACCATAACGAGCAAATTTCAATCAGCAAAGTAAATGAAAGTGCCGGAGCTTTTCATTTTTTTATGGAACCAATACGGCTTCAGATGGCCGTAATTTTAATGCCGTCAACTTTTGCGCGGCGTTGACTGTCATCTGCGAATGATAGGCCGCCGCCAACGCGGGCAACCAGCCAAATTCAATCAGAGACATCATATCGCAATGACGTCAATGAATAGGTGTCTCAACGGGAAAAAATATAATAACTCAGGATGAAGTGGAGCGAAAGCACAACGTGATTTTGATGGGTTGGCAATATTGCGCTGAAATTCTTTTACAGCGAGCTTTCCCCTATTTGCGGCTGTGCCGCCTGATGTGCGGAAAGGCTGCGCCTTTCCGGTCAGTCGAAGAAGAAAGGGCTGCGCCCATTTTGTCAATTTCGTTGCTGCCAGCGATTGAAGCGGATGAGTGCGACCGGTACAGTACGGTGAGCGGTAGCGAGCTGGTTCCCTCCCCACAGCCGACCAACTCGCTACCGCTCGTCGTACTGTACCGCTGGCGCTTCACAGACCGCAGCCACTATGCGTAGCCCCGAAGAAAGCTCACAGTCGGAAAGGCACAGCCTTTCCGCACATCCGGGCGGCAGAGCCGCAAAAGAAAGCTAAATTTGAAACTGGATTTAACCCGCAACGCGGGTGTCAGCATAAAGCCTGGGGTGCAAACCCCAGGGACAGTAGCGATTCAATACCAAGCCCGCGAAGGCGGGCGACAGCCATTGCACAAATAGCTTTCGCCCACTTCGCGGGCTAATCAATTTCAATCCACATCTACCCCGGGTTGCGGCTTCGCCTTCACCCGGGGCTTTATGCTTGCGCCCACATTCACGGGCTAAAAACCACGCGGACTTTTTCAAAAATCATCCCTACTTAATTTCCAAAATTACTTTCTGCAATTTTCCGCTAAACGCAAACTCACCTTTGTCCTGATAATTCAGGCTGACGGGTGACAGCGAATCGCGCCCGATGTCGAAGCCTTCCCACGAAATCAGGAATGGTAAGATTTTGGGAATTGCGCCTTCACCAATTTTTTTGTCGTTGACAAATAACGTTCCTGAAGCCGGATTCCCTTTCAGAAAATCAAAGCGTAAGACCGACGCTCCCGTTGGCAATTCTTCCGTAGACTCAATTTTCGTAATGTTACCAACGTAGTTATATTCAAACACCAGCCGATTATTTTTCACGTACAAAACGTAGCCGCTGCGATAGCTGCCATACGCGGCAAGCACGCCTTCGCTCGTTTTGTCAGGGCGTTCGACATACGCCGTGATCGTCCAATTTTTGTTGCGTGTGTCGGGCGCTGCGCCGGGATTCCAGTGATCCATGCCGGGGTAAAAGGTGAAGGTATTGCGATTTTGCGGGGAAGCAGGAATGTGCGGGAACCACAACTGAATCGTGCGGTCATCCAGCGGCAGGACGCCGTATTTCTGCGCTTCGGATTGCCAAAGCTGTTGCAACTCTTTCAGCTTGTCAGGATTTTTTTCTGCCAGATTATGCACGGCGGAAAAATCTGTCGTCGTATCGTAAAGCTCCCATTTGTCACTCTCAAACGGAGTGCCGCGATTATGTGCGGTCACTGCCGTCCAGCCTTCGTGCCAGATCGCGCGATGCCCGATCATTTCAAAATACTGCGTCTTTTTGTGCGTCGCGGCTTTCGCATCATCGAACGTGTACGCCATGCTCACGCCGGCGATGGGGATTTGCGTTTCGCCGCGATAGTTGTCGGGAGCCTTTAAATTCAGGGCTTCCAGCACGGTTGGCGTGATGTCAGTGATGTGATGAAACTGCGTACGGATCGCGCCTTTGTCTTTGATCCGCGCCGGCCAGTGAATAATCAGCGGATCGCGGATGCCGCCGAAATGAACGTTTTGTTTATATCGCTGAAACGGAGTGTTGCTTGCCTGCGCCCAGCCCCACGGAAAATTGCTGAAGCCGCGCTCTGTGCCGATGTCATCAATTCGCGCCAGATTCGCGCTGAAATCATCGGCTAAGCCGTTGTAATACGCCGTCGCGTTGACAGTTCCGCCAACGCCGCCTTCCTGACTTGCGCCGTTGTCAGAGACGACAACAATCATCGTATTTTCAAGTTGATTTTGCGCTTCCAAATATTTCAGCAATCGTCCAATGTTGGCGTCTGTATGCTCAATAAATCCGGCGTAGGCTTCCTGCAAACGCGTGAACAAACGCTTTTCATCACTGCTCAACGCATCCCACGCTTTGACATTTTCATTGCGCGGCGCGCGGTCGGTATTCGCGGGGACAATGCCCATTTTTTTCATGTTCGCCAAACGATCTGCGCGTGTTTTGTCCCAGCCTTTATCAAATTTTCCTTTATATTTATCAATGAATTCCTGCGGAGCCTGATGCGGCGCGTGGGCGGCTCCGAAGGCGAGGTAGAGAAAAAACGGCTTGTCGGGCAAGGCCATTTGCTGATTGCTGATGAATTCGATGGAGCGATCTACCAGGTCTTCAGTCAGATGATAGCCTTTGCGGCGCGGTGGTTCGATGCGGTGATTGTCGTATGTGATGGCCGGATGCCATTGATCAGTTTCAGCATCCATAAAGCCATAGAAACGATCAAAGCCACGTCCCAGCGGCCAGCCATCATACGGCCCCGCCGGAGTTGTTTCGTGCATTGGTGCGAGATGCCATTTGCCGAGCGCAAACGTGTTGTAACCCTGATCGCGCAAAATCTCTGACAACAGCGCAGCTTTTTTTGTGACCTTGCCACGCGTGTTTTCTTCGGCAGAAACGAGGTTGGAAATTGCCCGCATCCCGACTGTGTGATGATTGCGTCCGGTCAACAGCGCTGCACGCGAAGGCGAACACAATGCCGTCGTATGAAAATTTGTATAACGCAAGCCATTCGCCGCGAGCCTGTCAATATTGGGTGTATTGATTTCTGAACCGTAACAACCGAGGTCGGCAAAGCCTACGTCATCGAGGACGATATAAATGACGTTCGGCGCAGTTTTAGGAGCTTGCGCAAAGGCCGTGAGCGTGAATGTGAGTGTAATAATGGCACAGATTATTTTTGTTATACGATGCATGTTGCGGCCTCTGCTTTGAAAAAATTGCGGTTGAACTGACTGAAAAAATTTTCATTGGTGTAGCGAAGTATACACAGGCGATTCTTTGCTTCAAACAGACAGCTCACAACAGTACTTTTCATCGTTGCTTTTTATGAATGTTCCTGCCTTGACTTGCAGTCGGGCGTGAACTTCGGCAAGCTAAGGTTGCATTCAAAAATTGGAATAATAACCTTCGGAAAAAATTAAGATGACAACCATGCAGGCTCGACAAAACTCTGTCACAATCCTTTACAAAGATCAGATCATCAACCTTGATCAGGTGTTGCTTGAATCCGACAATTTATGGATTACGCCCAATGATCTCAGGCGTGTGAACGGCTTTGATCTGAAACCAAATGGCGCTTGTCTGGATGAAATTTGTATTCCAGTTAATCAGGACTTAGTTCGCACGATAGATGAAAAGGCATGGTTCAATCTGACAGGATTCGCACGTCAGCTTGAGCAGGCTTATGTCGCAGACGTTGAATCAAGCGTGTGGAGCTTCGGAGAAATCACTGCGGCGCGTGGCAGTTTTTTCAACGAAGGAATTGCGCCTGATTTTGCTCTGCCTGATCGTAGCGGCAAGCGAGTTTCATTAGCGGATTTTCGGGGCCGGAAAGTTTTATTGCTCTCGTGGGCTTCGTGGTGAGGGTGCAAACTTGATCTGTCAGGCTGGCAGAAAATTTACGAAGAACTAAAAGATAAAGATTTCGAGATCGTAGCCGCCGCACAGGATACAGGAGGTGAGGCCGCCGCTGGTGAATGGTATGACAAGGCAAACGCAACTTACACGACCTTGCTTGACACGGAACATTCCATCAGCTCGCTCTATCACATGATCAATGTGCCTGCGGGCGTTTGGATCAATGAAGACGGGCGGATGGTGCGCCCCGTCGAACCTGCCTCCGCTTCTAATAAGACTTTAACGCTGGGCGAAAAATCAATTACGACGATGGGTGACACCTACGTGGCGGCGTTGCGTGACTGGGTGGAGAAAGGTGAAGAGAGTCAGTATGCAATGACGGCAGCAGAACTCTGTCAATATTTAAAGCCGCGTCCCACAGGCGAACAGGAAGCCGATGCAGCCTTTCGACTTGGCATTTATTTTCATAAAGTCGGTCAGCCGGAACGCGCAGAAAAATATTGGCAGCTTGCCCAGCAATTGAATCATAACAGTTGGAATTATCATCGGCAGGAATGGTTCTTCACACCTGAAGAAGCCAACAAAAAATGGTACGCCAAATTCCTGCAACTTGGCGATGAGCCATATTATCCGCCGCTGGAAATGCTCAATGCGGTACAGATAACACAGAAGTAAAGCTAAAGCGAGCTATAAAAACTATGTCACTAATGTCCTTCCGTAAAGCAGAGATCGAAGAAGCGGAACTGATCGTCAGGCTGGTAAATTCAGCGTATCGCGGTGATTCAAGCCGCGTTGGCTGGACAACCGAAGCGGATTATCTGGATGGACAGCGAACAGATGAGCAGGAAATTCAAAGGCTGATTCAGTCTGAAACATCGATGATTCTGTTGTGCCTGCAAGCTAATGAAATCATCGGCTCTGTCCTGCTTGAAAGGAAATCAGTCGAGTCAGCCTACCTTGGAATGTTTGTCGTCAAACCTGATTTGCAAGGCGGCGGCATCGGCAAGCAGTTCATTCAGGCGGCAGAGGACAGCGTGCAACAGGAATGGGGCGTCACAAAAATGACAATGTCAGTCATTACGTTGAGAACAGAACTCTTCGCCTTTTATGAACGGCGCGGCTATCGGCGAACGGGCGAGCTTTTGCCGTTCCCTGACGATCCGCGCAAAGGCATTCAACTGGTGCAGAACCTGCAATTCGAAATACTGGAAAAATATCTGCGGCCTGTGCCTAAATACAAAGGATGAATGTTGCCTCTTACCGGTCGCGGTACTCGCTATCCCAGGAATGCCCGGACAAGCGGAATCAATTCAGCGAGCGCAGTAATGTCGCCGGTGATTTGTCCCGGCCCTTTAAAATGGATTGCCCGCAACCCCAGTGCACGCGCGGACAGGACGTGGGGCTTGTTCTCGGTGATGAACATGATGTCGCGCAATTGCAGTGCGCCACCAGCTTTGGTCAGCACGGCCTGGAAGATTTTGACCGACGGTTTGAACGCATTCACTTCGGTCGAGAGGGTGATGCGTTTGGCGGCAGGTTTGAAGAACTGGCGAATGCCGAGTCCCTGGAGGATTTGGACATACTCCTGGCGGCTGGCGTTGATTTGCGCCGCCGTCGCATTGAGTGCGCCGAAATCAGAAGCCAGTGCGAGGAGCGGCGCCTGACCGGATGAATCGCGCAACGCTCGCACCGCGGTCAGGGTTGTCAGGGCGCCCGGCAGCAAACCGCTATGCTCCGAATCTTCCAGCGTATTACCCAAATCGAACAAGATAATCTTCATAAACTTACTCCTGCGAAAGAAACCACGGGGAGGACGGGATAATTCAATTGCCCCGTCCTCCCCGTGATTGAACCTGCGCTACGGCACAAAGCTCTCAACCACGCCTGCCAGTGAGGTGGAAGCCGAAGGCGGCGAGACTGCGCCTGTGCCCATCCCGCGTTTGGCGAAGCCGCGTTTGACTTCGGGCAAATCACCCGGCGCCAGCAGTGCCACGGTGCGCAGGATGCCGTCGCGCGCCTGTGTGAAGGTGGGCCGGATGGGCGTCATTTTCAGGCCACCGATGACGTAAGCCAGCATGCGTTTTTCGGCTTCGGCGTGTCCGAGTTTCGCCACCAGGTTGACGAAGACTTCCCACAGCGTCAGGCACCAAACTTCACCCGCGTTGTGGATTTCGTTATTCGGCGAGCCACTCATCAGCGGATTGCTGAGCGGCCCAGCCGGTAACACGACGCCACTACTAATGTGTTTGAAGGTCAGCGGATTCTTCGCCATGTTCGCGGAGTAAGGATAGCGCCGAATCGAGAAGTAGTAGTTGTTATTGAACGTCGGCGTGAGGTCCGTCCAACCGCCGGCGGCAAAGACGCCGCTGGCGAAATTGTCGGTCGCCTGCGAAGTCATGCAGACGGCAAAGAAATCACCCCACCCTTCGCCCATCGCCCGGCCCTGCTGATTGGTTAATCCGCTGGCATTGCCGACCAGCCGGTTGGTGATGTAATGACCCATCTCGTGAAAAGTGATGAGCGCTTCGTGATTGCTGGTGCGGCTGGGTTTGGCGGGTGTCGGCCCTTTGAATTCGAACATCTGCATGCGCGGGCTGGCCCCGTCGGCGGGCGTGTTCATGTTGGCGTTATCGGTGCCGCTGAAATCATTGCCTTCGGCCAGCACCGGATCGCCTCCGACCCCGCCCCGCCCGAAGTTGTTTTTCTGCGCATTGCCCGACGCTTCGTCAAAGCCGGCTTTGTACCAGCGGTCATGCAGCCAGTTCACGTGGAAGAACATGCCAACCAGACTGTTTTGTAAGTTTTTCGCATTACTCGCCGGTTTGGTGTGATCGTAGGTGTAATCGAACGTGCCTGGCGCACTGACCTTTCCCATCACATCGCCGGTGTTGAAGCCGTCACCCGGTTTCAGATCGGCATAGGCTTTACAGTTGTTGCCCTCGGTCGTCGTCGCGCCCGGCGGCAGCCAGGGATCGCCCGACAACAGGCTCTCAATCGTGATCAGCTTTTCCACCACTATCGGTGACTGGAAACCGTTCGGGATGCCAGCGGGATGCGGCGTGCCTGGCGCGGGGCCGTCGTGCGGGCGGTTGAGTGCGTCGCCTGTGTTATGCACGCGGTATTTGAAGGTCACGTGCGCAGCCAGGTTCTGGCGATAAAGCACATCCGGTGTATCCACCGCATCCATCACGTAGCTGAACGCCGGGTAGCCTTTGAGCCATAACTCCAGGTAATAGCCAGGCACGAATTGACCAACACTCAGGGGGAACATCACGTCCTTGACTCTGACGGCGCGTTCCAACTGCGGGCGTGTGTCCCCGGCAGGCCGCTGGTGTTCGTAAAAACGGTACGGGCCACTATCGGGCGGCGTCTCGGCGAGCGTAAACTCGCTGGCCTGGTACACCGCACCAGTCAGATCAAGCAGCGCCAGCGCCAGCGCCTCTTCCGTGGACGTGATGTTGTCAGTGTTGTCATTGTTATTAGTGGGGGCGACGGCGGCACTGGCGGAGCGCGCCCGGCTGCGTGTCGCGCTGGCACCCGCGCCAGGAAAAAATTGCCCGGAGACTGTCACGACTTCGTTGTTCTGGTTGAGCATGGCGCTGACATCGGAGTTAAAAACCTCGCGGCCTTCGACACGCTGTTGCAGGTTGACCGTTTTCAGATTGCCGAGGCTGAAGGGCGAATCTTCAGCGGCGGCGGCTCCGCGTGTGCGGCCTGAACGGGTCTTTTCTCCCGCCGGGGGTTCGGGCTGACCCTGCGGCTGGCTGACCGAGACGATCTCGACGGTGGCGGTATCGGCGGTGCTCAGATTCCACAGATCGCCACGCTCTTTCAGAAAGGCTGTGACAGCAGCGGCGGGATTATTGGCCGAGCCACCGCGTGACAAACTCGCGGCGGACGCTTGCGTCATCACAAAATTCGGCATTTGCGTCGCGGCGTCATACTGCACTTCGAGGTCGGTGACCTGGCCGGCCAATTGGCGATGTCCTCTGGTCTGGGCCGGCACCGCTCCTGTGGGCGCCACACCGCGCGAGGTACGGAAGCCCCGGTCATATAAGGCGTGAAAATTTTCCGGCACTGCGGGGCCACCACCGCCACGCATTTGCTCCTGCAAGCGCGGCTGCACCGGGACTGGTTCAGGCGCGGCGGCAGCACGTTTTTTAGCGGTGGATTTCACCGTCGGTTTTGACCTGGCAGCTTTTACTGCTTTGGTAGCAGCGGCTTTCTTAGCGCCTTTTTTGCTGGAACTGATTTTCCTGGCAGCCATCTTTATCCTCCGTTTTTAGTTGTGTTATGAACGTGGTGGCGGTCTTCAATTTTTCAAGCCTGCTTAGCCCGCGCCAGCCACTGTGAAGGGGGAGATGTGTGGCGTAATACTGTGCCTTTCATTCTGATATGGCAACGAATGGCAAAACATTTCATTAAGACGGAAAAAAATCGTAATGACCCACGAGCCTGCGTCTTTGTTACAGGTTCTCTCAAAAAATAAATAATATAGCTGGCTTTTTGCGGACTATAACTGATCTCCATGAAAAAGCAAATAATGAACGGCCTCGCTGTATGATCGCCAGGCGGGCGGGACTCGTTGCATTTCAGATAGACATCCAAACACTCACGCGCCAGTTTCGCTTGTGACCAAAAAAAACCAGCACTAATTTGGCGCACGCGAGTCACCTGTGAGAAGCTGAATCCTGCACATCAATTTCTGCCTTGAGTACCTTCAGTTGGAGGCTTTGTCATGAGATTTATTTTAGTTCTGCTCCTGATCTTCAACCCATTGCTGGCGCAGGAGCGCTCGCAAAGTGGGCTGCAATTGGAAGCGCTGCGCCCGATGGTGAGCCAGCCCGCGCGTTTTCAAAAAGCGGTCGTCGCTTCGGTGAATGAATTAGCGACGGACGCGGGAATGGAAATTCTGCGCAAAGGCGGCAATGCCATTGATGCGGCGGTGGCGGTTGGCGCGACGCTCGCCGTCGTGCATCCAGAGGCTGGCAATCTGGGCGGCAGCGGCTATGCGCTGGTACGGCTGGCGAATGGCAAGGTGACGGCCTTTGATTATGCAGGCACAGCGCCTGGAGCCTCGACGCCCGGCATGTTCAAAACCAGAGCGGAAGCAAATCTGGGCTACAAATCCGTCGCTGTGCCTGGCACTCCTGCCGGGTTGGGATTAATGCACACGCGTTATGGCAAGCTAAAGTGGTCGCAATGCCTGGAAACGGCGCGGCGCATTGCGCAGCAGGGCTTTCCGGCGACGCAGCGCATGGAATTGATTTTGAAATTACAAGTACCCGTCATGAAATCATTTCCTGAAGCCGCCAAAGTTTTTTTGCACGGCGCAGATAAGCCACTACAACAGGGCGAAATCGTAAAGCAACCTGAACTGGCGCGGACGTTGTCACGCCTGCAAAAACGCGGCTGGAAAGAATTTTACGAAGGCGAAACGGCGCGGCTGATTGCCACTGATATGAAAGCGAATGGCGGCGTCATTAACGCAGTGGATTTGCGCGGCTATGAGGCGAAAGAGGTTGAACCATTGCAGGTGAATTATCGCCAGCACAAAGTGTTCACGATGGCTCCGTCATCCAGCGGCGGCATCGCGCTGGCGGTGATGTTGCAAGTGATGAATCGCTACCCAATTGAATTAGGGCGCGAAGGTTCTGTTGCTGTACGCCATTTGCAAATTGAAGCGATGCGGCGGGGATTTGCGGCTCGCAATAGTGCTGCGATGAATAATTACGAAACGATTCCGAACTTTCTGAGTGATGGTTACACCAGCGAAAGCGTGCAAAATCTTTCGCTGGAAAAAGCCACGCCTGCGACGCCTGCCAGAACAGCGAATGAATCAAAAGACACGACGCATTTTACCGTGATTGATTCCGCAGGAAATCTGGTGTCGAACACATACACCTTAAGCGGATTTTATGGTTCGCAAGTGATGGCCAAAGGAACAGGCGTGCTGCTGAATAATCACATGGAAGTTTTTTCCGGTGCCCAGGCACGCATGCTGACACCGGGGCGACGTTACCCTTCTACGATGTCGCCCACAATCGTTCTGCGTCCAGGCGGAGAATTATTCTTCAGCCTCGGAACGCCAGGTGGAGCGACCATTCCCAGTACCTTGTTGCAAGTGATCACCAACATCGTAGATTTCAAAATGTCCCTGCGTGATGCGCTTGAATATCCGCGCATTCATGCGGCAACCAATGTCGTCGAAGCAGAACCTGGCGCACTGGTCTATGACGTAGCGGAGCGGCTGAAACAAATGGGACATAGCTTAAATCCGGCGTTGCGTTCGCAGGGTGATGTCCAGGCAATTTTGCTTGAAGAACCAAACCAATGGCGCGTCGCGTGGTCAGATGGACGACGCGGCGGTTCGGTGAAAGGTTATTAAATCGAATCTTGCCAACAGTCGCGCAACCTGCTGAGGTTGCGCGACTGTTGGGGGGCGACTTGATCGTAGCTTATTCCTTGCACATCGCATAATTCTCGAAAGTGTCACTTTTCGTTGAGTGGGTAAGCTAATGGAATGACGCAACCTCAGCAGGTTGCGATACTGTGGGCAAAAGTTGCGCAACC
>JAYSTY010000153.1:0-1472 GCA_043719385.1 Blastocatellia bacterium | reverse complement strand
CTTTGCGCAATCGCTTTTTCAAATTGATGCGAATAATAAAAAGTAACCGCCAGTAGCGTTTGCGCTTCTAACGAGAGCGGGTTGAGTTCAATACAGGTTCGGATTTGCTTTTCCCCTTCACTAAAATTCCCTTTTGCCAACAATGTTATGCCCCAGTTCAGGTGCGCTTCATAGTTATTTGCGTCCAGATCAAGAGCACGCTGACAATACTTTTCAGAATTGTTAATGTCAGACTCCATGAAGCCTAAGAGTGCATAGGCGGCGGCGAAATCAGGATCAATTATAATTGCCCTGCTCAGGGCTGCTTTAGCCTTTTCATAAGCTTCTTTGGGAGGTATAAATCCTTCATAACCCAGCGCCAGATAAGTTGCCGCAAAGCTTTCGTATGCCCAGGCAAATTCCGGGTCACGGTCTATCGCATCCTGAAAAAGCGCAAGGGCAGCAGGAAATTTCTGACTCTCATGTTTATTAAAGATGAACCTTGCTTTCAGGTAAGATTGTAACGCTTCCGGGTTTTTCGTAAGTGGTTTACGAAGGCCTGCCTGCTCTGTCCCATTCAGCTTCAGCGCCAGCGTTTTTACGACGTGATCGGCAATCGCATCCTGCGTCGTAAAAATATCCTGCCACGCAAAATCATAGTTCTCCGCCCATAAGGACCTGCCATCGCTGACGCGCAGCATTCTCACGCTGACACGTAATTGTTTACCGGCGTGCTGCACATTGCCTTCGATCACGGCATCTACTTTTTGTTCGCGTCCGGCGGCAAGCACATCCTGTTTCGGATCAGCATAAGCAAGCACGGCGCTAATCGGGCGCACTTGCATTTGCTGCAAATTGCTCAGGCGATTAATCAGCGTGTCAGCAATGCCTACGCCGAGATATTCATCATCCGCATTAGATGTTAATTTTTTGAAGGGAAGCACCGCGATTGATCTGACGGCACTGACTTCGTGTGCTGCAGTGAACAAAGAATTGCTTTGTGCTACTGCACTCAAATTAGTTTTCCGCGCCGCACTCAGCCAAACTCCGCTGCCCAATATTGCCAATCCAGCTATGGCTAAACCCGCTTTCCAATAACGACTAAAGAATGGAGCCGGAAGCTTGCGAGCAAGTTGTCGCGCCTCATTTTTTTCGACGGTGAGAGTTTGCTCAGCCGCAGCAACTTGCGCCTGTTCGCTTTCCGGCTCTTCAATCTTTTTCACCTCCACGACAAAACGATAGCCGCGCCGGGGAAAAGTCTCAATGTATTTATGGCTGGCGTCATGTTCGCTCAGTACCTTGCGCAAAATTGAAATCGTGTAAGACAAATTCGATTCTTCCACAAAGCTGTCTGCCCACATCATTGTCATCAGGGTTTCCTTGTCGAGCAGGACTCCATAATGGGTGACAAAAATATAGAGCAGGTCGAAAACCTTCGGTGACATAGGGACAATTTCGCCTTTGTAGTGCAAAAGTTGCTCCTGCGTGTCAAT
>JAYSTY010000152.1:0-22125 GCA_043719385.1 Blastocatellia bacterium | reverse complement strand
GCATTCGGCGTGATTTGAATTTTGTCCGTGCGCGTTTGATTGATAACCGTCCGCCGATAACTTCCCTGCCGATGGATCAGTTGCTGTACGAATTACTCTTTCAAATCACGCTGTGCGGGGACGTGGTTGATCCCGTCGCACGCAAAGCTTATGGCGAAGTCATCCGCGAATTTCACAATATTATCGGGCAATGCCTGCATCAGGAAAACGCCAATGTCGCCGATACATTAGTCGCCACCAAACGCGTGTATGCCCTGCTCCAATCGCCGCGCACCGAAGAAAACGCCGAATCCGAAAGCGACGAAAAGCAGGAATCCGAACAGCAAAATTCTGACGAAGCGCAGGAAAATTCCGGCAAAGATCAGCAGCAACAAAAAGCCGTCGAGCAACGCCCACAACAAAATCCATTCAATCAATGGTCGGAAGAAACTGACGAAATTTTATCTGATGACACGGATATGCTCAGCGAAATGCTCCAGGCCGAACGCCCTGAACAGGATTTGCAGGAAGGCGATCAGGCATTTTTCTACGACGAATGGGATCGTGAATTGGGAGACTATCGGGCGAAGTGGTGCCGTGTCATTCAGCGCGAAAATCGTAAAGGCATGCGCGATTTTGTCGAGCAGGTCAGAGCGCGATATTCCGGCGCAATCTCTTCGATCAAACATCAATTCCAAATGCTGCGTCCCGAATCGCTCCGCAAAGTCAAAGGCGAACTCGACGGCGAAGAATTTGACTTACAAGCCGTGCTCGACCGCCACGTAGATTTACGCACAACCGGGCGTCCGTCAGATCGCATCTACATTCGCCGCATCCGCCGCGAACGTGATGTCGCCGTCTCGTTCCTGCTCGATATGTCTTCCTCAACAGCACGGACAATTACGCGACATCCGAACCAGCCGTACACGCGCCCCGGCCAAAAAATCATAGACATCGAAAAGCAGGGCTTAGTCCTGATGAGCGAAGCCCTCGAAGCCGTCGGCGATGCCTATGCAATTTCCGGCTTCACGAGCGAAGGCCGCCGCAACGTAAAATATTTCACCGTGAAGCAGTTCGGCGAAAAATATTCCCCCGAAGTCGAACGCCGCATCGGAGGCATCACCTACCACAACAACACCCGCCTCGGAGCCGCGATTCGCCACTGCGCCGCACAACTTGAGAAACAACCCGCCCGCACAAAACTGCTAATAATCCTCAGCGACGGACGCCCGTATGACCACGACTACGGCGATTCCCGCTACGCCCGCGAAGACACGAAGATGGCGCTCCGCCAGGCCAAAACCGGAAACATCACCCCCTTCTGCATCACCATTGACCGCGACTCTGAAACCGAGTTGAAGGATTTATACGGCGAAGTAGGATATACGATTATTGACGATGTGATGGGCTTGCCGGAGAGATTGCCAGGGATTTATCGGAGATTGACGACGTAAGGGTTTGAGAGCATGAGCCACTTGTATACAGAAGCCGAACTTATTTCAAAACTTGATTCTCTGCGAAATCTGCCTGCGGAAACTGAAATCGTCGAGTTCAAGGAGGCAAAAAATGGTTTTGATTTTGGCAAGCTCGGCAAATATTTCAGTGCTCTCAGTAATGAAGCCAATCTCAAAGAAAAACCTGAAGCTTGGCTGGTGTTTGGAATCGAAGACAAAAAGCGCAAAATTGTCGGCTCAGGTTTTCGTCAAATAAACCGAGCTAACCTTGACAACCTAAAGAAGGAAATTGGTGATAAGACATCTCCGCCTACAAGTTTTATCGAAATTTATGAGCTTAACTTTCCAGAAGGAAGAGTCGTAATGTTTCAGATTCCACCGGCTCCAAGAGCAATTCCCGTGTCTTGGGAAGGGCATTATTACGGACGCAGTAATGAATCCACAGTTCCGCTAAGCATTGAGAAAATAGATCGTATTCGTGGGCAGGCTATTAATAACGACTGGAGTGCAGTCATTTGTGAAGATGCCTCACTAAATGATCTTGATTCAGAAGCAATTCGGTTCGCACGAGAAAAATATGCTCAGAAAAATCCAAAGTTGAAAGTAGAAATTGATTCGTGGAATGACATTACATTTCTAAACAAAGCGCGTGTGACCGTCAACAATAAGATCACCCATGCCGCAATATTATTACTTGGAAAACCAGAGGCTTCATATTTTCTACAGCCGGGAATCGCTCAACTTACGTGGGTTTTGAAAGATCGCGATAATATCGAGAAAGATTACGAGCATTTTACATGCCCGTTTATCCTTGCAACAGACGCGGTATTTTCAAAGATTCGTAATCTAAAATATCGCTATCTTAAAGACGGAACGCTCTTCCCCGATGAGGTAGAGCGATATGAACCATTCAATATCCGTGAGGCCTTAAATAACTGCATCGCCCACCAAGACTACACCAAGGGAGGTCGCATCAGCGTGGTCGAAGTCGAAGATGAGCGATTGATCTTTACCAACCTGGGCAAATTTATTCCGCAATCCATTGAAGCAGTCCTGGAAAGTGACATGCCACCATCCTACTACCGAAATAAGCTTCTGGTGGAAGCGATGCGCAACTTGGATATGGTGGATACTATCGGTAGTGGAATTAAAAGAATGTTTCGTAATCAACGTGAGCGCTTTTTCCCAATGCCTGAATATGACCTACAGCGTGGAGAGGTAAAAACCACCCTGATTGGAAAGATTCTGGATATGGAGTATGCACGAACGCTTGCCAGAATGCCGGATTTGACCCTGGATGAAATCTTCCTCCTCGACAAAGTACAAAAAAAGAAGCTGCTTTCCTCTGAAGAAGCCGAGATATTACGAAGAAAAAGGTTAATCGAAGGCAAAAAGCCAAATTATTTTATTTCAGCGAAAGTGGCAGGCGTGACAGGACAAAAGGCCACATACACCAAAAATAAAGCGTTTGAAAAACAAAATTATTTTGATTGGATTATCCAACACCTCAGAAATCATAAGGTTGCAACTCGCAAAGAAATTGACGAATTATTAATGGATAAACTCTCCGCTACTCTTGATGAAAAACAGAAAAAGAAAAAAATAAGTAATTTGATTGCTGAAATGAGTAGGAAAGGGCTTATTGAAAACCAGAACAAGGCAGATGATTTTCATCCAGAATGGGGTTTAAAATCAGTAGAGACAAGAGCATCATCATTCCCTACTAAACAGCGGTGAGAAAAATATTTAGTAGGGAGTTATTTTAGATTTCAGAAGAGGTAATTCTATAACTATCCTTAAAATAAGTACTTATTTCCTACTAGCTTTTCGCTTTACAAATTCATAAAATGTGAAGCAAGTAGGTTTTTTGTATGCACGCAATCATCTTCATCGGCATTCAAGCCTCCGGCAAATCTACATTTTTCCAACAGAATTTTTTCCATTCTCACATTCGTCTCAATCTTGATATGCTGAAAACACGGCATCGGGAACAGGTTCTGCTGCGTGCCTGCCTCGAAGCTAAACAGCCCTTCGTGATTGATAATACCAACGTAGCGCGTGAAGGCCGTGGAAAATATATCAGCGCGGCGAAAAATGCAGGGTTCAGTGTGGTTGGCTATTATTTTCAATCAAAACTGCAAGAAGCGATTGACCGTAACAGCAAGTGTTCGGGCAAGGCTTTGATTCCAGTGAAAGGGATTCTGGCGACACATCGAAAGCTGGAATTACCGAAGTACGACGAAGGGTTTGATGAGTTGTTTTACGTTTCGATTAATGATGCAGGAGAATTTATAGTAACGGAGTGGAGTGATGAAGTTTGATGAATTAGACGAAAAGATGCGCAGGTATGAAACTGCCTTTGATTTATGTGCATTGCCAGGGATGTTTCTCGTTGCGCGAATTGACGGGCGCAGTTTTACTCGCCTGACGAAAGAGGTTCACAAATTCGAGACTCCTTTTGATGTGCGTGTTCGAGACATGATGGTAGCGACGACGGAACACCTGATGAATTGCGGATTTCGATGCGTTTACGGTTACACACAATCGGATGAAATCTCGCTGCTGTTTCATCCTGAAATTGATACGTTTGATCGTAAGCTGCGAAAGTATGATTCGATTCTGGCAGGCGAAGCGAGCGCCAAATTTTCTTTACTGCTTGGCTCACACGCTGCTTTTGATTGTCGCATTTCGCAACTTCCCAATGAAAATTTAGTTCGTGATTATTTTCGCTGGCGCAACGAAGACGCTCATCGCAACGCGCTCAATGGATATTGTTACTGGCAACTCCGTAATGACGGAGCAAGTGCAACACAGGCGACTAAGCGAATGAATAAAATGTCAGTCGCCGAAAAAAACGAACTGCTGTTTCAGTGCGGCATCAACTTTAACGATGCCCCGAACTGGCAAAAGCGTGGAACTGGATTGTACTGGGAGTCCTTCAGCAAAGCAGGCTTTAACCCGAAGACCGGGCAAGCTGTAACCACAGAACGGCGGCGCGTGAAAATTGATTACGAATTGCCAATGAAAGATTCGTATGGTGAGTTTGTTTTGAAATTGCTGGCTCAAACAGTCGTAGAGAAAAATTGAAATGAATCCGTGAACTAACTCTTCCGCACGTTCGTAGGTCACTACATTGGATTCTTTCAGCAAGGAGAAAAGTTATGTTCTGTCCGACCTGTGGTAGAGAAGATGCTCAGGAGCGCAAGTTTTGCCCTTCGTGTGGCACGAATCTAGATCGCGTGACAAAGGCTTTGACGCCGGGAAAAGATAATTTCTTGGTGCAGGCGGATGCGGCTTTTGACCGGGTGCTGGGGCGTTACGCGGGGATGTTTTTTAAAGATGCACCGGAAAAAGCGCAGGATCGGAGTGTGAGCAATTCGTGGCAAATTTTTGGTCTGTCATTATTATCGCTGCTTGCCAACTTTATTTTGCTTCCCGTGTGTTTTGTCGCTCTCAAGCTGAGATTTTTCACCTTGTTACTTTCCACCCCTTTTCGGCTGCTTTCTGAACGAAGCAATCAGCAGGCGAAAGAGGCAGCGCTACGTGGTAATAATCAGGAGCAGTGGCTGATGAATCCTGTGCCTGGCGTAACTGAGCATACGACGATAAATCTGGCATCTCGCCCTGGCTCCGAACGTCGAAAAAACTAATCCCAGGTAAGCTCGAATGCGGACACACTTGGCAGAAATTTCCTACAACGAAATCACTTCCAGATCAGGATCAACTTCGTCTTTCAGCATGTGTTCGATGGCATACAGCGTCCCTGACAGCGAGCTTGGACAGCTTCCGCAAGCGCCCTGATAACGGATGGTCAGCTTTTTAGCTTCGAGTGAAATGATTTCCAAACCGCCGCCGTCGCCTGCCAGGCCGGGACGAATTTTTTCATCCAGTAAATCATTAATCTGATCCAGCAATTCGTTTTCACCGCGCACGTAATCGGTATTGACAGGCGCAGCGGCAAGGTCGGTTACCGCCGGAGTCTCACGAATCGGGACTGCGAGTTTTCTCAGCAATTCATCCCAATCCGCCGTGCCGTCCTGATTCACAGTGATGAAACGATCCATGTAAAAAACTGACGAGACGTTGCCAACGCTGAACAGTGAAAGTGCCAGCGAATCGTCTACGGCTTGTTCAGCGTTCACAAACGAACGCGAAGTACCGTTCGTGATCGGTTCTTTAAGAATAAATTTCCGCGCATTTGGGTTCGGGGTGTATTCGATGTCTTCAATCTTGGGCATAAAAATAAATCCTTACAATCTCAATCAAA
Source organism: Blastocatellia bacterium (assembly GCA_043719385.1). Lineage (GTDB taxonomy): Bacteria > Acidobacteriota > Blastocatellia > RBC074 > RBC074 > JAFDVL01. Next base: position 16,425 of record JAYSTY010000152.1, on the reverse strand, counting down.
CTTCAATGAATCAGTTTATCATGTTCTGCGCCTGGACGGCGGTTATCGCTACGACATCCACAATATCTTCGGCTTTGCAACCACGTGACAAATCGTTCGCGGGCTTATCCAAGCCTTGTAAAATCGGGCCTATCGCGGTTCCTCCCGTCAATCGCTCCGTCAATTTATAAGCGATGTTTCCGGCATCAAGATTGGGGAAAACTAACACGTTGGCTTTGCCGGCGACGGTTGAGCCGGGAGCCTTTGCATCACCAACGCCGGGAATTAATGCCGCGTCCGCTTGTAATTCACCATCAATTTCTAATTCTGGAGCGCGTAATTTTGCGGTCTTAGTCGCTTCGATAACTTTGTTGACTAAGGGATGCGACGCGCTGCCTTTGGTTGAAAATGACAACATTGCTACACGTGGTTCGACTTCGAGCAGGGTGCGACAGCTATTTGCTGAAGCAATGGCGATTTCGGATAATTGTGCTGCGCTTGGATCGGCTACGACTCCACAATCCGCGTAAATCATCGCGCCATCTGCGCCAAAATTTTTGTTCGGCACAACCATCACAAAAAATGACGAGACCAAATTGAAGCCTTCTTTAACGCCAATCGTCAGCAACGCTGAGCGGACGGTATGCGCGGTGGTATTCGTTGCGCCTGCGACCGAACCATCAGCCTTTCCGGTTTTGACCATCAGATTTCCGAAGTACAACGGGTCTTCGATTTGCTTGCGGGCTTCGTCAAAAGTGACGCCTTTGGCTCTGCGCATTTCATAAAATATCTGCGCAAATTTATCGAAGTCGGAATGCGTTCGAGGATTGACAACTAAAACATTCGTCAGCGCAACGCCGAGCGATGAAGCGCGGTCACGAATTTTTTGCTCATCGCCAAGCAACGTCACGCGGGCGATGCGCTCCTGTGCTACATGCGCAGCCGCAATGATCGTGCGGTCATCTTCGCCTTCGGGCAAAACAATATGCTTGAGCCTCGTCGCCGCCCGAATTCTAATGCGATGCAAAATATCCATAGTTAAATGATGAAGGATGAAGAAAGATTTGTCACTTCGCTACCGCCGCTTTGCGTTTCTGGCGGAAGTATTTCCAACCTAAAATCAGTAATAAAATCAGTGCCAAGACAATCACGATTTCGCCGTATACTGACAAATATTCCATCACGTTCCGCCAATTTTTACCGAAGCTTTTGCCGAGGTACAGCAGCAGGAAATTCCAGACCGCCGCGCTGACCGCACACAGCAAAGTAGTCACCGCAAAATTCATCTTTGAGATTCCAGCAAAAACTGAAACTACGGCGCGGGTTCCCGTCAAAAAACGATTGGCAATAATCACGCCGTAACCGTACCGCTGAAACCATTTCGAGACTTGCGCAATCGCATTCACAGGCAAATAGTGGTTCGCGCTGCCCTGCAATAATCGCTGATCAAAGTAACGCCCCAGACCATACGCCGTCATAAATCCGAGCGTGCTGCCAAGCGTTGCGGCTACCAGCATTGAAGCAAAATCTATGGTGCCGAGACCAATCAATGTCCCGCCAAAAACCAGGAGTACATCGCTGGGAGAAGGCGGAAAAATATTTTCGAGATAAGCGCAGAAAAAGACTACGGTGAGGATTCCCAGCGGGGATAATTGTTGCAGCCAGGTGATGAGTTGCTCGACTAAAGACATAAATTTTCGGCTATTTTTTCAACGCTGAAATTACATCGGCGATTAATTCATCAATGCCAAGTTTGGCAAAATCTTCATCGGAGTTATGCCAAAACTCCGCCAGATTATTGGCGCCACCTTTTTCGTATTCACGCGCCTGCAACAACAAATCAATTTTATCCGCAGCTTTCACGATGCGCGCTTCAAGTGATGTTCGTTGTTCATACTCATGCCGCAATTCTAAGTATTTATTTCCAGCCTCACCAAGAGGCGCAAGAACTTCTTTCGTCGCCTGTTCATCGGCTGCTTTCAACATCACGGCATCAAAATAAGGCTTGATCGTACTCGGCAAATCACCTGTGCGAACTTCAGCCAAATCGTGCAAAAGCGCCATGCGTAAAACGCGCTCGACATCAATTTTCATTGCCAGCGATTTGGCCCGATCAGCAATGATCATCGCAATAACCGCTACACAAAAGCTGTGATCGGCGATGGATTCAACGTCCCGCACACCGCGCAATAACCAGCCGGTGCGGGGCAAAGATTTCAGGCGGATCAGTTCGGACAAAAAATCTATGGTGCGATTTGCTTTCATTGTTGTAACGCTACTGGTTTTGCCTCGGCGCGTCAAATTATCTTACTCACAAAGAACGTCAGGTAAGGAATGTGAATCTCCCCTTGTCTCATCTTCGTATTTCTTCGTGTTCTTCAGAGCGAATTTTTCTGGTATATTCACTTACTTATGCAGTATCCGACTTCGTTCAAAATTGGTGAGCACGAACTTTCACCACCGCTGATTTTATCGCCGATGGCTGGCGTCACCGATTCGCCATTTCGCCGCCTTGCCAAAAAATGTGGCAACGTCGGCTTAATTGTGACCGAATTCCTGAGCGTTGAAGGGTTAACGCGTGGCAATTTGCGGACGCACGAAATGATGCGCTTCACACCCGAAGAGCGTCCGATTGCGATTCAGATTTTTGGCTACGACCCGGAACGTATGCGGTGGGCGGCAGAAATTGCCGAAGAAGCCGGAGCGAATTTTGTAGATATTAATTGCGGCTGTCCCGCAAAAAAAGTGGTCAATGGTGGTGGTGGCTCAAACCTGTTGCGCGATTTGCCGCAACTCGAAAAAATTCTCCGCGAAGTCAAACGTGCGATTTCTGTGCCGATGACCGTGAAAATTCGCGCGGGCTGGGATGACAATTCCATCAATTGCGTTGAAGTCGCCAAGCTGATTGAAGATTGCGGCGCTTCAATGGTGACGCTGCACGGACGCACGCGAGTGCAGGGCTACAAAGGTTTTGCAGATTGGGATTTGGTGCGCGAAATCAAGCGTAACGTTGCGATTCCGGTTTCGGGCAGTGGCGATATTCTGACGCCGCAGGATGCGATGCGCCGCTTTGATGAAATTGGTTGCGATGCGGTGCATATCGGACGGGGAGCGATTGCGAATCCCTATATTTTTCGTCAGACGTGGGAAGCAATGAACGGCATTGAGCCTTATCAACCTGCGCCGCAGGAAATGAATTTATTGCTCCGGGATTTTATGGGATTCCTGCGCGAATCAATGTCAGAAAAAGGTGTGATCGGGCGCATGAAAATGTTGTCGGCGCAATTCCTGCGCGGCGTGGCGAATGGCGCTCATCTGCGGACAGCGGCGTTGCGCTCGCAAACGATGGACGAAATGCTGCCTTTCTTTGATGAGTATTTTGCGCTGGCTGAGAAAGATGGAATTGATATGAATTTGCAAAGTGCCAGAGATGAAAATGCCGAATCTATGACGTGCGGTGTGTAACCTCTCTGCCGAATCCGATTTATAACCAATTTAAGTTTTCTCCCGACACAAGTAGAAAGCAAACCTCACGTCTTCCTAAAATTACTGTAATATTTTTTCCGTTTCCCTGTTAAAGACTGGAATTTGAACTGTAAACAGGTTAACTTAAGCTTTCCTAATCCGAAGTATAAATTTTTACTGTAAACCCCAAAAGGAATTGAGTTGAATCTAAGTCCGCCCTGCAAGATCACTCTTCCCGTAGCCTTAAGTTTTGGTTTGAAGTAGTACTCACGAACAACTCATGGCAAGGAGCAGTCGCTCCTGCATATTTGATAAGCTGTTAATTTGTCTAATCAAAATCCCTGGAGGATGATATGCCTTTAAGAGATGGTGGAAAGAATTCACACTCAAGCAGAAAAATTCAACGCCTCAAGCAATGCGCAGCACTGGTTTTCGTAGCGGCGGGCTTGTTAACGGTGGTTGATTTTTCCGGCCTTCAACTTACTTCCGAGGCGGCGCAAAAACGCAGCCTCACACGTGTTCAGCAATCTTCCGCTTCTGCGTCTGATTGCACATTTCTCAAAGACCCGGAAGGGTTTCGGGAAGCGCAGGCACGTCATCGCCTAACCGTCTCGCGCACGACTGAGACGTTTCGTGAAAGTTCACGGACAGAAAGTTTGCGGAGCGGTGAAACGACGCGGACAAAACCGCTGGCGCTGGTTCCGCCCCAAGACATACCAAGAAAAAATTTCATTGATACGATCCTGTTCAATCGAATGGGTAAGGATGGACTTTCTTCCGCTCCACTGTGTACGGATACCGAATTCATTCGCCGGGTCACACTTGACATGACAGGCCGCATTCCGGCTCCAAATGATGTGACGCAGTTCCTGGCTGATGCAAATCCGAACAAACGCGACGCGTTAGTTGACGCGCTGGCGCAATCGGCAGAATACATTGACAAATGGACGATGTTCCTCGGTGATTTGTATAAGAATTCAGCCTTTGCCACCAACATCAATGCTTATCGGGGTGGACGCGATGCTTTTTATTTCTATCTCAAAGACGCCGTCGGCAGCAATCGCGGCTATGATCGAATCGCCACGGATTTGATTGCAGGAAACGGTGACAGCTTCAACGCCGCCGAAGGGTTCACCAACTTCCAGGTGCTTGGCAATGTACCGATGGGGCCGGCCCAGGACACGATGGATGGATTGGCGGTCACGACTTCCAATGCGTTCCTTGGCATCAATGCAATGGATTGCCTGTTATGTCATGACGGCGCAGGCCATCTGGATCAGGTCAATCTCTGGGGTTCACAACGAAAAAGAGTTGAGGCCTGGGGCATGGCAGCTTTCTTTGCTCGCAGCGCCAAACGTGGGGTGCAGTTGGGAACTCCGCCTACCACCAATTACGTCAAATACGTCGTTTCAGAAAACACCACTGGTGAATACAATCTGAACACCAATTACGGCAATCGCCAGAATCGTAACCCGATTAATGGCAAGACCACTGTCGCGCCACTCTATGCGTTTAATGGCGGCGGTACGGTCAACACTGGTGAAAATCGTCGTCAGGCAATGGCGCGATTGATTACAAGTGATCCACAATTTTCCCGTGCGACAGTTAACTATATTTGGGAAAAGCTGATGGTCGAGGGACTGGTTTCTCCGGTCAACGCTTTTGATCCGGCACGCATCAGTCCGAATGCGCAAATGCCAGAAGGCTGGACATTGCAACCGGCGAATGCCGAGTTATTGGAAACGCTCGCGCAGGATTTCAGACAAAATGGCTTTGACCTTCGCTACCTGATTTCTACTATCGCCAAATCCAGCGCCTATCAACTTTCTTCGCAATATTCAGGAACCTGGAAACTTGATTACGTTCCTTACTTCGCCCGCAAATATGTGCGGCGTTTGGATGCTGAAGAAGTCCACGACGCGATCATCAAGGCAACGGGGATTATGCCGACGATGGCCTTTAACGGCGTGACCAAAGAAGGCTATGTCATCACCGATGACATCAATACCGAAGTGCGCCGCGTCACCTGGGCGATGCAATTGCCTGAACCCGTCGAACCGCGCAGCAACGGCGCAGCCAGAGCATTTCTTGACTCCTTCCTGCGCGGAGATCGAGATCAAAAATTGCGGACGCTTGATCCATCTATTTTGCAATCGCTGAATTTGATGAACAATTCCTTTGTGATGGGACGCGTTCACAAAGGTAATGCGGGTTCCGCTGTTTCCAAATTGCTGGCCAATACCAGCCTGACCAATGAACAAATCATTGAGCAGTTATACCTCGCTACGTTAGCACGCAAGCCTACGGCAACCGAGGTCAGCAAGCTGCTGCCTTACTATACGTCGCTGGGCAAACAGGTAGCGACCGAAAGCGTGCAATGGGTATTACTGAACAAAGTTGATTTCATGTTCAATTATTAAGCAGGCCGGTGACGGCAGAAAAAAGGAGACTAAAAAAATGACCGACCATCTTCATCCAGAACATTCCTGTGAAATTTGTCAACCCTTGCGGCCTGCCAATTCAGCTTTGTGGGGGCCAACCATCGGGCGGCGCAACTTCTTCAGAATCGCAGGCGCAGGCGTGACAGGTTACTTCCTGGCCCCAATGCTCAAGCCAGTTTCAGCAACCGCCAGCATTGGTGCCAGACTCAGAGGCACAGCCAAAAACTGTATCTTCGTTATGATGACTGGTGCGCCAAGTCACACGGATACGTTTGACCTGAAAGTTGGAACCTGGACGCCAGCGGATTTTAATCCGACGACTTACAACGGCGTTTTATTCCCACAAGGGTTGCTACCAAACCTCGCCATGCAAATGGACAAACTGGCGATCATCCGTTCGCTGCGTGCACCGGCGCTGGTACATCAGTTACAGCAAACGTGGGTGCAAATCGCTCGCAGCCCAAGTTCTGCGTTAGGAAAAATCGCACCGAATATCGGCAGTGTCGTCGCGCTGGAAATGGAAGCGAAGCGGCAGCCCAATCAAAAATTGCCGGGCTTCATTTCACTCAATACAGGCGGCGGTTTAATTGGCGCCGGCTATTTCAATGCGCGCTTTACACCGTTCGATGTGACAGCCGCCGCCGGGGGCTTATCGAACCTTGCGAATGCGGACGGAAAGGCTTTATTTGAGACCCGCTATTCAATGCTGCAAGCCGTAGACACAGAGTTGCGCAACGATTCTCCGTTGGGAAATGCTGTCTATGACATGGATGGATTTTATACACAAAGCAAAGGCATGATGTACAACCCGGACGTTGATACTGTCTTTAAGTTCACTGCCGACGATCAGACGCGTTACGGCAGTTCCGGCTTTGGCAATTCCTGCATCACCGCCCGCAATTTAGTAAAAGCCAATCTGGGAACCCGATATGTGCAAATAAATATTGGCGGTTGGGACAACCACTCAAATATTTATTCCACCGGAGGGATTTATAATCCGGCAGGACAGTTTGATAAAGGGATGGCGAATTTGATCAAAGACCTTGCGGCTCTGCCAGGAACCGAAGGCGGGACGCTGCTGGACGAAACATTGATCGTTGCGATGGGCGAATTTGGTCGCACCACTGGCGCTTTAACCAGTAATCAGGGGCGCGATCATTACTTTCAGCAATTCGCTATGTTTGCGGGTGGTGGTGTCGAAGGCGGCAAAGCCATTGGCGCAACCAATGTCACAGGGTCATCAACGCTTGAACCGGGCTGGTCGCAAAATCGCAATGTTGTGAATGAAGATATTGCCGCGACGATTTATTCGGCACTGGGCATTGATTACACTACGACACTGCATGATGATCCATTCGGACGCGGCTTTGAGTATGTGCCGTTTGCTTCTGAAGGAGCCTGGTATCCAGTCCTTGAGGTCTTTAATCAGGATCGCACCAATCGCGCTGTGACACGCCCCGGCACGACACGCAGAGGAAATACAGGCGACAGAACCAGGCAATAGAGTACCGCCTGGCTTTAAATTACAAATTCCAAAGGTGAGCGAAGGATAATCGCTCACCTTTTTATTTTTGCGTTGACTGGCAAACCTGGACGGGCGCAGATTGATTACCTCGCGGCAATAGTCACTACACTTTTTTTGGCTTCCCTCGATGAATTCAAAGAATCAGTAAATCGTGGTATCTTCAGCCTTCATCGAAATTATTTATCAATTTTCTAAGGAGATTTTCAATGCTACTGGAAGGCAAAAACGGCCTGATTTTAGGCGTCGCAAATAAAGCCAGCATCGCGTGGGCGATTGCCCAATCCTGCGCGAACGCAGGCGCAAAACTTGGATTCAATTATCAAACCGAACGGCTACGCGAAAACGTCGAAGAATTAGCAGCAACAATTCCCAGCTCAAAAACTTACGTCTGTGATGCTGGCAACGATGAAGAAATCGCGGCGATGATTAAGGCTTACGAAGCCGATTTTGGTAAACTTGATTTCCTCGTTCATTCCATCGCCTACGCCCCCCGCGAAGCTCTGACAGGGCAATTCATCAACACTACCCGCGATGATTTTAAAATCGCGCTCGAAGTCAGCGCCTATTCTTTAGTTGCAGTGACCCGCGCCGCCTTGCCAATCATGAACGAACACGCTTCGATCATGACGATGACGTATCTCGGCGCAGAACGTGTCGTCCCCAATTACAACGTTATGGGTGTCGCCAAAGCCGCTCTCGAATGTACTGTTCGTTATCTTGCTGCTGATCTCGGTCCAAAAACAATTCGCGTCAACGCAATTTCGGCTGGCCCGATTCGTACCCTCGCCGCACGCGGAGTTTCCGGCATCACAAACCTGGTCGCGCATCACCGCGAAGTCGCACCGCTCAGAAAAGCTACGGAACAATCCGAAGTCGGTGACACCGGATTATTTTTAGCGAGTCATTTGTCACGTGGCATTACAGGCGAAATTATTTATGTGGATGGCGGCTACCATATTTTAGGTACACTCGCGCCGATGGGATAAAGATTTGCTGTTTGCAAATTTGGGCTAAACAATCCAAAGGTCATTTATTACCAGATTCTGATTTAGTAACTGGAAAAATGGATGACCTTTTTTGTATCAAAAACTGAGACTCTCACGATTTTATTTAAAAAATAATTTCCCGACCCCGAACGCCACCGCCAACCAGACCAGTCCTTTGAACAGAAAAAAGAAAAAGGCGACCCAGCCAATGCGTTTTATAAAAGTGGGTATCCTTTCCATCAAATTCTCCTTTTTCGATCAATTTTGTTCGGCATAAATCGTCAACAACGCTTCGTCCAAAATCGTAATTGTCTGATCAGAAATAGTAATCAATTCGTCTTGTTGTAAGCGCGTGAGCGCACGTGAAGCGACATCCCGCACTGAACCAATCCGCGCAGCCAATTGTTGATTAGAAAGCTCCCGCGCGAAAACAATTCCTTCCGGTGTACGTTTTCCGTGACGGTGCGCTTCGGCTAACAGGACTTGCGCCAACCGTTGACGGACTTCGCGCAGCGAGAGCGTTTCGATCAATTCAGCGTGGCGGCGCAGGCGTTGCGACATTAATTGCAACGCAGTCAAAGCGAACGGCGGATAGTCCAGACACAGTTTTCGGATCGCCTGCTTATCCACAAATAACAGAACCGAATCCTCTTCCGCCGCGACTGTCGCCGGATACGTTCCTTCATCAAAAACAATCAACTCGGCAATGGTAAATCCGGCGCGTTCGACGTGTAAGACTTGTTCGCGCCCGTCTACGCTTTCCCGATAAGCGCGGACACTGCCCGACACGATGACAAATAATCCGTGCGCTTCTTCTCCGGCAGAAAATAAAATTTCGTTTTGAGAAAGCTTCCGTTCATGGGCGGATAACGCTAGTTCACGTAACTGCTCTTTTTCTAAACTCTGAAACAGTGTAGCCCTTTTCAAAGCGCTGACTTTATCCATTGTCCTCTCACTTAGTGTAAAATCATGGTGTATGACTTTTATCATAGCGGCGTCCACGCATTTAGGCGAGACTGCAAGCTGATGAGAAGAATTGAATTCAATGATGGCTTCTGAAAGCTATCCGAAAAAGGAATGAATCGTATGTCAAATGGTTGTCCGATGAAATATTTCCCTAAATTATCCATTGGGATTGTCATTTTTATCGCAGCATTTTTTGCGGCACATAAATTGGGATTGTTCTGAAATGATGGAGGACTAAAGTGCAAATCATCAACCTGAAGCAAGAGATAGAATTTAATGAAGGCAGATTCAACAAAAAACTTTTATGCAACGATGCGGCGGGAAAACTGGTTTTGCTGTGCTTGAAAACAGGGCAAAGTGTGCCAGAGCATTCCGCCCCCGGAGTCGTTACGGTGACGGTCATCAGCGGACGGATTACATTTTCCGAAGGCGCTGAACAGGCGGAAATGTCGGAGGGGATGGTGATTCGATTAGCTCCGCGCAGTTTACATGCGCTGACGGCGTTAGAGGATTCTGCCGTGTTCGTCTCCATTTCATCCGAAGCTGAAAAGCAGCCGCCTGCCACCGCGCTGACTACGATACCTGTCGTAAAAACTTTACCGTTGGCAACAACCTAAGCGGCGACAAAGTACCTGTGACTATGGTCAGAAGTAGAAAATTTGCTAAAAAAATTATCGTCCTCATAGCCTTTTTCGGAGCTTTTGCCTGTGCGATTGATTCTGCTCAACTCCTGCATTCATCGGCTTTTTCACAACAACAATTATTCGAACACGACGCCATCAATTATCAACAGGCTGATCCGACAGATGCTATCGCTTCGTTGCAACAACGCCTGGACAAAGGCGAAGTGAGATTGGAATATTCCGAAGACGGCGGTGGTTATTTGCGATCCGTCCTGAAATTATTGCACGTGCCAATTTCTTCCCAAGGATTAGTCTTTTCAAAAACCAGCCTTCAACTTTTCCGCATTTCTCCGTCAAACCCACGCGCGATTTATTTCAATGATAATGTTTATGTCGGCTGGGTTCGCAGCGGCGAAGTCATTGAAGTTTCGACAGCCGACCCTAATTTAGGCGCAGTTTTTTATACGTTAGAGCAAACAGCAACTCCCAATCCAAAATTCGTGCGCCGCGCTGAATGCCTGCAATGCCACTCTTCGCGCAGTACCAAAGATGTCCCTGGTCACATCGTTCGTTCGATCTTCCCTGACGCCAGCGGCTATGGCATCGCGCCGATGGGATCGCACGTCACCGATCATTCCAGTCCGCTGAAAGAACGCTGGGGCGGATGGTATGTCACAGGTTCACACGGCAATCTCAGACATTTAGGGAACCTGATTTTCAACGCCAGAGATAAGCCCGATCAGGTTGAGCGCACCGACGGATTGAATGTATTAAGCCTCAGCAAAAAGGTTAATTTAACAGGGTATGCTTCAAATAACAGCGACATCGTAGCCCTGATGACGCTCGAACATCAGACGCAGATGCACAATCTGATTGCCCGATTAAATTACGAAACGCGCATCGCTTTGCAACAACAAGCCGCGATCAATGAAGCGTTGAAAACCCCCAACGATGAACTCCGCGACAGCACGCGGCGGCGCATAGAAAATGCAGGTAACGAACTTTTAAAATACCTGTTATTCGTAGACGAAGCGAAATTGAATGCGCAAATTAAAGGCACTACAAATTTCGCGCAGGAATTTTCTGCGGCGGGAATCAAAGACAAAAAAGGTCGCTCGTTGCGTGACTTCGATTTGCAGCAACGGCTCTTCAAATATCCTTGTAGCTTTTTAATTTACTCTGAAGCCTTCGATTCATTGCCGCCTGTCGCGCTTGAATATGTGTACCGAAAGCTGTGGTTAATTCTCAGCGGACAAGATGCAGACAAATCATTTACGGTATTGCCTGCGGCTGATCGTCAAGCAATTTTAGAAATCCTGCGCGAGACAAAACAAAACCTGCCGAGTTATTTTCAATTAAAAAATTTGCCATCCGATAAGATTAAAGAAACTGGAAAAATAGAGTGAAGATTTTGCGTGTCGCCACCCTCGGCGACCGTATCCGAATTCTCTTATGCACATGCTATGATTAGGAATCTTGACGAGAGAAAGTTTTCTCCTACTTTTCATTAGCATGCCTGAATTAAATAACTCTCCTGTTTTTCACGATCCCGAACAGCGTCGCTGGCGCCGATTTAAACGCACTGCCCAAATCGTTGGCGGAATTCTTTCCATTATTTTCGGCGTGTTATTTGTGAGTGTGCTGGTCAATCCGGTATTGCCAGCGCTGGGATTGAGCGCCTCAAAAATTCTGCCGCAAGCGCATCACATTGCGCCGCCTCTTCCGACCAAACCAACCACGCATCATGGGCGCAAATTTCTAAACGCAAAAACAAACCTCGACGAATACATCAATAAAAATCAGCCTGTCGTGCTGCCTGCTGCTTCTCCGTTGGCGAGTGGTAAAACCGAACTCATTGGGTTTTATGTCAATTGGGATGACACGAGTTTTACTTCGCTCAAGAAAAATCTGACGCAACTGGACAAGCTGATTCCTGAATGGCTGCACCTGACCGACTCCGATGGAACGATCAGCGTTGATGATCCGCCGAAGCTCAAACAAACCCTTGATTACATTCGTCAGTCTCGCCCTGATTTGGCGATTGCGCCGCTGGTAAATAACTTTCGCTCGGATGCTTTGGAATGGGAGCGAGAGAAACTGGCAACGATGCTGGCGAATCCAGTAGCGCGAACTGAATTACGATCAATCATCAGGTTTGATTACGTCGGAAAAAATGGTGAAGCAACCTTCGCCTTACGTCATTACACGTTACGGCGGCGAAGAGAAAAACAAGCAGAAAATCGCGCTGACATTTGATGATGGGCCGGATGCAAAATTTACACCGCAAATTCTTGACGCGCTCAAAACCAACAACGTCAAAGCTACATTTTTTATCGTTGGCATCAACGGCGATCTGAATCCTGACTTAATCAGACGCATCGCTAATGAAGGTCACGAAATCGGAAATCATACGTTCACGCATCCCAACGTCGCCGCGATTTCTGAACAACAATTTCGCCTTGAACTCAACGCTACGGAACGCCTGCTCGAAAGCGTCATCGGACATCGCACACTGCTTTTTCGTCCACCTTACGCCGAAGACATTGAGCCGGAAACGCCCAATCAGGTGGAGCCGTTACGCTTCACGGGCAGCCTGAATTATTACAACATCGGGATGCAAATTGATCCGAATGACTGGCGCAGTCCCGGCGTAAACGAAATCGTCAAAGCTACAATTGACGCCGCGAAAAACAACGAAGGCAATATCGTTTTATTACACGATGCAGGCGGAGATCGTTCGCAAACCGTTGCCGCGTTGCCGCTCATCATCAAGGGTTTGCACGACGCCGGATTTGAATTCGTGCCCGTGTCTACGCTCATTGGCAAAAGCCGCGATGAAGTCATGCCGGCGATTCCGGCGAATGAAGCCCTGCAAGCCAACATTCTCGACGCGGGATTTTTGCTCATCAATTGGCTGAATTCTGTGTTGCGCTGGTTATTCATCATTGGCATTGCACTTGGAATAATGCGGTTGTTGTTCATTGGGACAATGGCGGTTAGCGAATGGTGGCGCAGGCGTCATCAAACTTTTCCGACAGATTTTCAGCCTAAAGTCAGCGTGATTGTTCCGGCTTACAACGAAGAAAAAGTTGTTGGTAAAACCATTCATTCGTTGCTTGCTTCGGATTACGAAAATTTTGACATCATTGTTGTTGACGATGGTTCCAGCGATTCGACATATCAGTGTGTGCTTGATGAATTCGGTTCGCATCCACGTGTCCGTGCCTTCACAAAACCGAACGGAGGCAAAGCTCGCGCCTTGAATTTTGGGATTGCTCAAACCGATGCAGAAATTATTTTCGGGCTTGATGCCGATACAGTTTTCAGCACCGATGCGATTAGTAAAATGGTGCGGCATTTTCACGATCCGCGCATTGGCGCAGTCGCAGGCAACGCCAAAGTGGGCAACCGCTTAAATCTACTTACTAATTGGCAGGCGCTGGAATATATCACTTCGCAAAATCTTGATCGGCGAGCTTTTGACGCCCTCAATTGCATTACTGTAGTCCCTGGCGCAATCGGAGCGTGGCGGCGTGATTTGGTTTTGCAGGCAGGCGGCTTTGCACATGAAACCTTAGCCGAAGACGCAGATTTGACGCTGGCAATTTTGCGGCTGGGCTACAAGATTAGCTATGAGCCGGAAGCCTTTGCGTTGACCGAAGCGCCCGACACTGTCAGTGGTTTTTTGAAACAAGGATTTCGCTGGATGTATGGCACGTTGCAGGCTTCGTGGAAACACATTGACACGCTGTTTCGTCCAAAGTATGGCGCACTCGGCTGGTTTGCGATTCCGAATGTTCTGATCTTTCAGGCTTTATTTCCGCTGGTTTCGCCGATCATGGATTTGATGATGATCGTGTCATTGATCACGACGGCAATGCAGAAATATCAGCATCCACAGGATTATTCGACGGATGGTTTGAAGCGCATTCTATTTTTTTACGCGCTCTTTTTGTTCGTAGATTTTCTCGCCGCCTTCATCGCCTTTTTGCTGGAAAAAAACGAAGACTGGAGCTTACTTGTCTGGCTCTTGTTGCAACGATTTTTCTATCGGCAACTGATGTATTACGTGGCAATAAAATCTACGCTCACTGCGATTCGCGACACAGTGATGGGCTGGGGGAAAATTGAGCGGAAGGCGACTGTGTAGTAATGAAATAATATCAAGAGCCTGAATCTTCTACGAGCGTCGGACGATTAATCGGCGGGAAATCAATGCGGTCATAAATATCAGCCAGGCGCAGTTCGCAATCAATCGAAGCAAGATAAATGCTGCTCGTCAATTCTATCTTATATGACCAATCCCAATGTTGATTTGGTTGCCGGACATACATCTCAAGGCGTGGCTTCGTTTGTGAAACCAGGAGATATTCTGCTAATGATTCGATTTGCTGATAGTTTTCCCATTTTTCCCCGCGATCTTTTTTTTCAGTCGAAGGCGAGAGAACCTCGATGATAACTTTTGGGTTAATTAAAATGTCTTCGGCCTCATCATGAAAAATTGGTTGCCCACAAACAACTGTGGCATCAGGGTAAGTGTAAATCCCTGAACTTTCCGTACGCACCTTCATATTTGGTGAATATACTTCACAGAGTTTGCCTTTCAACCTGGCGTGCAATTCTCCTGAAATATTCGTGCAAATAATGCTGTGCGAACGCTTCTCGCCAGCCATTTCATAAATTTCGCCGCCGATATATTCGTGCCGAAATTTTGCGGTGCGCTCGAAAGCCAGGTATTCCGCTGGTTCATAAAACTGCTTTCGTTGTGGCAAACCCATTCTTTTTCCCCTGACCCAAATTGATTTTTGCTCAATTCTCTGTAAATATTGCACGTTACAAGTAGCTTCAAAGTATCAACTCATAACCTAAATTTCAAGGGAGAATTCATGGCTAATCGCATTGCAACAATTGAAACGAACAAAGGCACAATTAAATTTGAGCTGTATGAAGACCTCGCGCCGATTACGACCAGCAATTTTATCGGTTTGGCGGAAAGTAATTTTTATGACGGCTTATCCTTTCATCGCGTCGAACCGAATTTTGTCATTCAGGGAGGTTGTCCACTCGGCAACGGAACCGGCGGATCGGATAAAAAAATCCCACTGGAAGTCACGCCAAATCTCAAACACGGCGAAGCGGGCGGGGTGGCAATGGCGCGTTCTTCGCATCCCGACAGCGCCAGTTGTCAATTTTATATTACGCTTGGCCCGGCGGCTTTTCTGGATATGAATTACGCGGTGTTTGGACGCGTGACAGAAGGCCTGGACATTGTGAAACAAATTCGTGTGGGTGACAAAATGACCAGCGTCACGATCAGCTAAGTGTCTCTTTTCATCCGCAAAAACAAAGGGAAGACCAAAATGGTCTTCCCTTTTGTAATTTGGATTGTACCAAATGATGTTAGGGCTTTTTCGCGGGTGGAGCAGCAGGCTTCGCCGCTTTCACCTTAGCCGCAACAGTAATGTTGTTGACTACTGACGTTGCACCGCAGGCTTTGGCTGAGCGGTTAGCACCGCCTTTGCCGCCGCCATTCGCCGCTTCACCTGTCAATGTAGCAACGCCACCGCTTACAGCAGCCTTACCATTTTTGACGGAAGTGGAAGTCGCAAATTTATCGTTGGTGCATTTGGCAATATCTGCATCGCTTTTGGGAGCGGCAGCAGACTTCGCGGGTTTGGCGGGTTTGGCCACTTTTGCCGGAGCTGTCGCGCCCTGCGCCATCGCACTCAGAGCAAATACTGCAACGACTAAAACACTAAACAAAAACTTCTTCATAGTTTCGATCTCCTTCTCGGTTATGGGGGTAAAAATATCCAACGTTACACACACTTTTTAACCGTCAAGCAAAAATGCAATTGCTATGCCTGTTGTTCGCGGAATGTGCAGAGTGGATACAAAATGCCAATGTTATTCACTGGCAAGATATTTGATGCCGCGCAATATTTCAAGGTTGTAACACGTTTTTGTGGCATTTTCGTCCTGTGGGCGCAAATGCGCCACAGCATTTTTTG
This sequence comes from Blastocatellia bacterium, assembly GCA_043719385.1. Taxonomy (GTDB): domain Bacteria; phylum Acidobacteriota; class Blastocatellia; order RBC074; family RBC074; genus JAFDVL01. The sequence goes on along the minus strand of JAYSTY010000152.1, from coordinate 429 downwards.
CTATCCATTCCCTTTGTTCGCCAGCATTCGATCCAGCGCGACCTTGGCCCAATATGCTGTGTCATCATCAACTTTGATCTGATTGACGATATTTCCCGCCATTAAATTTTCCAACGCCCAGAGCATATTTTCCGGCGCAATACGGAACATCGTGGCGCACATACATAAATCAGGTGCCAGCAAAGTGATGAATTTGTCGGGATGTTTTTTGGTCAGCCGATTGACTAAATTCAACTCCGTGCCAACCGCCCATTGAGTGCCTGCCGGAGCTTCGTCCAAAGCTCTGATAATAAATTCGGTCGAACCGTTAAGGTCGGCCTTTTCGACGACTTCGTGACGACATTCAGGATGCACCAGGACTTTGATGCCCGGATATTGAGCGCGGCGCTCATCAACGTGACGCGCCAAAAATCGTCCGTGAACGGAACA
>JAYSTY010000151.1:0-22232 GCA_043719385.1 Blastocatellia bacterium | reverse complement strand
TTGCCCATCCTGTTAATCCTGTCTAAGGCGGATTTTTGCCTGGTTGTTTAGGGCAATGTGTTAGATTTAGTACCAACCTAAATTGTCAGAATAAATTTTCTCAATCATCAAAGGAACCTCTCTGTGAATATCCTTAGGTTTATTTTCCTGATTCTCATTCTGTCCAGCGTGGCTGGCGCACAAACTGTGCCGCAACCTGCGACTGCCAGTATCGCCGGACAAATCAAAAATGGTGATCAACCGGCACGTAGTGTGGCGGTCACGCTGAGTGTCAGTGGCAGAGGCGGGCCGGCAGCGGCAACCGATCCCAGCACCAGAGCTACCACGGATGATAATGGGCAATATAAATTCGCCAATCTTGCGGCGGGGCGCTACCGAGCCACTGTCCTCGCGCCCGGTTACGTTATCTTCGGGACTTCTGATCTGACGCGCAATGGTCAGCAAATACCCCTCAAAGATGGCGAAGCGGTGGAGCGCATTGATTTCACGCTCACCAAAGGCGGCGTCGTGACAGGCAAGGTCACAAGCAATGGCAATCGTCAGGTCATTGGCGAAACGGTCAATTTCATGTCGGTTGATGACAGCGGACAATCCCAGCAATTTAATCCGCCTGAAGGCGTGAATATTCGCACGGATGATCGCGGCGTTTATCGCGCCTTTGGCTTACCCGCCGGAAAATATCGCGTCAGTGTCGGACAGGATATTGGGCGCGGCGGCGGCGGTTTTGGGGGTGGATTTGGCCTGGCGAATCGTACCTACCAGCGCACCTTTTATCCGGCAGCAGCGGAAGAGACAGACGCCACAATCATCAATGTTGAAGCAGGTCATGAAGTAAAAGATATAGACATCCAAATGGCGACGCTGACAACTTATGCGGCCATCGGGCGTGTCGTTGATGGTGAAAGCGGCAAGACTGTGCCGGGAGTTTTGATTGGGCATAGTATCTCAAATGGCAATCGGCGTGGGCCAGGTGGCGGCGGCGGATTCGGCGGCAGCACTGACGGGGTTTCCGGCAACGAAGGTGAATTCAGGATTGAAGGATTAAGACCCGGCTCCTATTCCGCGTATGTCGCCAAAGATCAGACGACGGCAGAATTTTACAGCGAGCCAACCAGCTTTGATGTTCTGTCTCAGGATGCGACCGGGATTGAAATCAAATTACAACGTGGCGCGAGTATTTCCGGTTTAGCTGTCCTTGAAGGTAGTGCTGACCCACTGGCAGTTTCCACCATTCAAATCAGCGCCTTTGGCAGAGGTGGCGGCGGTGGCGGTGGCGGCAATAATGCTGTGAATGTTGCGCCAAATGGAACTTTTCGCGTTGCTGGCCTGGCGCCTGGGAGAGTGAATTTAAGTGTTTCTGACAGCAATAATCCGGGGCCTTTTTCGGGTCTCACTGTGATGCGCATCGAACGTGATGGCGCTCCGCTGACTGCCGGTTTGGAAGTTACTGCCGGCGAGCAAATCGCTGGCGTCCGCATCGTAATGGCTTATGGCAACAGTATCGTGCGCGGTGTTGTCAAAACGGATGACGGCTCTGCGCTCACGCCGGAGATGCGTTTAATGGTGATGGCGCGGCGGACAGACGGCGCTTCATCCGGTGGTGGAATGATGGGCGGCGCAATGCCGACACAGGTTGATCCGAGCGGAAAATTTCAAATTGAAAAATTAGTGCCGGGGACTTACGACATTACTGTTCAGGCAATGGGCGGGGGCGGATTTGGCGGAGGCGGCAGACCGCAGGGCGGACAGGGTGGACAAGGCGGCGGACAGGTTGGCATAGGCGGTGGGCGTGGGGCAATGTCTGCGGCGGCTAAGCAATCTGTCACAGTCGGCAGCGGGACAACCCAGGAGGTAGTGTTGACTCTCAATATTGCAGCTTTGACGGCTCCGAATACACAAGGATCAGGGCAGGGAACAGGTCGTCCAAATCAGGGCGCAGGCGGACAAAATCCAAATCCTGGCAATCAGCCAGGTGGAAGAGGGAGGCGACCTTGAGAATCAGGCTTTGCTTTACTTTTTTGTGCCTCACCAGTATTTTTTTTCAGGCAACAATTGGTCAGGATAACAAATCGACGACAACCAAAACCGCTGCTCCAAAAGCTGAGCTGAAAGTTGAGGAAAGCACCAGCCCAACTTATGGCTCAATCTCCGGGCGCGTGATGAGCGAAGATGGCCCGTTGCCATTTGTCCAGGTATCAGTTTTTCCGGTCAGCAATCGCAATCGCGGCAATACGTTTCGGACAACAACGACCGACGCCGAAGGCAATTTTAAAATTGACGGCTTACAGGCGCTGGCGTGGAATTTGCTCTCTTCTGCCCGCGGCTACATTGTCGAAACAACTGATGATGAAGCAGCGCTGTCGTTTCATCGGATCGGGGATCAGGTCACGGTTCGGATGCTGAAAGGCGGCGTGATTACCGGTCGCGTGTTGAGCGCGGCGGGTGAGCCAATCATTGCGGTGTCGGTGTCGGCGCAAATGGTGCGTGATCCACAGGGACAACCTGCCAGCAGTTTATCCGGCGGCGGAATTTTTCAAACAGATGACCGCGGCGTCTATCGCATCTATGGCTTGTCACCCGGCAATTATGTGGTCGAAGCAGGACGGACAGGCGGCGGTGGCGGCGGCCCACGTCAAAGTCCTTATGACGGTGATGCGCCAACTTATTTTCCCTCTGCGACACGCGACACAGCCGTTGAAGTATCAGTCGGCAATGGAGCCGAGGCCAACGGCATTGATATTCAATATCGCGGTGACAAAGGCTTTGCCATCAGCGGAAAAATTACCGGAGCAGTTGCTGAGACCAACAGCGGCAGAGGTGGTTTTGGCGGCACTGGCGGCGGTGGAATTGCCGTCACGTTATCGCACGCCGCGACGGGCACATTTATCAATCGAACTTTTGTGCAGTCGCGTGATGGAAATAATTCTTACTCAATGTACGGCGTTCCGAATGGCGAATACGAAGTTATCGCGCAACGAAATTCGCCTGGTGATAATGATGCAGCCTCGGCTCCCCGAAAAATTACAGTAAGTGGCAGAAATGCGACCGGGATGGATTTGGTGTTAGTACCCTTAGCTTCAATCACGGCTCGTTTGCAAATTGAGAACGAAAATAACGCAATTAAATGTGAGGTCAAACGGAAGGCTTCCTTCGCGGAACAGCTTTTTTCGCTGCATCCTGAAGAAGCGAAAAAAAATATCTCCGCTTCAACACAACGGCGCGGATTGTCTGATGGGACGCGGCCTGTTGCCCCGGAAAACACGGGGATCATGGCTTTTCAGCAACTCAGTCCGGGCCGTTATCGTTTACTGCCACAACTGCTGGATGATAACTGGTATGTCCGTTCGCTTGGACTGTCTGGCGTAACTGTCAAAGCTACCGCCAAAGCTCCGACCAAAACTACTTTGCTGGATGTCGGGCGCAATGGGATCGGGATTAAATCAGGCGACAAAATTACCGGGCTGGTGGTTAAGGTTTCCGAAGGCGCGGCAATGCTCAAAGGGAAAATTAAAGCCGAAAATGATGCCGCTTTGCATCCGCAATTGCATGTTTATTTAGTCCCGGTAGAGAAAGAAAAAATTGATGATGCCCTGCGTTACGTCGAAGGTTCCATCAGCCACAACGGCAGCTTCGCCATGAAAAATTTAGCGCCGGGAAAATACTGGCTGGTCACTCGCGTGGAAACAGACGAAGCAAATATTTTATGGAATGCCGCTGAGCGGACAAAATTGCGCCGCGAAGCTGAACTTGCCAATACAGTGATTGAGTTGCAACCCTGCCAGCGCGTCCTGAATTACGAATTGCGCTTAAAGAAAAAGTAGAAACTTCTTTGGTTACACGAAGTAAGTACTCTGGAAATTAAATTTTAAGTACTGCGATGAAAGTTCAATAAACTTCAGTTTGTTGCAGCTTCGCAACAGAGATACAGTGACCGAGAAGGTCCACAAATTGAAGTTTGTTGGACACTTGAAAACTTAATTTCCAGTGTAGTAATAAAAAAGTAAAATTATGGAAAATGCCCTGCTGTCAGTTCGGAGTTTAATCGGAGTAGTACTAATTGGTTCGCTGAGTATTGTGTGCCTGATTAGCTATCGGGCAAATCGCCTTTCCTTCTCCAATACCAATAAATCAGCAGAAACCGCGCTCAAATCCGCCGATCATTTAGCGGTCAATGAATCTTTCGGGAAATTACCTTTAAGCTTTGAAGCCAATCAGGGACAAACCGATGAACAGGTAAAATTTCTCGCGCGCGGTAATGGCTACAATCTTTTCTTAACGCCCACAGAAGCAGTGCTGAAACTGAACCAGCCACATGAGAATTCTGACAGCGCGGCAAAATCTGTCACCAAAACTGATGTCATCCGCATGAAATTACAGGGCGCAAATCCCCATGCAAATATTGCCGGCGTTGAAGAATTAGCCGGCAAGAGCAATTACTTCATCGGTCACGATGCAGAAAAATGGCAACACGCTGTAACGCGTTTTGCCAAAGTAAAATATGAGGCAGTTTATCCGGGCATTGACCTGATTTATTACGGTCAGCAACGCCAGCTTGAATATGACTGGATCATCGCTCCGCAGGCAGACGTAGACCAGATCAGATTATCTGTCGCAGGCGTCAGCCAGATGCAGGTTGATCCAGGCGGCGATTTAATCCTGCAAACAACGGGCGGCGAAGTGCGCCAGCATAAACCGATAATTTATCAGGAAGCTGAGGGTGAAAAGCAATTTATCGAAGGCCGCTATGTGATGAAGGGAAGCCGGGAAGTCGGGTTTAAATTGGCAGCCTATGACGCGACCAGAGCGGTTGTGATTGATCCAGTGCTAAGTTATTCGACTTACTTCGGTGGCAACGGGACAGAGTTTTTAGACCCCGGAATTGCGCTGGATAAAACCGGTAATATCTATCTGGCGGGACGCACGGTTTCCGTAGATTTTCCGACGCAAAATGCTTTTCAGCCTGGCTATGCCGGAGCAGGGGGTAATGGTATTGGCGATGTGGTGGTGACGAAACTCAGCGCTGACGGTGCGACGCTGCTTTACTCCACCTATCTCGGCGGCAGTGGTGATGATGAAGCGTATTCGCTGGCGGTGGGCGCTGATGGCAGTGTCTATATCGCAGGTGACACTTCCTCGACAAATTTCCCTTTGAAAAATCCGTTTCAGGCCAGTTTCAGTACTATTTTTCCAAACTCCTACCATGCCTTCATCACAAAACTGACACCCGACGGTTCAGCGCTGGTTTATTCAACGTATCTGGGTGGGACGGACGATACCGATACTGCCAATAGCATCGCGGTGGATGCTGCGGGTAACGCCTACATTACCGGTTATACAAGTTCAGTAGATTTTCCAGTCGCCAATGCAATTCAACCAAATTATCAGGGAGGAGGAGTTGATGCTTTTATCGCCAAGTTGAATCCGGCGGGATCCGCCCTGCTTTTCTCGACTTTCCTCGGCGGCAATTCAACCGAGGATGCCACGGATATTGCCGTGGATAACACTGGCGTGTACGTCGCCGGCATTACCAGCTCAACAAATTTTCCCTTACGAAACGCGGTGCAATCTTTTTACAGTGGAACGGGAGTTGATGGCTTTGGAGATGGTTTTGTCACGAAATTAACGACTGATGGCTCAGCCGTCGTTTTCTCAACCTATCTCGGTGGCAGTGGCGATGATGAGATATTTTCACTAGCGGTCGGTCCCGATGGCAGTGTGTATGTGACCGGCGATACTTCTTCGCTCAACTTCCCGCTCAAAAATCCCCTGCAATCAAGCTTCAGCACCATCTTTTCAGACTCTTATCATGTCTTTGTCACCAGACTGATTCCTGATGGTTCCGCGCTGGTTTACTCCACCTATTTAGGCGGGCGCGGGTATGAAGATTATGGTGCTGGAATTGCCGTGGACATCGTGGGCAACGCCTATGTGACGGGTTCGACCAACTCCTCTAATTTCCCCGTCGCCAACGCGCTACAATCGGTATTTAACGGACTCGGGCCTGATGAAATTGGAGATGCTTTCGTCGCCAAAATAAATCCGTCAGGTTCGACCCTCGTCTACTCCAGCTTTCTGGGCGGAAGCCTCGATGAAATTGGGAATCACATCAGGGTTGATGCACTCGGCAATGCTTACATTATCGGAGTTACGGATTCGTCAAATTTTCCCACGCAATCGCCGTATCAATCTTCCCTGCGTGGCAACACTGATTTCTTTATCACGAAAATCGGTTCTGATGCTGTGACCGTTTCCGGCGCAAGTTTTATTCCGACCGCGATTGCCAGCAAAGCAATAGTCTCGGTTTTCGGACCTTTTCTGGCGACCGCCTCTGCGCCTGCTGCATCCATTCCATTGCCCATCACTTTGGCTGGGACGACAGTGAAAATTACCGACAGTGCAGGGACAGAACGATTAGCGCCGCTTTATTACGCCTCGCCAAATCAGGTGAATTATCAAATTCCTGATGGCACTGTTCCCGGTCCGGCGGCGGTGCTGGTGACGACCAGTGACGGGCGGATTTCCACCGGTGTGATGCAGGTGAATACGGTCGCCACAAATGTTTTTACGCTTAATCAAAGCGGCACAGGACCAGCCGCCGCCCTGGATGCCATTACTTTTACCGGAGCGCCATTTTCCGCCACGCGTGCCAATGGTCAATCCAACATCATCGCGCTTTATGCCACCGGCCTGGGTGCCGATGTCACAGATGTTGACGGCGATGCCAGCGCCAGCACCCAGGCCACGATTGCGGGCAATCCCATGACAGTTTTGTATGCCGGTCGCGCTCCGGGATATGTAGGGCTGAATCAATTTAATTTGTTATTGCCAGCGGGAATCAAGGCCGGAACCTATACCATCATTGTTTCGCGCAATGGCGTCGCCAGCAATACCTCAACCATCACGATCAAGTAACCGTCGGACAATTGTTCTCCTGTTGCTCATCTGCGCCAGACGCTGTATCTTAGCTTTCCAACTCAAGAGCGTAGTGACTCCTCTCGAAATATAAGCTATGACAGATGAACAGCGGCGCGGTCACGCAATGTCGCAATTGCGAGCGGCACGCGAACTTTACAGCGAAAACGGAAACAATATATACCTGGCGGTGATTGACGCCCATTTAAAGACGATTGCCGATGTAGATGAGCGGCGTCGTATCGCCCAGGAACGCCGTGCCGCATTACTTGAAGAACTACGTTTACGCGAAGAAGGAAAATTCGAGCGCGGCGATGTGAATGTGCTGGCGCAGAACGATTAACGTAAAAAGAGCAGGGCGGAAGAGGGAAAGAAAATATTTTTTCTTCACCTGATCTATCGCACGATGATGGCTCTGCCTCATTGCCTGGACAAGTAACAGCCGCACCGCTACCCACCGCATTTAAACCCGCCAAATAACCAGGCAAACAAAAGTTTTCAGGGACGATACGTGAGCTTGCACGAAGTAAGGGCGTGCGGCACAATCACTTCGTGCAAGCTCACGCAATACAGCAGGCGGTAGAGCCGCAAACAATTCCTCCAAAGCTGGAACTACTGAGACTAATAAAAAGGATTTCACGTATGACTAACTCAACACCTATCTCGCGCCGTACTTTACTCAAAACATCGGCACTCGCGGCGGCGGCGCTTCCCCTGGCGGAATTCGCTGCCGTCTTTGCGCAAAAAACCATCACGCATCCAGACCCGTGGAAAGGGCTGAAAATTGGTGTCGCCACGTATACCTTCCGCGAATGGCCTCTCGAAGAAACCATCAAAGGGTTGCAGCGCGTCGAAGCAAAATATATCTCGGTCAAAAATGTGAAAAATCATATTGATATTTCGCACTCGACCGAAGAACGCAAACGCCGCGCCCAAATGTTCCGCGACGCCGGAATGGTTTTGATGAGCGCCGGCAACATCAGCCTGCGTGGCAGCGATGAAGAAATTCGCAAGGGCTTTGAATTCGCCAGAGACATTGGCGTCTCCGTCATGGTGTGCGCACCGCGTCTGGACGCCATGCCGCTGCTCGACAAACTTGTCAAAGAATTCAACATCAAGCTCGCCATCCACAATCACGGCCCCGAAGATAAAGGATTTTTTCCTTCGCCTTATGATGTCATGAAGGCAGTTGAAAAATTCGACAAACGCATCGGGCTTTGCATTGACGTAGGTCACACCGCCCGCGCCGGAGTTGACCCCGCCGAATCCATCATCAAATGCAAAGAGCGTCTGTACGATTTACATTTGAAAGATATTTCCGCGCTGGGCAATAAAAATACACCAATTGAAGGTGGACGCGGGATTCTTGATCTGACGGCGATTTTACAGGCGTTGCGTAAAATTAATTTCCAGGGCTTAGCCGGATACGAATACGAAAAAGATGGCAAAGACCCGTTGGCGGGATTGGCTGAAACTTTGGGATACACCAAAGGTTTGCTGGCGAATTTAAAGTAATCGTCAGATTTTTTTAGCCACAGATGACACTGATTGAAACAGCTTCACACAGATTAGAAACTGTGAAAATCTGTTTATTCTGTGCCATCTGTGGCTAAAATTTTACTTCTTACCTCCGAAAATTTTATGAAAACAAAATTGCTTTTACTGCTTATTGCGATAGTCTTTTCTGCTACAGCTTTCGCCCAGGAACCTGCCAAAGAAAAACCCAAAGTAATTGCCATCAAAGCCGGACGCCTGATTGATGGCATCAGCAATACCGTCATCAATAACGCCTTTATCATCATCGAAGGCGACAAAATTATCGCGGTCGGCGCTGACGTAAAAGTCCCCGCAGGCGTAGAAGTCATTGACCTCAAAAATTCGACAGTCATGCCCGGCTTGATTGATTGCCATACGCATGTCACGGGACAGCCTTCGGATTTTTATACGGATATTTTTCGCAAGTCTCACATTGACGAAGCTGTCACCGCGCACATTTACGCGAAGCGAACTTTGGAAGCAGGCTTCACGACAATTCGTAATGTAGGCGCGGGAGAATTTGTAGACGTCGCCCTTCGCAACGCCATCAATCGCGGAGAAATTGTTGGGCCAAGAATGCAATGTGCGACGCTCGCCATTGGTTCCACTGGAGGTCACGGCGACATCAACGGATTTTCCCCATTCCTGAAATTTGACAGAATTTCCAACATCGCCGATGGCGCTGATGCCATTCGCAAACAAGTTCGTTTTCAAATTAAGTACGGCGCAGACGTGATTAAAATGATCGCTACTGCCGGAGTTTTATCCGAAGAAGAATCCGTCGGCGCTCCGCAATATTCGTTGGAAGAAATGAAAGCGATGGTAGACGAAGCCGCGATGTGGGGCAAAAAAGTTTGCGCCCATGCCCACGGAACCGAAGGCATCAAACGCGCCACCATTGCGGGTGTAGCCTCCATCGAACACGGCTCTTTCCTCGACGACGAAGCCATCAGATTAATGAAAGAACACGGCACATATCTGGTCGCCGATATTTACAACGATGATTATATTCTGGCGGAATACGCGAAGATGGGCTACCCCGAAAAGATCATTGAGAAGGAGCGCAAAGTCGGTCGCACGCAACGCGAGAGCTTTCAAAAAGCCGTCAAAGCCGGAGTCAAAATCGCCTACGGAACCGACGCCGGAGTCTACCCGCACGGCTGGAACGGCAAGCAATTTGCGCACATGGTTCGCTGGGGCTTGACGCCCATGGAAGCCATCAAATCCGCGACCGTGAATTCGGCTGATTTACTGGGATGGAGCGATAAAGTTGGCTCAATTTCCATCGGAAAATTCGCGGACATCGTAGCAGTTGACGGCGATCCGCTGAAGGATATTACCGAAATGGAGAAGGTAAAATTCGTGATGAAGGGCGGCGTGGTTTATAAGAAATGAGCTGACAACTGTGTTAATATTTTAATTGTTACTTTTAATTTCACGAAGTAATTCGAGGAAAAATTATGTATGAAACACTTGAAGCCATCGTCAATGATGAAGGTACAATTAGCCTTTTAACTGAAACCCGCTTAAAAAGTGGCAGCCGCGCTTTGGTGACAATTTTAGACGAAGCTCCAAAAGTTCCTGCTACATCACAGAAAGAAAGACTTCGCGCTGTCTTCACTAAAATGGAAAAAGTAGAAATGTTCAGCGGGATAGAGGACGTTAAGGCTTGGCAAAAAGAGTTAAGAGATGAATGGGACTAAATCAGTTTTAGACAGTAATGTTATCATTTTTGCCTCAAAGCAAATTATTGATTCACAGAAGCTACTCGCTGCTTACGATGAGTTCTATGTTTCGATCATCACGTACATGGAAGTCTATGCCTATGACTTCACCAATGCCGACGAAAAATCTTTCATAGATGAACTTTTCGCAAATCTCAAAATTGTCGAGATTAACCGAGCCATTGCTGATCTCGCAATCCTCTATCGCAAAAACAAAACCAAAAAAATTAAATTGCCTGACGCCATTATTCTGGCAACCACAAAATACCTCAATGCCGATTTACTGACTGATGATTACGACGATTTTGAGACCATAGACAGCAGCCTGAACGTTCTGAGCCTTGATAGTTTCAAGTAGTTCAGGATTACATAGCAAGTCTTCCACGGAACATGCTATATTTCCCTCCTCAGTAATCATAAGACAATCGTAGCTGTAACGACTTACATCAGGAGGGGCAATGCCTGAAGCTATTCGTAAATTATTTCTTGCGTTGATTGCGCAACTTCCGGTGGGCGTTGGGCTTTGGGCAAAACCTGATTTCGTCCAGCAACGTCCATTGCTTTCGGCATCAATTGGCGTCGGCTATGAAGTGGCAGTTTTCGGCGGAGCATTTCTCAAAAAAGTTTGGGAAGACGAACTGAAAAAAGATGCAGTCAAAGCGACTGCCGATTGGACTCGCAATCTGGTAAAAAATTCCAAACCCGGATTTCGCCGTGATTATTTCAAACAGGTCATCCGCGAATATGGAATGTTCAATGTACGCGGGTTGGGGCTTATCAATACGTTCAATCTCAAATTAGATCAGGTGTTCGTAGACCTTCGCATTGCGCCTTCTCTCAATCCAGCCAAAGCCAACGCCAACCCGATAGCACAACAACTCTCGACCCAAAATCTCAAGGATAAAGGGCAGATTTGGGATTTTCTTCGTACTCATAAACGCAACTCAGGCGAAGCTACAGCATTAGCAATAATCGGCGCTCCTGGCTGCGGCAAGACTACATTGATGCAACACCTAGCGTTAGTAATGGCGGGTAATCGGCAAAGAAAATATCGGCTGCGCTCGTATATTCCAGTGCTGCTTTTCCTGCGCGATCACGTTGCGGCAATTACGGAAAACCCGACACTCAAACTCGGCACTTTGGCGCAGAATCATTTGACCAAACAATTCCCGAAATTGAAGCCTTCCCCTGATTGGTTCGAGCGGCAATTGGAAAACGGCAAATGTTTAGTGTTACTGGATGGCTTGGACGAAGTGGCGGACAAAGAAAAGCGTTTAGCGATTTCACAATGGGTAGACGATCAAATTCGCAACTATACTGGATGTCCATTTGTCATCACGTCGCGTCCGCAAGGCTACCGCGATGCGCCGTTGCAACGCGCCAATATTGTGATCGAAGTGCAGGGCTTTGATTCACAACAAGTCAAATCATTCGTCAACAATTGGTATCTCGCCAACGAAGTTGTTGCGTCTGGCAACGCTGCCGCGAAAAAACCTGTCACCGAAGAAATTCAGGAACAAGCCACAAAAGGAGCAGATGATTTATTGCAACGATTGCGCAATCAACCATCACTCAGCGCACTGACAGTCAATCCATTATTACTGACAATGATTGCAATGGTACATCGTTATCACGGCGCATTACCGGGCAGTCGCTCAGAACTTTACAACGAAATCTGTGAAGTGTTACTTGGTCGTTGGCGACAGGCGAGAGGCGTCAAAGATGCTCTCACCTCTGCCCAAAAACGTGCGGTCTTGCAGCCACTTGCGGCTGTTATGATGAAAAATGGAATAAAACAAATTCCCGCAGCCGAGGCAGCTAAAATTATTTGCACGATGTTGCCAAGCGTAGGAATGACTGAAAGCGATGCACCTTCCGCACTCAAAAGTTTTCAAGCCAGCAGCGGATTATTGCAGGAACGTGAAGAAGGAATTTGGAGCTTTGCCCATTTGACCTTTCAGGAATTTCTGACGGCAGAGCATTGGCTGGAACATCCAGAAGCAAAGCCTGATTGGAATGAAATTGTAGACGATAGCTGGTGGCACGAAACCTTGCGCTTGTATGCCGCGAAAAGTGATGCGACTTGGATTGTCAAAGCCTGCCTGATCAATGGCGGTGTGGCTGCCTTAACCTTAGCTTCCGAATGTCTGGAAGAAGCGAAGCAAATAGACCAGAAAACCAAAGACGATGTAAATGCACGTTTGATTGATGGGCTTGAATCTGATGTTCCCGAATTAAGGCAGTTGGCAGCGCAGGTAAAATTATCGCGGCGGCTGAAATCCTTGCAGCGCATAGATGATAATCGTGAAATTGATCTCGACTTTTTACATTGCGCTGAATATCAACTGTTTCTGGATCAGATGCGTGCCAATGGTCAATATCATCAGCCTGATCATTGGACAGATTTCACGTTTGCAAAAGGTCAGGCAAAAGACCCGGTTCTGGGAATGCGAGCCGAAGATGCGGAGGCGTTTTGCGAATGGCTAACGCGGTTGCCTCAAAAACCCGGCGAAGAGGTCGTCTATCGGCTGCCACAAATGGATGAAGTCACAATCATAAAATCATCGCAAACCGAGTTTGGAACCTGGGGCACGATGAATTCTTATCGGCAACTTTTGGGAATGAATGAACCAGCGAAAAAAAAGATCGCTGATCAGCTATCAATCGTTTCAAAATATGGGGTGCCCTTTGTGAAGGAGATAATAAGTGATAGCGACCGCGCCCGCGACCGCGCCCGCGACCGCGCCCACGCCCGCGCCCTCGCCCGCGCCTTCGACCTAGGCTTCGACCGCGACCGCGACCGCGACCGCGTCCTCGCGCTCGACCTCGACCTCGACCTCGACAGCGCCCACGCCCACGCCCGCGCCCGCGCCCGCGACCTCGACCTCGACCTCGACCGCGACCACGCCCTCGACCTCGCCCGCGTCCTCGACCTCGCCCGCGCCTACAACGAATTTGATAAAGTATGTGAGTTGATAGTATCAAAGCAACAACGCGAAGCCCGGCAAGCGGTGGTCGTACTAAAAGATTCTTCTACGATTTTTGTCTCTCGCCGCGCCCATTTGATTGATGCATTGTTAGGGATGAGGCTTGCTACTGATTTGCCACAATATCGGCTTGCCAGTCGTCAATATGCGGCGCAGATTTTTGCCTATGCTTATCAAGGCTACGATCTACTGAAATCCGAGGGTAGAATCTGGTCGCAAAAGATGCGCGGCGCAAAGAGCGATTACGACACCAGTCAACAAATCGTGCTGCAAGCATATTGGTGGATGCAAATCCTGCTGCTGCGCGAAGAAGGCAAGCTGCCTGCGTGGGAAGGCATTCGGATAGTTCGGGAGCGGAAACAGGCGTGAGGCATTACGTTATTTCGAACCGCTACTATTCACTCTCCTGCTCGGCACAATCCGCCGCTTGATTGGGACTACTGTCAAACTCGCTGCCTCCATCGCGCCATTGTGTGAAGCGGTGATTGTCGCGGTTATGTTTGTTGTTACGACTCCAGTGAAAATGGTGAAGGTTGCTTTGGCTTGTCCTGCTGCAATCTGGACAGTAGACGGGACGGGGATGATGGTTGGATTGTCACTCGTCAGGGTAATTGTTGCGCCGCCGCTGGGCGCGATGTCGTTCAGGAAAATTGTTCCAGTCTTTTCGGTGTCTGCCGCTACGATGGGCGGAGTGAAGGTGATGGCGGACAGCAGCGGCGCTACGGTCAAAGTATTGGCGACGGTTTCGTTATTGAATGCGGCGGCAATGAGCGCCGGTTGATAATACGTTGTCGCGGTGGTCGTGATGGGAAAAGTCGCGCTGGTTGCGCCTGCCGGAATGCGCAGAGAGTCAGGAACGGTTGCGGCTCCGGGGCGCGTGTTTGTGAATTTCACTTCTGTGCCGCCAACAGGAGCAGGAGCAGCTAAATTCACAGTCGCGGTGATCGCCTTGCCTCCGACAATAAAGGTCGAATCAAATGATAAAGAATTCTGTGTGAACGATGATGAATTGAAAGGCTCACGACCGCCAGGAAAAGGGCGATAGAGCGGGTCGCCGATGTTAATAATCATCCATTGCAAAAAAGCGGTGTTGCGCAAAAAAGCATCGCCGACATTTGCGCCTGCAAATAGATTTCGGAACACGCCATCCGCATGTGGCAGGCCTTCGAGATACGGTTCATTGACTGCGCCGCTCGTGACGGTGATGCCGCGTTGCAAAGCGTTGGCTGACCAGTTCGCGCCGCTGCGTGGGTCAAGCGCGGAACCACTGTCGAGATGAAAACCAATCGCGCCAGTCGCCCAACTGAACGCATCGTTGTAGTTGTTGTAAGAATACCAGCCTGCATACAACGCTACATTTTCGCAGCGCAATACTGCTGGCGCGGTTCCGAATTCCGTTTCCTGTTCGTCTTCGGTGACAGACAGGCCAGTTTTTTTAGCGAAGTCAGCCGCACGAAATAAATCCCAATCACCGGCGCCATAACTCCAATCTTCCAGCGCAGCGGCGGCCCCAAACCTGCGATCAAAACAGGCCTGTCCCTGCAAGCCACTGGCTTCGGCCCGGAGCGCTTTATCTACTAAACCTTTTGCCAAATCTGCGGTTGCCGCATCCAATCGCCACACTGAATAAATTAATTCTGCGCCGGGCTGATTGCGGTAAGCGGCGAAGGAAACAAACGGCGGGTAAACATTCCCCTGGCTTTGTGTGGCGGCGAAATATGGATGATTCGTAATTTCGGTAACGTCGGGTACATTGTCGCTCCAGATGTTGGCGATGAATTGATCCAGCGCCCTGCTTTCACGACCGGATGCCGTGGGAACATTGCCGATACGGAACGGTGTTTGCCAGGCGAAGACGATATACAAAACCCGGTCTTTGCCGAGTGCATTCAGGCAGGATTTGACAGGGTAGCGGACGTTTATTTCGTAGTCGTACCAGTCAACTGAATCGGTATTAATCGGCGTGATCGCGCATTTGTTCGCCGCCGGAATACCGCGTTTGTTGCTGTAGTAATCGGCGACTTCCTGGGAGGCCGGGACGTTCGCGTTGTATACGACCAGGACTCGTTCGGGCAGCGGAAGCGCCGTATTCTGTGCCGCATAACATTGCCCGAACCCCAGCAGGTAAAATACGAGGAGCAAAAAAAAGTTATGAAATAGTATGCGAAAATTTAGCACGGATTTTTTATTGCAGCAGCCCGCACGCAGTAAGGCGCGTTGGCACCCTTACTGCGTGCGGGTTTCTGCATCCTGGCGTATCTCATTTCCGCGTTGCGCTTACTTCCAGATATTCAGACTTAACCAGCGTCGTGCCGTCGGTTGCCTGATTGTGTTCTGTCCATAATTGTTCCAGGTCATTGCGTAGGGCTGCTTGTCCGCCTTCATCAAGCGCGGCGAAAGCACGCTGGGTGGGGCCGTACCACAGGCGAAAATATTCGACGACTTCAGGCGGGGACATCTGCAGCGCAAAGGTAATTTTGCGAGGCGTGAGATGCAGCACTGTGAAGTGCTCCTGCAACCGCTCGCTGACAGTTGTCTCATCTCCCCAGAGGACGGGCGACGGCATACCAGATGGCGGTGGCACGTGTGCGGCTGTGCGCTTGAACATCTGACCGATGAAGCCGGTCGGTGTCCAGTTCGCCATTGCAAGCTGTCCATCGGGACGGCAGACGCGTGCCAGTTCTGACACGACCAATGCAGGGCGAGGCGCAAACATCGCCCCGAACATGCTGACGACGACATCGAAGGATGCGTCTGCGTAAGGTAATTCCTCTGCATCACCCTCATCAAATTGAATTTTTATGCCCGTCTCAAGCGCACGAGCGCGGGCAGTGGCGATCAGGTATGGCGCAATGTCTACGCCTGTAACAATCGCGCCCGCCTGCGCCGCCGGGAAGGACAGGTTGCCAGAGCCGCACGCGACATCCAACACGCGAGTGCCAGGTTTTAGCGCCAGCCGTGCAATAAAATCAGCGGCGTCGGATGTATAAACCTGGGCGATTTTGTCAAAGTCGCCGGCTGACCAGGTGGCTTTGAGTTTTGCTTTCAAGGTTTCTAATTCAGTTGTGGTATTCATAATCCATTCCTCCTATTGAAAGGATTGTAGCTCGTTTCAATTAACAGAAACAAGCAGGTACGGGGCCAAAGAATTGTCCCATAACCCTCAGTTTGTTGCGGCTGCGTAACAGAGATTTAGCGATTGAGCAGTGCAACAAATTACAGCGCGTATTATTTTTGCAAGAAGTGATTTATATTGCGTTCTGCACTCGGAGGAAATTTATGAAATTTGTAACCGTAACTATTTTCGGAATTGCGCTGCTGTCATTCTTTGGATGCGATAGCACAAACAAAGAATCCAGGTCAGTTGTATCAACGGACGCGCCCGCCGCAGCCCCAGCTTCTAATCAAATAGGGCTAACGGCTGGGGCGATGAATGACAAATCACACCCTATGCCCTCGGCAAGCCCGATACAAGCCACATACAGAGCCGAAGAAACCAAAATGCCTGATGCCCAGGCGACAGATCGTAAAATCATTCGCAACGGTGAATTCACTATCGAAACGAAAAACCCGGCTGACGATCAGCGCAAAATCGCCGGCATTGCTGAAACATTGGGCGGGTTCGTCGTCACTTCAGAATTTCAGCAGACTTCAAATGTCTCCTCCGGCATAACGGTCAATGTCATTGTGCGCATTCCCTCGGCGCAATTTCAAAAGGCGACCGACGAAATTCGCAAAACAGGCATTCAGGTCATCCGCGAAAAACTTTCCGGCCAGGACGTCACCGAAGAATATGTAGACCTCGAAGCTCGCCTGCGCGCCAAGAAAGCGCTGGAAGCACAATTCCTGGAAATCATGAAACGGGCAAGCAAAATTTCTGACGCGCTGGAAGTACAGGAAAAGATCACGGAAGTACGCACAGAAATCGAACGGCTGGAAGGACGCCGCCGCTTGATTGATAATCAGGCAGCGCTTTCGACGATCAATATTACGCTGCAAACAACTGCGCCACTCGTTGCCGCCACGCAAACCGGATTTTGGGCGAGCATCAAGAATTCATTCGGCGATGGCGTTGATGTCGCAGTGGCAATCATCCTCGGCGCAATTCATCTCGTGACAGTTTTACTCCCCGTAGCGCTTCTCATTTTTTTACCTTTGGGTTTAGTATTGCGCTATCTCAATCGTCGTTTTGGTTGGTTTGGAAAAGCTAAAAAGCAACCCGTGACTGAATCGCAGCTATGAAAACGCAATCTATGGTTTTTTTGAAAAATATTTTTCCACGAAGGTTCACGAAGTAGCACAAAGTTTTTTTGACAGGATTAACAGGATAAAGAAGATTGACTATTTTTTTGCGCAAAGAAATCCTGTTCATACTGTCAATCCTGTCTAATTTCTTCTTCGTGAACCTTCGTGTAACTTTGTGGATGAGAAATGCCTGAATACTGTCTAAGTGAGAAAATTATGACCGCTAAAAATAAACTCAATCGTCGTGAATTCATCAAACACAGCGCTGCGGGAACGGCTGCGGCTGGTCTCGCCATTAACGCGACAACTACTTTCATTACCAGGGCGCAAAGCACCAGCCCTAATGGGCGCATCAACGTTGGTTTTATCGGCGTTGGCGCACGCGCTCACCAGATTCTGGAAGACGCTAAAAATGTCCCTGGCATTGAAGTCATCGGCGTTTGCGATGCGTACAAAGGGCGGCTTGAACGGGCCGTTGAGCGAACCGGCGGACGCGCCAGAATTTATTCCGGTCATCGTGAATTACTCGCCGACAAAAATATTGATGCGGTGTTTGTCGCAACCCCGGATCACTTACACAAAACGCATGTCATCGCGGCGCTTGAAGCGGGAAAAGATGTGTACTGCGAAAAACCGCTGACCTATATGATTGACGAAGGCCTGGAGATTATTGCGGCGTCAAAACGAACCGGAAAAATTGTGCAGGTCGGTTCTCAGGGCGTGAGTTCAGCGGCACAACAAAAGGCGCGTGAAATCATCGCTTCGGGCCGGCTGGGACAGATCACAATGGTGCGTGCGACGAATCACCGCAACACGGCGAGCGGCGCGTGGATTTATCCAATTCCGCCGGATGCTTCGCCGGAAACAGTCAACTGGGAAATGTTTCAGGGGACGAAAAGTAAAATGCCTTTTGCGCCGGAGCGGTTTTTCCGCTGGCGCTGTTATGCGGATTATTCGGGCGGCATTGCGACCGATTTATACGTCCATTTAATCACGACGATTCATTTCATCATGGGTGCGCAGGCGCCTGAAAATGTGATGGCGATGGGGCAGATTTATCGCTGGAAAGAAAACCGCGATGTGCCGGACACGATTAATGCCCTGCTGCAATATCCCGAAGGCTTTGTCGTCAATCTAAGTTCGACGTTCAATAACGAAGCGGTGACCGAGCGCGGTTTCCAAATAATGGGCACTGAGGGAACGCTCGAAATTGGCGGCAAAGGCGTAACGTTCACGCCCTCGCGCAGCACCGAAGATAACGGCTGGATCGTCCAGGCCTGGGCCAGCAAAATGGAAAGAGCGTATTACAGTGATCCGAAAATCATTGCGACCGAAAGACCGAATCGCCAGCGTCAAAAAGTTTTATCCGGTCAGGAACGATGGGAAGAAATCGGGATGAGCGATACAGTTCCCCATCTTGAAAATTTCGTCACGGCCATCAAAACCCGCCAGCACCCTTATGAAGATGCGCTCACCGGACATCGTGCGGCGGCGGTCGCGCACATGGTAAATATTTCAGCGAAAACTAAAAAACCCATTAACTGGGATCGTGATAAAGATAATATCAAGGCTGATTAACGCGCAGGTCATTGAGGCCTGTGGAGAGCAGCGACCTGGGGTTCTGCGGGTAAATTTCATCTTCTTACCTGCTTTAAAGATAGCTCAACCACCAGACATCCCGGTTCCGTTGCTTATACTCCGCAAACCAGCGACAAACCGGATAAAGCATCAGAATGACAGCGAGCCAGATCAGGTAAATCATCGGCAGGTCATGGCCCCAGCCGGGCGGCGCTTTATCGGTTGCCAGGCTGAAAACTTTGGCGCCATATTTCGCTACGGCATCTGCAATCACGCCCACCCGCAGTAACGGCAGATGAAGCAGATAAAAAAACATCGGCACGCGTCCGAAGATGATGAACGGGTTTTTCCAGCCGCTCCAGTCACGATCAAAAATTCCCAAAGTGATAATTGCTGGGCCGAGCGTCATCAACAAAAATGACAACGAAGGCGGATATTTTTCGCAGTTGAGAATGGAGAAAAATGTAAAGAGGTTGTTTTTCTGCGCCGTCCATTGCACCGGATCACCATAACGATTGAGCAGGCGAATGATGAAGAATAGCGCTGTGATGATTATCCCCAACCGGATAAATAAAGCGCGCCGTGCCTGTTGTTCGCTTTTGAAAAGCGCTCCGAAACAATATCCGATGGCCATCACTCCGATCCAGGGAATGAGCGGGTATTGCGTAAAGAAAATTATCCCTGGTCGCAACTGAATATCATTTGGCACATGCAGGATCGCCCACAGCCAGCGCAAAGAATCAAAGCTTTCAATTTGCCAGCTATCCAGCAAATTGTGTCCGGTAATCAGCGTGAAGCCAAAGGCAATAATTACCCACATTGGCAAATGGATCAGTCCTGCCAATACAATCATTGACCAGCCAATCGCCCAAATTACTCCGCCGCGTGTGTGGGCATAATTGAAATTCAGGTACCAGCCCAGACAACGGATAAATGTTAATTCAAGCAGGATCAGCCACAGTCCACGCGTGAACAGAAAGCGCGATAGCTCGGCTTTGGTGTTGCCACGCGAGCCGTAAATGTAAGCGGCGATCCCGGCCAGAAACACAAAGGTCGGCGCACAAAAATGCGTGATCCAGCGCGTAATGAATAAGGCCGCAGTAGTTTTGCTCAAATCGGTTGGCTCGAATTCTGTCACATTCGTAAAGAAGGCACGCGAATGATCAAGTGCCATGATCACGATTACCAGCCCGCGTAAAAAATCTATGGCATCGAGGCGAAGCTGAAAACCGGCAATGTTTTCAGCCGTCTGTCTGAGAGATGGATTGTTCATTGAGTAGTTATGAATTTATCGGCAGGGGAATCGTCACCACATTTTCCAGGCGGCTTTGTCTTCATCCCACAATTGATTGAATTCCAAATGATCTTTGTAAGTGTCGAGGCATTTCCAGAAGCCGGAATGTTTGAAAGCCATTATTTCTTGTTCAGTTGCAAGTTGTTCAAAAGGTTCGCGTTCAAGGATTGAATCGTCTGCGAGGTAATCAAAGATGCTGCGATTAAAGATAAAAAAGCCACCGTTGATCCATTCATTCAGCAACGGCTTTTCCTGAAATTCCGTCACAGCATTTTCCTCATCAAGTTTGAGGACACCAAATTGCGAGCGCGGATTGACCGCTGTCAGCGTAGCAATTTTATTGTGCGAACGGTGAAAGCGTAATAATTCAGACAGGTCAACATCAGCGAGTCCGTCGCCATAAGTGACACAAAACTCTTCGTCATCACCAATGAGATTTTTGATTTGTTTGATCCGACCGCCAGTATTGGTATCAAGACCTGTCTCCGCAAAAGTGATCTGCCAATCTCCGGGATGCGCTTCAAAATACGCTTTGATTTCCGCGCCAAGATAGCCTAAACACAGCACAAAATCATTTAACCCAAAATGCGCGTAAAGCTTCAGCAAATGCCACAGCATCGGCTTGCTGCCAATTTCAATCAGCGCTTTCGGGACGTTGATTCCATGTTCGCCAAGCCGCATGCCGCGACCACCGCAGAGAATGATAGTTTTCATTTTTACACTAGAATTTTGCCGATCGCTGATTTGAACCAATTGGTTTGCGCAAGTTTTGCCGGAGTTAATTTCAACGCACCGACCAAATGACGATTGAATCGCCTCTTCATATCGAAATAAGGATAGAATTTTTCGATTTCGTCACTTTGAAGCGCTGTGACGATTGTTTCGATTCCATTTTTATCGCGCTCTATATTTTCGTCGTTAAGTACCGAATATCCGCGTCGTGCTAATTCCAATCCGGTCAAAATATAATCACGCTGTTCATTTTTTTGACGCACGATGTCGGCTTGATAATTAGCAATATCGAAATCAGGGAAAAGTTCAGCGATATTTTCAGGATGATAGAGATAATTCTCGAAAGCGTAATATTCCAAAATTCGCAGGTTCGGGAGTTGTTGTCGAATTTTACTCATCTCAGATTCGGTTAAATAATCCCGATCCATTAACCCGAAATACGCTGGATTATTTTTGGCATTCAGATAAACCTGTCGTTTGTCCTGAACACCCACAAATATTTTTTCATCAAGCCCAAGTAAGTTGTAGTACTCGTCATTTTTATTCTCGCACAGAAAAATTTTCTTCCCCTGAAAGACCTTGAACATGATTTCTTTCGGGACTGCAACTTCGTAAATTTCCAGTACTTCTTTTGGCTGCGGAGTAAGTGTTTGTGGTTGGTCGAAATCCAGTTGATCGAAATCAAGAATCACGGCATGTTCAGCTTCTTTAGCGTATTGAATGAAGCCCAGAGAATGGCTCGCAGTCCAAAGCTGACAATTTTGAGGAATCCAATTTTCAGTAATCTCCTTTATTAAATTGTATTGAAGCCCAGTATTTAAGTGAACATCAAGTTCATCAATGTAATAGATGGTGTCCTGATAATATTCGCGGCGATTTAGTAGATTGAAAAGAATATTGACGATTTCCTTTTCACCGCTGCTCAGCAAATCATAATGAATTTCTCTGACTTGTCCTTTACTAAAAAATATCTCAACAGGCTTGCCATCAATCGGAGGAAGTAATGAGTTTAGTTTGAGTGCAGTTGCGGAGTCGCTGCCAAAAATATTTTCAAGTGCTTGATTGATGGGCGATAGATAACGTTTTTTTAAAGCATCAGCCTGGGTTTGTTCACCAAAAAAATCAGTAAACATTTTCCGCATCAACATTGCGATGTCATTCTCGAAACGCTGGTCAAATTCAATGTAGCGACGCGGTCGGTCAGAATCTTCTTTTAGCTCAACA
>JAYSTY010000016.1:0-26916 GCA_043719385.1 Blastocatellia bacterium | reverse complement strand
GAATTTGCCTGTCCCTAAAATCATTGATGTCGCTGGAACGGACGGCATTATCATGCAGGAAGATTTGGGCGATGTGAGTCTGGCAAAGTGGATGAGCGAGAACCCTGAAGGCTCGGATGCAAAACTCAAAGAAGCGATTGAGTTAATTGCGCAGATTCAGGCGACTTCGGATTTGGCGCTCAGTTCGGGTTCGGTCGCGGGGACGCTCGCGTTTGATGCCGATAAATTGGGCTGGGAGTTAAATTACTTCTTTGATCATTTTTTCAGCAGTTACCGTCACGAAAATTTAAGCGATGAAGAAACCGCTGCCATCAAATCCGAGCTTGAAGCTATCGCCGAAGAATTGTCTGCGCGCCCCAGAGTCCTGACGCATCGTGATTATCACGGGATGAATTTGATGGTAGATCATTCCGGCAAGCTTCGCATCATTGACCATCAGGATGCGCGGATGGGGACTGCGACCTACGATTTAGTCCCGATTTTAGTCGAGCGTCGGCTTGAACTCGCGGATGAAAAGTGGGTCGAAGCGCACATTGATTATTTCAACGAGATGCGCATCAAACACGGACTGCCAGCTATCGAGAAACAGGAATTGATGTACGAATTTCACTTGATGACAGTGCAACGACAGCTCAAAGCCGTCGGCACTTTTTCGTATCAAACCGGAGTCATGGGGCGCGGCGAGTATTATGAAAAATACATCAAGTCCGCGGTCGCTACGGTGCTGAGAGCGATGGGTAAACCGGGATTGAAAGAATATCCGTCGCTGCGACGAAAGCTTGAAAGTGTGGGATAGCTTTTAGCCGCGAATTTTTACGAATTAACACGAATGGATTTTCAAAGCATAAACAAATTTAGAGTTTTATAATTCGTGAAAATTCGCGTTAATTCGCAGCTAAACGTAATGCTTTTATGAAAAACATTTCACGTCGAAACTTTAATACCAGTCTGTTTGGATCATTGTTCACGTTCTCGCTCGTCGAAACATTATTTAATCATGACGCGCTGGCGAAGCCGATTCATGCTGTTGCGAAAACCTGGTTAGCCGAAGTCGAAGAAGCTTCGCTGGCGATGAAAAATCATCAGATCAGGCAAGGCGAATGGCAGCAGAAAATCGCTGAAATATTTGGTCGCGTCGAGCAAAAAGATTTACTGCGCTCGATTGATTTTGATCGCCTGAGCAAACAACTAAAAATTGTCGGCTCGCACGAAGCAGTCATCGAAACACTGCCAAAGGAAACGAAAAATTTGAGCGTCAGCGCCTATATTTACGGGATGAAAAAGAACGGAGTGATTCCGCCGCATTGCCACCGCAATATGACTTCGATGCACATGCCGATTGGTGGAGGCCTGCACGGCTGGCACTTTAATCGCGTTGCTGATGAAGCCAGTCACCTCATTATCAAACCGACAATGGACAAGGAATTGACGCTCGGCGAAGTGACTACGGTGTCGGATGAAAAAGATAATGTTCATTGGTTTAAGCCAATCACTGATGTGTCGTATACTTTCAATATTTTAGTAGTGGAAATTGATCCAACGATCAATACCAGCGGACGACAATTTTACCTGGATGCTGCGAATGGTGAGAAAACAGATGGAGATAAATTGCGCGTGAAAAAACTGAATTCAAAGGATGCGTACCGGATTTATGGAAAGTAATCTGCGTGTGGTTAAATAGAAACTGGAGGTTATGAAATGGCTACTGTAACCGTTGAAAATATTGTTGAGTTAATTAATCAATTGCCTGCGTTAGAGCGCGGTAAGTTAATCAATGAGTTGACGCAAGCTGAAACTGTAAAACCACAATTTCCTAAAAGCAGAATAATTAGCACTAATGCTCCTTACATTGATCGTACTCGAGAAGATGCATGGTTGAAGCAGCATCGTAATGAATATATTGGAAAATGGATTGCGCTAAATGGCGACGAGCTAGTTGCGCAAGGTGAAACCGGACGCGAGGTTTTTGCTAAAATAAGAGAGATGGGGATTGACTCCGCGCTGGTAATCTTGGTGGAAGACCCTGATATTCACTACATGGGTCTTTAATTATGGCGAATCAATTAGAATTTGAAATTAAGCGACCTTTTGAATCACTGCCATCAGGTATCTCGATTCCATTTGAGTTAACGCAAAATAATTTGCTTGTTTCTGGAAAAGCTAAAGTGGATACCGGAAGTGAGTACTGCTTATTTCAGCGTGAGTTAGCCGAAGGACTAGAAATTAATGTTGAATCAGGTGTGAGAATTCCTTTGAGTACTCTTGCTGGATCGTTTCATGCTTATGCTCATACAGTAACACTCAATACTTTTGGCATTATCTTTGAATCTACAGTCTTATTTCTACCTAATCATGGAACTACTCGAAATATTCTGGGTCGGAAAGGTTGGTTAAATAATCTGCATCTGGCATTAACGATGGATGATGAAATGATTTATCTTCGTCCGGCTGATAGTGAATAAATTTTATGACGCAAACATACATTTCAGACATTGCAAAATCTCTTGGTGAAACGATCACGATCAAAGGTTGGCTTTATAATAAACGCTCCAGCGGCAAGCTCGCGTTTCTTGAAATTCGTGATGGTTCTTCGATTATTCAGGGAGTCGCTTCGCGCAAAGATGTCAGCGAGGAGACGTGGGAAAATTGCGAAAAAGTCACACAGGAATCTTCCATCATCGTCACAGGCGTAGCGCGTGAGCACCCGAAAAAACCGGGTGTTTATGAATTAGACGTAAGCAATCTGGAAATTTTTCAGTTGGCGCATGATTATCCGATTACGCCGAAAGAACACGGCGTAGAATTTTTGATGGATCATCGTCATTTGTGGCTGCGCTCAAAACGGCAACACGCGATCCTGCGCGTTCGTCATACGATTATCAAAGCGGTACGAGATTTTTTTGATGATCGGGATTTCACGTTGTGCGATACGCCGATTTTTACGCCGGCTGCCTGTGAAGGAACTTCGACGTTATTTGAAGTCGGCTACTTTGATGAAAAGGCTTATTTGACGCAGTCCGGCCAGCTTTACAACGAAGCGACGGCGGCGGCGTTTGGGAAAACGTATTGCTTTGGGCCGACGTTCCGCGCTGAAAAATCCAAGACGCGACGGCATTTGACAGAATTCTGGATGGTCGAGCCGGAAGTTGCTTACGCCCAGCTTGATGACATCATGACGCTCGCCGAAGATTTCATTAGCCACATCGTCACCCGTGTTCTGGAAAGCCGTCAGGAAGAACTCAAGCATCTCGAACGCGATCTTACGAAACTTGAAAATATGATTCCGCCGTTTCCGCGTTTGCAATACGACGATGCGGCGAAGATGCTGCAAACAGCGCACGCTGAGGGCAAAGTCGAAAATCTTTTTGAGTACGGTGGAGATTTTGGTTCGCCGGATGAAACGTATCTTTCTTCGCAATTCGACAAGCCCGTGATGGTGCATCGCTACCCGGCTGCGGTGAAGGCTTTTTACATGGAACCTGATCCTGCGCGTCCTGATCTGGCTTTATGTGTAGACGTTCTCGCACCCGAAGGTTACGGCGAAATTATCGGTGGAGGCGAACGGGCTTCGTCACTTGGTTTGCTATTGAAGCGTATTCACGAGCATAATTTACCCCAGGAAGCGTTTGACTGGTATTTGGACTTACGCAAATACGGCAGTGTCCCGCACGGCGGTTTCGGGATGGGCATCGAACGCGCAGTAGCCTGGATTTGCGGTCTTGAGCATGTTCGTGAAACAATCCCCTTTGGCAGAATGCTGAACCGATTGAAACCCTAGGTGGTTTCGAGTTTCGGGTTTTGTGTTTCGAGGAAGTGACGTAGCTCGTTATTTCCAAATCATTTGTGGCTCAAAGACTCGAAACCCGAAACTCAGAACACGAAACTAATTTCGCCCCCCTCATCGTTATTGGAATAAACGGCTGAATTACGGCTGCCCCGTCATTAAGACAAGTCGTAGTGAAGGCTCAACAGAAAAAGCTTTGGAGCAGTAACGATAATGATAACTAAAGAACTTCCCCATGAAATTCAGAAGAAAGCAAAACTAAAAGTACAAACTCCGTTACCAATTTCTGATTGGTTGAGCGAGTTGGAAGGAAAAAGGGCTAAGGAATTTAAGCGCCGCACCGGGCTTGATTACCAGACATTACTAACGCAAATAATTGAGGTCGGGGACTTATATCCTGGGATGCAAGTTCTGGAACTGGCAACCGGAACTGGCATGATTGCGCGTCATCTGGTTGGCCTGGTTGGTACAGACGGCAAAATTATTGGCGTGGACAGCACCACCGAATTAGTGGAAAGAGCCAGGCTTGATGCGCAATCGGCCAAAGTTGGAACGCGGATCGAATGGCGCACGGCGCCACTCAATCATTTGCCATTTAATGACAAGCAATTTGATTTAGTGACCTGTGGTCTGGCTTTCAACCAACTTGAGCCAAAGGATATTTTCAGAGAAGCTTATCGCATTTTGAAATCTGATAGCGCTTTGCTGATCGCGGCTGAGCTTGCGCCAGCGGCAGGCTTGAGCGATTTTATTCAAAAAATTCGGCGGCAGTATTACCGCTACATCAAGCGCAACAACGAGGAGGCGAACGCGCATTTTTACTCGTCGGATGAACTGGCGGAAATGTTGCGTGGCACAGGTTTTCGGCAAATCGTAATTCGTGGCTTAAAGTCGAAAATGGGCGTCACGGGACGGAGTTTTTCTTTAATCCGGGCGGTGAAGTAAAGCAGCTTATGGCAGGAAAAAATGTAACTATCATCGGCGTCACGATGGATTTAGGCGCTGATCGGCGTGGCGTAGATATGGGGCCATCGGCGGTTCGCGTCGCTGGCCTCAATCAGCGCCTGACTACACTTGGGTACGAAGTTACCGACGGCGGTAATATTAATGTTCGTAATCCTGAGATGTTATTGGAGGAATTCCGACACGCCAAGTATTTGCCGGAAATTGCTGAAGCCTGTCAGGCTCTGGCGGCGAAAGTTACGGCAGTGCTGCAACATGACGCAACACCGATCATTCTTGGCGGCGATCATTCGATTGCCGTGGGCAGTGTTTCCGGTCTCTCGGCTTTTTATCGTAAACAGGAAAAGCGTGTTGGCGTAATCTGGTTTGACGCGCACGGTGACATGAATACGCCGGAGACTTCACCGTCGGGTAATATTCATGGCATGCCATTCGCCGCGATTTTGGGGAACGGAGCGCCGCAGTTAACCCAAATCGGTGGTTTTGCCCCAAAGGTTTATCCAGAGGATTGTGTTCTGATTGGCGCACGCGATGTTGATCCCAGCGAAGCAAAAGTTATGCGTAATTCAGGTGTCAGAATTATGACGATGCGCGAAGTTGATGAACGTGGGATGAGTGCCTGCGTTGACGAAGCGATTGAAATTGCGGCACGGAATACCGCCGGATTTCATGTCACGATGGATATGGATTTTGTTGATCCTGATTTTGCGCCGGGAGTTGGGACTCCGGTTCCAGGCGGCCCGACCTATCGTGAGAGCCATCTGGCAATGGAAAAAGTTGCAGATTCCGAGCAGATGCTGTCATTTGAATTAACTGAAATAAATCCGGTTTTAGATACCGCAAACCGAACGGCGGAATTGGGAGTGCAACTGATTTTGTCTGCCTTCGGAAAAAAGATAATGTAAGGAAGAGGCTGAATTTAGTGAGTAAAATTCGAGTTGGTGTCATTTTTGGTGGGCGTTCGGGTGAACACGAAGTTTCTCTGCGCTCCGCCGAATCGGTGATTAATGCGCTGGATAAATCAAAATACGAAGTCGTTCCGATTGCGATTACGCCCCAAGGCAAATGGCTGGCATCAAGCGAAGCAACAAATCTATTGCCGAGTTCGGTACTTGAAACTGCTGATCAAAGCGTCGCGATTTTTGGTGATCCGACGAAAAAAGGACTCGTGCGCACTTCTTCAAATGGCACACAAGCCAATGATCAACTTGATGTTGTCATTCCAATTTTGCACGGTACTTACGGCGAAGACGGGACGATTCAGGGATTGTTTGAAATGGCGGATATTCCCTATGTTGGTTGCGGCGTTCTGGCTTCATCCTGCGGCATGGATAAGGTTTTCATGAAGCGGCTTTTTTTTGAAGCCGGATTGCCAATTGTTGAATATGTTCATTTCCTGCGGACGCAATGGGAAAAAAATCCTGCGCAAATTGAAGCGGATGCCATCACCAGAATTGGATTTCCATGTTTCGTCAAACCCGCGAATTTAGGCTCCTCGGTTGGCATTTCCAAAGCTGATGACGCGCCAGAATTAAAAACTGCGATTGCGTTTGCCGCAAGATTTGACCGCAAAATAATTATTGAGCGCGGCGTCAATGCCCGCGAAATCGAAGTCAGTGTGCTTGGCAATGACGAACCCGTAGCCAGTTTGCCGGGCGAAATTGCGACGACGGAACACGCCGAATTTTACGATTACAAAGCCAAATATGTTGATCCAAACGGAGCGAAATTGATGATTCCGGCTCCGCTGACGGATGAGCAGACCGTCGAAATTCAGCAACTCGCCGTTCAGGCATTTCAAGCGATTGATGGTTCAGGTTTAGCGCGTGCTGATTTCTTCCTCGAACGTGAAACAGGGAAGTGGTATGTCAACGAATTGAATACCCTGCCAGGGTTTACTGCCATCAGCATGTATCCGAAAATGTGGGAAGCGAGCGGTTTGTCGTATGCAAAATTGCTGGATCGGCTGATTGAACTGGCGTTTGAGCGGTATCGTGAGAAATCTCGAAATGTTACGAGCTATGAATAAATAATAAGGGCGTGCTAAGTTCAAAGCACGCCCTTATTATTTTGGTTAGAGCCTGTTTTTACTTGGCGACTGAAATTTTGCTGACCATCAACGACATTGGGTTGGCGTCATCAGCTTTAGCTTCTACTGCTAACTTAATTCCCTTATCCATGGTACTTTTTTCAATCAAAGCTTTTGCCAGACCGTTTCCTTTGGCATCAAATTCATAAAATTTGCCATCAACAAAAACACCATAGCCGCTCTTCTCACAAGCATCCATCAGTGCACATTTTTTGGTGTGACCCAAAGCTGCTTCCTGAACGTTATCTTTCTTAGCAAGTTTGGCAGAGCAGGCCTTATCAACAACCACGCCTGTTAATTTAACTTTTTTGGTCTTGGCTGATGCGACAATTCCAACGCACAGCAGGGTGATCAACACTAAAGCAAGATTCTTTTTCATAATCCCGGTAGTCCTTTCGAAAATGATTTAAGTAAAAGATATTAGATGATCAGGGTTATCCCTGACGCGTCAAAACAATTCAATGGTAACAGAAAGAAATAGCAGCTACAACCTCACCAGTCATAACTGCTATTTTCAAAATAAATCTTATTGAGGGCTGCTAATTATAAGGCCCGTGGACTGCGATATTGTTCATATCGTCTGGTCGGTTCATATTTACTGGTAACAGCTTGTTCAGGCTGTGGTGGCCCTTCCAAGCGAATGATTTCAATTGCTTCCTGATAAACTCTTTCCAAGTTTTCAGGTGGAAAGCCATTGAGTAAGCAGGCGCGAATGTGAGCTTGAACAATTTGTTCGACAGCCCGACGACCCGTCTCGTCCATTTGTTGGAGAGAACGCAAAGCATGTGCAGAAAGTTTCATGACCTATCCTTTCAGTTTTTTAATAGGAATCTGACCGCTAAAATTAAATTATTACACCTTAGTGAGGGAAGGAACAAGACGGATACTACCATAAATTTTTTGGCTGTCTATATCTTTTTTTGAAAATATTGCGAAGTGTTGCAATAGCTGGGTTTAAACGTGAAAATTTTCTAAGAATTAAACTGGACAGGCTGAATAGCGGGGCTTGCAGATAGTTGATATAGAGATGTAACTACCTGCAAGCTAGTGGTTTATTGTGTTTTAAGCAGCAAGTTTATGGCTTTGCCGATGAATCAGGTTAGCAGTTTGACGCTTTAGGGCAAATTCAAAAACTCGCGCTTGTTCAATGGTTAGGTCAAGCGTTTGGAGAAGTTGGCTAGCACGATTGCAGTAATCACTCACCAGCGAATCTGAGACGCCCAACTCTTTGGCCAATTGAATATTCGACATTTGACCCGGCTCAAGATAACAATGCCAGAAAATGTGCAGCATCCGTTCCGCTTGTTTAGGTTTGCGGCGGACGATGTCGGCTAACTGGTCAAGGAATTTGTCGGCTAGTTTGGCGGCGCGTTGAGAAAATTCGTGACTCAGATAAGCCTCTTCCGGGTTACCACGATCATCCGGGATGTCAAATTCGATATTTGAGCTGGAATTATCGTCGTCAGGTTTACTAATGGGAACCATCTGGATATTAATAACCGGCAGTCTGGACATCACCAGATTGCGCAGGGTTTTGATGTCGGCTAAAGAATCGGTTACTTCAAACACCTCTACGATCAATTTCAACAAATCAGCATTAGAAATCACAATTTGTGCGTCAGCCGTACAGCCGGCTTCGCGCGTATTACGGATGCGCATGGGAATCTGCTGAATCAAATCTTCCATCGTCGCTCTTTCTTTAATTTCTTTCTGATCCGGCCATTCTGTCAGTCCAAAGACTTTTTCCGTCAATCCACGACGACGCGCTGTATTTATGTCACGTAGCTGTAAAGTATCAAAGCGCCGGAAACAACTACTGTTCTGAATCAACGTACTGATCCGCCGCGCAATTCGATATGATTCAGGATGCTGGCGGCGTAAATGGGCAACCAGCATGTTGGTCAGTTCAATCTGCGAAATTTCATGTTCGATTTCGCGGTCGGTCATATTCGTGTCAATGTAATGCTCGAACCGACCTTTTTGATACAGCGTGAGAAACAGTTCCTGGGAAAGATCAGTATAGGTTTGCCCACCGTATTGATTATTCCCCAGCATCCCCGAATTACGGGCTGATTGCACCAGTGGATGCAGATAAACCATGCGATATAATTCGTTCCAGATTTTTGAGATTTCTTCGTCTAATAATGCCTGTTTCCAGCCGAAACGCTTGGTACTCATGTCTTGCTTCACCTCGGTAGTAGTTTCAATTCTTTGGTAGAAGTGGGGCGGTTATGGTCTAATCTTTGCAAAATGAACAGGGCAATTTATGCAAGCAAAAAACTTTGAGAAATCTGCTGAATGTCCAACCAGCGAATTACTACTGGTTTATCTTCAAACGGCCTCGCCGACAGCAGCGATGCACCTGCTTGAGAAACATCTGAGCGCCTGTGAATTCTGTGAACTTTCACTTGAGCTATTGCGCGCCTATCCTGACAACTTTTTGTCCTCGACACCATTTATTCCTGAACCCCCGGATCAAATACGCCGTTTGATCCCTGCCTTGCTCACCAGCCGATGATTTACGGATCATCTTCGCTCTCCATTATTCTAGTTAACTCCTTAACAGAACGATTACACATCTCTGATAAAACGGTATTGGGCTGGCACAAAGTTAGCGGGAAGAGGGAAATCGAACTGGCAATGTGCAGGAATTGTCATCAGAACGTGAAACTTGCAACTATTGACCTGAAACTATTCGTTATTTGATTGGTAGTTTTTCGCCGAGGACGGTGTGGGGTGGGGAAATATGAATATTAAAGAAGGCTTTGAGTGAGGCGCCGATTTCGCGTAATTGTTGGTACGACGTTTCACTGCCGTAATTTTTTTGGTCGGCAATGACGCCATAGCTTTCGATCTCAAGTTTTTGCGCGAGGTAAAGCGCCCGTGAAATATGTGTTCGTTGCGTAATCAGCACGGCGCGTTTGACCGCGAAAATTTCTCTGGCGCGGAGGCAGGTTTCATACGTCGAGCGTCCGGCATAATCAATCACGACATCACGCGGGTCAACGGCGTGGCTGATTAAGTAATCCGCCATCGCTTTTGGTTCATTATATTCAGGCGTTCGGTTGTCGCCGGAAACCAGAATCCGATCAACTTTTCCGGCTTTATAAAGTGCAATTGCAGTGGTCACGCGATCTTCCAGCATTTGCGATAAATTGTCCTGATAAACAGCGGCGCCAAACACAATCGCCACACGCGGCTTGGCCCAGGTCTCAGTCTGCAAAGCGGATGGACTAAGAATAAGCTGATCGTAACTATGGATACTGTGGCGCACAAACCATAATCCCGCTAAAGTAATGAGCAGGCAGGCAGAGGACGAAATGAGGAATAAACGACTTTTTGACATCTCAGGGAAACTGATTTTCTATTATCACGGCAACCGAAATATAACACTACTCAGCGCCCGGTAAGTCAAGCAACTTATGAATCAAACCAAACGCGTTAATTTAATTATGTTCCTGTTGGTTTGCCTGGTGCTTACCAACTGTACAATTCTTAAGTCGGGCAAACCCAATTTACCACGCATTTATAACCCCTCACAAAAGCCGCAAACAAGCAAAAAGAATCCCGTCATTGTGATTCCGGGCGTCCTTGGTTCGCGGCTGGTGAATCAAAAAAATAATGAGGTCGCGTGGCCTAAATTTGCGGGTGCGACCAGTGATTTACTGGCGCTGCCAATTACTTCGACCGATTTCCGGGAAAATCGTGATGATCTGGTGGCGACTGAAATTATTGAGCGCGCAAAATTTTTCCGCCTCGCCCCGGAGATCGGGTTTTACGATTCGCTCCTGACTTCTCTTGAGCAGGCCGGCGGCTACCGTCATGGCGATTGGGATAACCCGCCCGCCGATGGTGCTCAGGATACATATTACGTTTTTGCGTATGACTGGCGGCGCGATAATGTGGAAGCGGCGCAGTTGTTATTTCAGAAAATTATCAAATTAAAAGCCCGGCTGAATCGCCCCGATTTGCGTTTTGATATTGTGGCGCATTCGATGGGCGGCCTGGTGGCTCGTTATTGTGCGATGTATGGAGATCGTGATGTGCTTGATTCACCGACTCCGCAACCATCCTGGGAAGGTGCAAAACATCTGGCGCGCCTGCTGCTGTTCGGGACTCCGAATTCAGGTTCGATGGATGCACTAAGCACAATTCTCAATGGCTATTCAGTGTTAGGCACTAACCTGCCGCAGTTGAAATTGCTGGATGCGCTGGATCGGGATGCCATTTTTACTACTCCTGCGATTTATCAGCTTTTGCCACATAATGGTGGGCCACACTTTTACGATAGCAATTTGGTTCCGCTCGAAATTAATATTTTTGCGCTTGAGAATTGGCGGAAATATGGCTGGTCTATCGCGTTTGATGAAGGTTTCAAGCTGCGTGAACAAAAACGCTTTCAGCAAACGCGCCGCAAGTTAAGGAAAAATAAATCACCTGAAGTTGAAACCCGATTAGGCGAGATGGAAGAGGCGATGAAAAAAATGTTTGCAGCGCGTGAACCTTTTTTGCAAACCGTCCTGGACCGTGCCGCCAGGTTTCAAAAAGCCCTTGATGTCGTCGCCCAGACACCTGATTCATTGCAATATTTTCTTTTTGGCGGCGATTGCGAACCCACTTTGGCGGCGGCAGTAATCGTCGAAATAAAAGGGAAGCCGGAGACTTTTTTTCGCACCAGCCGTGCGCTGGGTAAAAGTGAACTGCGGAATCGCGCGTATGATTTGATGTTTGCGCCAGGCGATAATCGTGTCACGCGACAAAGCCTCTATGGCTTGCACTTTGATAAGAGTTCCGGGCAACTGACTTCGATTTTGCCCCCAGCCCGACAGGCAATTTTTCATTGTGAGTCACACGGAGATTTGCCGCTGAACGCTACGATGCAGGACAATTTATTGAACGTATTATTGGGCAATAAATACTGAGCGATAGATTGCAGGAAAATGTTTTTCCACGAAGTCACACAAAGGTTCACGAAGAAGAAATCAGACAGGATTGACAAGATTGACAGGATTTATTGGCACAAAAAATAGTCTCTCTTGTCAATCGTGTAAATCCTGTCAAAAAAAACTTCGTGCCGCTTCGTGTGACTTCGTGGAGGAGAAATTTTTTTCTTTAGCGCGATAAATCATTCCCTGCGTCCAATGACGCTCAGCAATCGCCCCGTATATTTTTCGTGCCCGGCTTCTTTGCGATAGCTGAAAAATAATTCATTACTCTTCATCGTGCAAAATCCGCTGTCGAAGATATTTTCTGCCCGTAATCCAGCCTCAAGTAATTGCTCAATGTTGCAGCGGTTCAAATCAATGTGGCCCTTACCGTTGGGCTGAAAATTTGCAAACAGCTTTTCGGCATAGCTGAATTTTTGGCGAAACATTTCCAGCACCTCCGGCCCCACTTCAAAATTATCCGCGCAAATTGCCGGGCCTAATGCCGCGCACAAATCTTCGGGATTTGCGTTGTACTCTTTTTGCATCCGCACAACTGTCATCGTCAGGATGCCCGCCAGCGTCCCGCGCCATCCCGCATGGACTGCGGCTACGGCGCGAGTTCGCACATCAGCGATAAGTATCGGCAGACAATCTGCGGTTTGAATACCGAGCAAAACGTTCGGGAGATTCGCCGTCAGCGCATCACCTTCCTGTGGCTCACTGCGGGCGTCCGTCTGATCTTTCACGGAGCGAATCTCGGCGGAGTGAATTTGACTGGCTGTAACCAGTGTCCAGTCTTTGACACCAAGCGCAGCTTTGAATTTTTCCCGATTCGCCAAAACTCGCGGTTTTTGTTCGGAGCTGAAATTTCCCAGCGTAAATTCATTGACCTGGCTTTCATCGTCGGTCATTCGTGTGCTAAAAGCGTTGGTGAACCCGGCTCGTTCCAGCGGCTCGCAAACGAAATAGCTTAGATTATTTGCATTGCGTAAAGTAAAGTAATTCATAGTCAGTGTTCAGTGGTCAGGATCAGTTGTCAGAAGTTGCGAACGCCGAGTTTTTCCCGACCACCAGGCACTGACCACCGACCACCATGATAATTGGAATTGGCATAGACATCATCGAAATCCGTCGCATTGAAAGAGCTTTGACGCCGCGTTTTATGGAGCGGGTTTTCACACCTCGTGAAATTGCTTATTGTGAATTATCGCGCCGCGCCGAAAAATTTGCTGCCCGGTTTGCTGCGAAAGAAGCGGCCCGTAAGGCCATCGGTGCAGCAACTCCGGTGACGGCTCTGTCGTGGCAGGACGTAGAAATCATATCATCTCCTGAAGGTGCGCCCCAGCTTGTCTTTTACGGACGCGCCGCTGAATTAGTAAAAAAACTACAGGTCACACGGTCACACATTTCAATGTCGCATTCGGTGGATAATGCAATTGCGCAGGTTATTTTGGAAGGAGCAGACTTTTGATCCTCACCCTCTTTTTATTTTTTATTTTCGGCTCACCGCAGGCAGTGCATAAATACGATTTGCCTGCGGGCGCAAAGGTAATCGAAACGCGCCCGCTCAGGTCCAAGTCGCATCCGAATCGCGCTTTGATTTTGTGGATGATCAGCCCGAAACGAAATCCGCGCGAACCAGCCGATGAAATTTATACGTGTCCTGAATATACACGCGGACATTTTTACAGTGGGACTACGCATGTTTCGTTAATTGATCTGAAGACCAACAAAATTATCAATACGATTAATATCGAAGGCGACACCATTTCAGCCAAAGGCGGCAGTAGCGATCAGGGCAGTTTTGACGTGCCATATAAAATTGCACGCGGTTATTATTATCAAGTTGTAAAGAGCAACGCGAAAGAGGCTAAACCCATAATACTTGCCTTAAAAGATTTCAACGGCGATGGTAAAGCTTACGAATTTGTTTTGTATGAGGCTGAAGGGTGTATGGGATTAGAAACAGCCTTGATCGGTTACAGCGAAAAACAGGATAAAGTAATTCAGTATAAAACCGTGCTGACAACGAAAAATAAAAAGGAAACGAAAACAGAAACACTTGGCTGGGTAGACTATCTTTTTAGCAAACAAGCCATTAAAAATGGCGTATGGAAATACGAGATTGATTATCGCGGTCGCAACGGTACGTTGGATCAATACAATATTCGTTACAATGCCAAACGGGAACGATTTGAAGGCACGCTCACTTTCAAGGAATAACTTTATGCAAGGCAAAAAATCCCTATCAGTTTTCATCGCTTTTTCTCTTCTGCTCGCGCTCATCATCACGCCCGCGAATCAGGCTGCTTCGCGTGCGCCTGTGCGTGGCCGGCACGGAATGGTGGCGTCGGTCAGTGAAATCGCTTCGCAGATTGGCGTAGACATTATGAAGCGCGGTGGTAATGCCGTTGATGCGGCGGTCGCGGTCGGCCTGGCGCTGGCGGTGGTCTGGCCGGAAGCCGGAAATTTGGGCGGCGGCGGCTTTATGATGATTCGGATGGCGGATGGTAAAGCCGTAGCAATTGATTACCGCGAAATGGCCCCGGCGGCGGCGCATCGCAATATTTATCTGGACAAGCAGGGCAACTACATTCCCGATTCTTCGACGATTGGACACAAAGCTTCTGGCGTGCCGGGAACCGTCGCAGGCTTTGCCCATGCGCTTGAAAAATTTGGCACGATGAAATGGGCAGAGGTTTGCGAACCCGCACGAAAATTGGCGGCAGACGGTTTTCCGGTGTGGTACGCGCTGGAAACCAGTCTCAAAAATGCGGGCAAAAATCTGGCGCTGTTTCCTGAGAGCAAACGAATTTATTTGCGCGACGGTAAGCCGTATGAAGAAGGCGAAACGTTTGTCCAGCCCGAACTCGCCGCTACGTTTGAGCGCCTGGTAAAAAATGGCCCGCGTGAATTTTACGAAGGTGAAACCGCCGCGCTGATTGCCGCGACGATGAAGAAAAATGCGGCTGGCTGGATCACGCTGAATGATTTGAAAAACTACCAGGTGAAAGAACGCGAGCCGCTCCGTACCAGTTATCGCGGCCACGAAATCATCACGATGCCGCCGCCATCATCCGGTGGAATTGCCTTGATTGAGATGCTGAATATTCTGAGCCGCTACGATTTGAAAGCAATGGGGTTTGCTTCTTCGCGCGAATTACACGTCAAGACTGAAGCGATGCGCCGCGCTTTTGCGGATCGCTCCGAATTCCTGGGCGATACAGATTTTGTGAAAGTTCCGGTAGCGGGTTTGCTCTCGAAAAAATACGCGGATAAGGTCGCCGCTACAATTAATCTTACGCAGGCTTCGACCTCAGAAAAGATCAGGCACGGCAGGCCGACAGCTTACGAATCAACTGAAACTACGCATTTCACCGTCGTAGACAAAGACGGCAATGCAGTTTCCAACACGTACACTTTGAACGGCAGTTTCGGAAATTTCGTCACGGTTGAAGGGGCGGGATTTTTGCTTAATAACGAAATGGATGATTTTGCTGCGAAGCCGGGAACGCCCAATGCCTACGGTTTAATTCAGGGCGAGAACAACGCCGTCGCGGCAGGCAAACGCCCGTTGTCGGCGATGACTCCCACGTTCGTTTTGACTGACGGCAAATTGTGGTTCGCCCTAGGCAGTCCCGGCGGCCCGACGATTATCAATACTGTGTTGCAGGGAATAATTAATGTCATAGATCACGGCATGACAATGCAACAGGCCGTAGACGCGCCGCGCGTTCATCATCAATGGATGCCCGATCAAATTCGTTACGAGCCAATGGGCATCGTGGCAGACGTGAAAGACAAGTTGCAGGCAATGGGGCACAAATTCACGGATAAGCCCGGGTTTATGGGCGATTGTGAAGCTATTATGATCGAAGAAAAAACTGGTGTGCGACTTGGTGCCAGCGATCCACGCAGAGGCGGCAAGGCAGTTGGGTATTAGCTTTAATTGTCTGGGGCTACTTGACGGATATATCTTTTCATTATTACAATCATGGCTGTGGTCAATTCCCGACGTGGTCGAAAAATTAATCCCTCGCAACTAAATTGTCTCCCCAGGTAAAAGTAGTAAGTATGGTATCAACACCTAATGGCAGTCCATTAAGCTGGCGTGAGAAGGTTGCCGCAACTGCGGCAAAAAGAAAGATTCTGGTCGCCGATGACAACGATGATATTCGCGCCATGCTGGCTGAATTATTAAGAATTCACGGACACGAAGTAATTGTTGCTGAAGATGGCGAGCAGGCTGTAGCTTTAGCGCAGCAGGAACAGCCGGATTTAATTTTAATGGATGTGATGATGCCGCGGTTGAGCGGCTTGGAAGCGGCGCGGAAAATTCACGAGATCGCCCAGTTGAATGCCGTGCCGATTGTCGCCATTTCTGCTTTTCGCAACCCGCTCACCGAAACCACCAATTCCGGGACTTTTCAATGGCACGCTTACCTGAGAAAACCCTTTGATCCAGGTGAACTGGAACAGATTATCGAAAGCCTGGTCAATAACAGCAGCGACTAGCCAATTTGCTCCCACGCTAATTTAGCAACTCCTAACAACTCTGCCTGCTCGTCCGGTTTGGCGCTCACAATTTGACATTGTTTCAGGGCGGCTGCTGGTGTCCACTTTTTCGCTTCACGCCGAATGTCGCTGATAAAAGGTTTCAGGCTGATGCCAAATTTCCCGCTCAGCACGACGGCTTCAGGATTCAACAGGCAAATCAGATTGGCGGCGGCGCGTCCGACCCAGGCACAGGTTTCCTGCATCACGCTTAAAGCCAGCGGGTCACCGCTGCGGGCGGCGCGAATAATCGTGGCTGCATTAAGTTGCGCAGGGTTGGATTTGGTTAACTGGCTCAGCAGTGATTCTGAATCTGGACTCCATTTTTCCAGAGTTTTTCGCACGAGCGCGGCTGCGCTGGCTTCAAAACTAAAAGCTCCATTGACGGCATATTCCGCTTTGAAATTTTCGCTGAGGGCTAACCATCCGGCGGCTCCGGCAAGGTCGCCTGCTCCGTGCAGCACTTTTCCATTGGCAAGAATGCTGGTCGTGATTTCCTGCCCCAGCGACAACAACACAACATTTGTTTTGCCTGCCGCCACGCCGCACCAGGCTTCCGCCACCACCTGGGCATCACGCGTCGAGCGAATAATCATCACCGGATGCGCCGAGGTCATTTTGGCAATCCGCGCTGGCGATGCCTCGGATGAAAGTCGAACGTCAATCCCCGAATTCACCAGAGTCTTTTCAATCATCGAACGCAATGGCACACGCTCCCAGTTGAAGGTGTCATGACTCGTGAAGGAAACGCGTTCTGAGCGGTGGTCAATAATGCCGGGAACGCTAATCCCGATAGCTTTAATCTCGCACTGTTCGCGGTCAGGCGCGGTGGCTAAATCAATAATCAACTGGCTGATGGCCGCAACTGTTGCGCGGACTGTCGTTTGTTTGACTGGTACTTTCTGCGTTACCAGAATGCGCCCGGACTCATTGATTAAAGCGCCTTTGAGGTGCTCGTCCTGCAAATCTATGGCCAGTACCAGCGGTTGTAATTGCGTGCTTTTGCGGCGGTTGGTTATTTCAGACATAAATTATTCTCAGAAAATTTTGACCAAACTTGATGGAGTGCATATCATAGCGGCTGTTTCAGTCACGCCCCGCAAATAAATTCGCTTGAGGAGAAATAAAAAATAATGAATCGCGCAATAATGTTTATCTGCCTGTTGTTTTCTGTGGCTCAAATTGCCTGTCAGAATTCTGCGCCCCAGACAACGGCTACCGCTTCACCAACGCCACAAATTATTGTGACTCCCACACCAACAACTTCAACCCTACCAGCTACGACAAACCCGAATGAAATGAAAACTACGCCATCAGGTCTGAAGTATCAAGACCTGGAAGTCGGGAACGGCATCTCCGCGTTAATGGGGCAAATCCTGACCGTGCGATATGTGGGAAGATTACAAAATGGTAAAGAGTTTGAGAAGGGGAAAATTGATTACAAAGTTGGCGATCAGGATTACGCCAAAGGCTGGAATCTGGGCATTATGGGCGGTGATGGAATACCTGCCATGAAAGTTGGCGGGACGCGAAAATTAATTGTCCCACCCGACCTCGGCTATGGCGACAAAGACGCAGGGAACGGGAAAATCCCTGCCAACTCAACCTTGATTTTTGAACTCGAAATCATCAAAGCGCAAAGCGGTTCGATATTTTAGAAAACGAATGTGGCATAAACTTTCGAGTTTGTGCCACATTCGTTTTTTACTTAATTTGCGAGAAAGCCGTTGGTCGTAAAAACGAGCCATAAATATTCGAGACCGCTTCAGGATCAGTCCAGCCTGGCAAGACTTTGATTTTGGCGAAGGCTTCACTCTTCACAAATTTTGCCCACGCCTCTTCGCGGGCAGGCATGCTGTCGAAGGCGATCATGTACGTGAGAAACGGTTGCCGCGCACCGAAGACGCTTTCACCAAAGAAGATCGGCGCGAATCCGCAATCCCGAAAAATTTTGATCTCTTCCTGATTGAACATCGCCAGTTTATTCTTCAGCGAAAAATGATTTTTTGATTCGTAGGTTCGCAGCTCAAACACACGCGGGTCTTTATTCGGAGCCGGAACTTCAACTTTCAAATGCCCGTCAAACGCCTTCAGCAAGCTTGCCTCGTAGCGGACATACGGCAATTCGCTAATCTCGAATTCCTGCCATGCTTTCATGTATTCTTTATCCGCTTCCATCCGCGCCGTCGCCGCCTGCACATCGCCCATAGATTTATGATCAATCAAGACAATTAATGCAGGAGCATTTTGCCCCGAAGCAATCGTGAAACATCCGACCGGCCCAATGTCCTGCCGCTTCGCCATCGGCATAAAATGGTCTTTGAAAAAATTCTGCATCCGAGCTGGATTCAGATCATTGCGAAGCTGATACGTTCGCAGTTCGTAGTAATGATTGCTCTCCGGTGCGGCATTCGTAGTCAAGTTAGTAGCTCCTATTAATCCGGCGGCGAGACCGGATTTGAGTATGTTGCGGCGGTTCATTTTAGTTAACCTCTAAATTGTTCAGGTAGTTTTCAGTCATTGCCAGAAATTCTTCTGCGTGAATAATTTGTTCTTCGGCTTGTGCCTGCGTCAGGAGAATAGCTATATCGTAATCACCAGTAATACGAAGATCATAGCTATCAAGCAGGTAGCGATGAAACTTTTGCTCCACTGCTCCTGCTTTGATGAAGTGCAACCCAAAGGCTCCTAAAGTTGAGCCATGTTTTGAAAATGTCAGCCCTTTGCCGAGTAGTAAAGCCTGCGCTAAATAGAACATTGCGTAGTAGGCACGAGCAATTGCGTATTCGTAATATTCATCATCCAGTAATGATCTGGCTGCTCCAATGCTTGATTTGGCTTTCCTCAAATATGCGTCCTGGTCAATTGTCATACGAAGATTCCTTCACGATGCACATTCAACAACAAAGGAGTTCGTTCATATTTGAATCTCTCAGCAGATACAAAAATACGTGAAAGCGCAATGTCGTTGACGAGCGATAAGCGGCTACAAATCTCACTGGTTCGCGCAATTTCTTCTCCAACATTCACGTTACCTTTTAGCACAATCATGACATCAATATCCGAGCCTGCGACGGCATCGCCACGCGCTTGTGAACCGAACAAAATTACCTGCTCAAGGCGTTCACCATAAAGCTGCTGGAGCTGTGCATGGAATTCAGAAACGATAGTTTTGACCTGCTCGCTTATCATTCCAAAAGCATAGCACAGGACTGACTCCACCTTGTAGTTTTCCAGATATTTT
Source organism: Blastocatellia bacterium (assembly GCA_043719385.1). Lineage (GTDB taxonomy): Bacteria > Acidobacteriota > Blastocatellia > RBC074 > RBC074 > JAFDVL01. The sequence continues at coordinate 7,354 of JAYSTY010000016.1, read as the reverse complement.
GTTGTTCTTTCGTTAGAAAAGTCCACGCGACGATACGGCTTATTTTATTGCCCTGACTCATTGGAATGGTTTTCACTTCGCTGGCTTCGACTTGTTTGAGCGTGGCGTAAACGCTTTTGAGACTGGCTTGTTTTGAAATTAAGGTAGAAAACCAAAAGCAGGAATTTCTGAATTGGCGACTCTCACGAATCATGTTTCCGACGAATTTTTCTTCTCCGCCTTCAACCCACAATTCCCGGTTTTTCCCGCCAAAATTCAAAGTAGGTTTGGTGATTTTTCGATTACTCAAATTCGATAATTTCCTGAGCGTCCCCGCCTGCGCTTCCGCCAGCGAAGCGTGAAACGGCGGATTGCAAATCGTCAAATCAAAGAGTTCATCCTTACGAATAATCCCACGAAAAATATCAGTTGGATTCGGCTGCAACCTGCATTCAACTGCGAGTTTTAAAGCTGGATTCGCGGCAAGAATCCTGTTCGCAGCGGTGATCGCAACCGGATCAATCTCGGAGCCAATAAATGACCAGCCGTATTCTTTGTGCCCGATGATCGGATAAACGCAATTGGCTCCGACGCCAATATCCAGACATTTTATTTTTTTACCAGTCGGAATTTTTCTATCGTTGCTGGCAGCCAGCAAATCCGCGATGTGATGAATATAATCCGCTCTGCCGGGAATTGGTGGGCATAAATAGTTGGGCGGAATATCCCAGTTTTCAATTCCGTAAAAATGTTTGAGCAGCGCTTTATTCAGCAGGAGTACGGCTTTAGGATTCGCAAAATCAATAGTTTCGTCGTCGTGACGATTTCGCGCTACAAACGGAGCCAGTTCAGGGCAAGTGCCAATCAATGCTTTGAAATCGTAACGTTCCCGATGTCTGTTGCGGGGATGGAGGTTTGATTTTTCTTTGAGAGGTTGCTGCTTTTTTGAAGGCATTGTGGTTTGGGCAGTAAAAACAGATGAACATTAGTAACAGGGAATCAATTAAAATATTACTATTGAAACTCATCAATGTTCAGTTGCGCATTAGCAAATTGTTGTGTCCAAAATCCGTGTAACTTCCCATTTTGATAGTTCTTTTCTTGTTCTCTTATTTCCAGAATTCTTTTTTTTGCTAAAGTGCTTATAGATTGGAGTGCTGTTCTTCGAGAATTTTCATCTATCTGGATTAAGCATCTTTTGGGTATGAGGTGATATTTTAATCTCCCTTCTCTTTCGTCATCCGTCTTAAATCCTAGTTCGTTCTCCGTAATCTTAAATAACGCTTTTAATTGTGGAGTGTCTAAAATCAAAAAGCCTTTTTGATAAGCTTTCTCACCAGTGGGTATTTGCTGATCTTCAACCAATAATAAGAATCCGTCTTCATGCAATAAACGTGATATTTCGCCATCGCGTCGGAATAGGTTTAGCCAGTCTTTTGGGTCAATTTCGTGTAGTACATTGCACATAATTACGACACCGAAACTGCACTCATCGTATTTGGATAGCAATGTATTCGAATCGTTAAAATAAAGTTTATCGCAATTGCCATAGGCACGTGTTAAGGCACTCTCGCAATGTTCTTTATCGTCAGGAAATTTATCGAATGCGATGTATTCAATTTTTTCAATTAAATTATTTTGAGCCTCAGTATCTAAATCACAAATATTAGAAATTATCCTGCCTTTGCCTGCGCCATAATCTAAAACACGTAATTTCCCTTGTGTTGTGAGGCTTACTAATTCGTTTCTAATTTGAAGCGACTGAGGGTCGGTTGATCTTGTTACTACTGCGCTTGGCTCAAATAGACTTTCAAAAGCAAATCGATTGGTTGCATATTGAGCAGGCAAGCTAATGAAATCTTGAAGCTTCGCAATTTCGCTTTCATCGCCTAACAAACTTTGCAGAACTTTTTCAGGAATTTTGCCTGCGTGGGTAATCTTATTATTTTCTACATACCAAATTAATGAAGGATCAAAATGGGCTAAAAGAGGGATGGAATGTGTTGCAATCCAAATTTGCCCATTTGTAACACAGCGTCGAATTCTTTCAATCGTTTCAATGATAACTGATGGATGCAAATGGTTCTCCGGTTCATCCATAACTAAAATTAAATCTATCAATACTACTTCTTGGCTGTAAATGGCAATACAAAACTGAAGCAGGATTTTTTGCCCATCGGATAACTTAGACTGACCCATTGGGAAACCAAACAGGGTAGACTCTCCATCGTTTGTTCTGGCTACAGTAGTGCCAAGAAAGCGTTAATTATATTTTTAAGGTTCTGGTAATCACTTTCAGCAAGAGTTTTTTCTTCTTCTGAGGCTTCAGAGTGTTGATGCGTTACATTGAACCAGCGGTCTTGAATATCTTGTATTTTAGCAAGTGTTCCATGTAAAAGATGATTCATGCCAACAGTATTTATTTGTGAAGCAAACTGCTTTATTTGAACTTTAGAAAAAGAATTACAGTCCTGTAAATCAAGGTGTTTGGGAACAAAGCGAACTTCTGAATAGCTATCGGCTAATTCGGAGGTCTCTATTTCCTTCCAATTCAGCGGAGGCTGAAACTGCTTAATTTCTTGTTCCATTTGTGCTATTCGGTTAATAAGGTCTTGCAGATGATTGGGGAAGGTATTAGGAGATGAACTTGACTGAATTTGACTCTTCATTGCTGCGCTGTCACTAGCAATTTGGGTTTCGAGCTGTGCAATACGGGCTGTTGCGCTATCAATATTAATGCGAGATGGTTTGTTTTTTATCGTCTGAAATATCTTTTCTAAAGTTCTTGTTTTGCCCGAACCGTTTTTTCCTGCAATTAAAACAACGTCGCCTAATTTGTCCATTTTTATATGGTCAAGACCATCTTGGTTATCCGTAGATTTGGGTATGTCTATTTTTGTAATTCTCATTTGCTTTCAGTGGTTCACTCGACTTGCTGATGGCTTTTACCAGACTGGCAAGTAGGTAATTATTATTGCAAATATTTGGGGCAAAATATCTGTTCAGTCGCTTCCGTAAAGATTCGATACGAGAATATGCTTTTTTCTGTTTGTGACTGTCAAGATAAATAACTTTTGTCCACAAAACTCTTGCCATTCGTTGCTGCTTTTCGTTTAATGAAAACCACATACCGAAAATTTTTCATTAAATTTCAAAGAAAAGACGGACACCCAACTTATGAATTTTTCATCTCTTCTTCGCACAAAATCGGTCGAGCAAATTCAATACGACGCGGCGCATGGTTTGGGCGATGGTGAAGGCGGCGGGCTGCACAAAACTCTGGGCGTAGTTGACCTCACGGCGCTGGGCATTGCGGCGGTGATTGGCGCGGGCATTTTTTCGACGATTGGCAACGCGGCTTTTAATGGCGGCCCGGCGGTTGCGTTTCTGTTTATCTTCACGGCTATTGCCTGCGCGTTCGCGGCGTTTTGTTATGCCGAATTCGCTTCCATGATTCCGGTCGCGGGGTCGGCGTACACCTACGCCTACGCTTCGTTTGGCGAACTTGTCGCGTGGATTATCGGCTGGGATTTGTTGATGGAATACGCCATCGGCAACATCGCCGTAGCGATTTCGTGGAGCGATTATTTCACGTCGTTGCTGACGGGCTACGGCATCAATATTCCACAATATTTGACGATGGATTTTCTCTCGGCTTCGCGCGGTTTTGATAAAGTTGATGCGCTGCTCAAGGGGGGACAAACCCTCGAACAAATTAAAGGTGTTGACGGCATTGGCAACGCGCTTGATGCGCATCAGGCGTGGCTGACTGCGCCTGTGATTGGTGGCATTCATTTTGTGTGTGACTTGCCCGCGCTCGTGATTGTGCTGTTGATTACGGCGCTCGTATTCGTCGGCATCAGAGAATCCAAGCGCGTCTCAAACATTATGGTAGCGATCAAGCTCATCGTAATTTTTATGGTGATTGTGTTGGGCGCGTTTTATGTAGACCCGAAAAACTGGTCGCCGTTTGCGCCAAACGGAGTGTCGGGGGTTTTGAAAGGCGTTTCCGCAGTTTTCTTCGCCTACATCGGCTTTGATGCGATTTCGACGACGGCGGAAGAATGCAAAAATCCGCAACGCGATCTGCCACGCGGGATGATGTATTCGCTAATTATTTGTACCGTTTTGTATGTGCTGATTGCGCTGGTGCTGACCGGAATGGTGAGTTACAAAGAGCTTGCGGTTGGCGATCCGCTGGCGTTTGTGTTCGGACGAATTGGCAAGACTTGGATTGCCGGAATTATTGCGATTAGCGCGGTGATTGCGATGGCTACGGTGTTGCTGGTGTTCCAGCTTGGACAGCCGCGCATCTGGATGACGATGAGCCGCGACGGATTACTGCCGCCGATTTTCGCGTCCATTCATCCGAAATTTAAAACGCCGTGGTTTTCGACAATTGTGACGGGCTTCGTCGTAGCGATTCCGTCCCTGTTTATGAACCTGACTGAAGTCACAGATTTGACGAGCATCGGGACTTTGTTCGCGTTTGTTTTAGTGTGCGGAGGTGTTTTGATTTTGCAAAATTCACCGCAAAAAATTGAGCGCAAATTTAAGACGCCGTACATCAATTCAAAGTTCATTGTGCCTGCATTATTTATTGGAATTTGGGTGGCGCTCGCGGTGTTCAAACCGGAAGTGATTTCTGCAATGATTGCCACGACTGATCCGGCTGACGCGACGGTGCAGGGCTGGGAAGTCTTCAAGCATAAAATCCCATTGTTAGGTTACATCGTACTTGCCACAATTTTAGTTGTGCAATGCTTCCGAAAATCATTGTCGCTGATTCCAGTGTTGGGCGTGCTGACCTGCGGATATTTGATGACAGAACTCGGCTGGACGAATTGGTATCGGTTTTTGATTTGGTTAGCGATTGGACTGGTGATTTATTTCTTTTACAGTTACAAGCACAGTAAATTAGCGCGGCTCTGATGTGGAACATCTGCCACCTGATAAAAATTCAGACAGCCAAATCGGGTAAAATCGGGTATATTTGCGGGTATGGCAAAAGACAAATCAGCGGTATCAGGCCTGTAAGTCTCGCACGAGATGCTGCGACTGATTGCGGAGATTGACGAATTCAAGGGTCGCTGGGAAGCGTTACAAACGCTCTCGCCCGAACGCCTGCGCTCGCTCCGTCACGTCGCCACGATTGAAAGCATCGGTTCTTCCTCCCGCATCGAAGGCGTCAAACTCACCGACCAGCAAATTGAAACGCTGCTCTCGAATTTGCAACGCGACACTTTCAAATCACGCGATGAACAGGAAGTCGCAGGCTATGCCGAAGCGATGGATTTGCTTTTTCAAGCGTGGGAAGAATTAACGCTCACTGAAAATCATCTGAAGCAATTGCACGCTGTCTTGCTGAAATTCAGTAGCAAAGATGAACATCATCTCCGTCTTCGTAGTGCGCCTGCTGGCAATTCATGCCTTTCAGGACAATGACATTGAATTAATGGTAGCGCAACCAGCATGGTTGCGACAGGCTTTGCGCTTCGCAGAGCCTTAGCTATGCCATTTCTACAACTTTTAGAGAGTTGCGCGAATTAAAGCTTGGCGCAGCGCCAACCTGTCGCAACCTTGGCAGGATTGCGCTACTAATTCAATGCCATTGCCCTTTCAGGACGGCAACGGCAGACTCTCACGAATTCTGACGACGCTGTTGTTGTTACGCAGCGGCTACGCCTATGTGCCGTATGCTTCGCTCGAAAGCGTGATTGAAGAAAACAAAGCCCTCTATTATTCCGCGCTGCGCAAAACACAAAGCACACTCAAACAGACAAAACCAAACTGGGAAGCGTAGATCATTTTCTTTTTGCGCTGCCTGAAAAAACGGAAAGATAACCTCGCCACCAAGCTGCAACGCGAACGCATTCTGGCACAAGCCTTACCGCCATTATCATTAACGATTTTGAAATTGCTGCGGGAACACGAACGATTGACGATTGCAGAATTAGAGCGGCTGACAGAAGCGAATCGGAATACGCTGAAAGTGCGGTTGCGGGAATTGACGCAGGCTGAGCAAATTATGAAACACGGACAAGCGCGGGCGACTTGTTATTCGCTCAAAAATTCCGAAGTATAGTGACCTACACGTGACGAAACGAGTTTTTTTCACTAAGATTACACATTGAGAAATTTTCTATTACTTCGCAGTCGGAGAAATATCTATATCAGCCAATTTATGAAGAGACAAGTTTCAGCAGTTGACATATTTTGTGGCGCAGGTGGATTGACGCACGGCTTTATTCTTGAAGGTATCAAGGTTCGTGCCGGAATTGACCTTGACTCTGCCTGTAAATATCCGTTTGAACAAAATAACGATAGTGTTTTTCTGGAAGAAGATATTACCAATGTCACGGCTGAACATCTCAAGCCTTATTTTTCCACTGGGGAAATAAAATTATTAGCAGGCTGTGCACCTTGCCAACCATTTTCTACATATTCACAAGGGCATCGAAATGATGATGATCAGCGGTGGACACTACTAAAACAATTTGCGCGTTTGGCAGCGGAGTTGCAGCCCGAAGTACTGACAATGGAAAACGTCCCTAAATTAGAAGACCACGATGTTTTTTTAGAATTCATCGGCGCACTAAAAGCGCTTAATTATTATGTTACCTATTCAGTGGTTGACTGTCGTTATTATGGAATTCCGCAAAATAGAAAACGTCTTGTATTGTTTGCTTCAAAATTTGGGGAAGTACAAATTCAGAAACCCTCGCGCAGCGAAGATAGGTTTGTTACGGTCAGGCAGACCATTGAGAAGCTTGAGAAAATCCATGCAGGAGAAATTTCGAAGCGTGACCCTCTCCATCGTGCCAGTTTGTTAACTGAGAAGAATCTTCAGCGCATTCGTGCCTCAAGGCCAGGAGGCACATGGAGAGATTGGGACGTTGGACTTCGGGCGGATTGCCACACAAAAAAGAGTGGAAAAACCTATCCAAGTGTTTATGGAAGAATGTCTTGGGATGAGCCAGCACCAACAATGACAACTCAATGTTATGGATTTGGTAATGGACGGTTTGGACATCCTGAGCAAGACCGGGCTATCTCTTTGCGAGAAGCAGCTTTGATACAGACTTTTCCTGAAAAATATGCTTTTGCTCCGCCGAAGCAAAATATTAGTTTTAAGAAAACAGGACGCTTAATTGGTAATGCCGTTCCTGTTCAACTTGCCCGCATCATCGCCAGGAGCATTTTGCAGCACCTTAATACACATTGTGTATAAGTGTTTGTTTCATCAGTCTTTCAGTCATTGAAATCAAGGAAATAATGAGTGTGTCCCACCTGACTAACCGCTAGAGACGGTTAGAGTTGGCGGATTGTGGATAGACCAGTCGAGATATGTCACGGCTTGATAAATCCTGAGCGC
>JAYSTY010000150.1:0-22264 GCA_043719385.1 Blastocatellia bacterium | reverse complement strand
CTTTCGATAAGTAAGGGCGTGGATTGAAACGTTTGAGATGATCCAGCGTAATATCTCGCGGGTTGGTTCGCCCTTTCGATAAGTAAGGGCGTGGATTGAAACTTCAATTCTCTTTTTGTCATAAAGTCTCCTAATTGTTCGCCCTTTCGATAAGTAAGGGCGTGGATTGAAACTTGCGCAACATTGGAACGCTTAGCCCGCAGGTGCGTTCGCCCTTTCGATAAGTAAGGGCGTGGATTGAAACATTGGCAGCAAGTGCAGTGTGAGTGTCCTTATACAAGTTCGCCCTTTCGATAAGTAAGGGCGTGGATTGAAACATTTATCAGAATGATTTTCATCTTTGCGCCTTCGGTTCGCCCTTTCGATAAGTAAGGGCGTGGATTGAAACCTGTTTGGAAATTACTCAGACGCGCTGAAAAATAAATTTCGCGCCAACGATTGAGCCAAACAGTAGAAACGGAAAAATGAGTTATGACTTATTTGGGAGACCGGCGTGATCGCCCAGGCCAGACTGACTCGGGCGGTTGAAAGATTAGGCGGCAATAGGTTCGCGTTGCTTAACAGGCACTGCTTCAAACTGGATGCCATGATCGCCAGGATAGGGCGTGCGATGATTGTGTTCGCCAAGCCAGATTGCTCTGGGGATGCCATCCGGGAAGGCCTGGCATTGAGGTTTCATTGAAGAAGTATCCCAGTGAACGCAATAAGAACAAATCTCACTAAAAAATGGCAACTCTAATTCAGCGTCTAACATGATTACTTCTGAGTCATCTGTTTCAATCTTCATAGCGCACATATTGTAACCCTAATTTGACCGGATTATTCAATGACACGACCATCAGGCGGCACGGCGGCCTTGTTATCATTGATGAATCTTTCAAACCAGTAAATTTGCCAGTTCAGGCTTTCGACTAAATGCTTCGGTTCGCCGCTGCGTGTGAGGTTATGATTTTCGCGGGGGAAGATCACCAGTTCGGTCGTCACGCCGAAATGTTTCAGGGCACGGAACCACTGCTCGCCCTGTTCGAGCGGGACGCGGAAATCATTATCGGAATGCAAAATTAAGGTTGGCGTTTTGACGTTCTTTGCATACTTGAGCGGCGAACGATCCCAGTACAAATCGAATTTCTCAAACAGGTCGCCACCGAAATCGCGCTTGTGTCCATAAGCGCCATCGCGTGTGCCTTCATCGCTGATGAAATTTACGACGCTGCGCAACGTGACTGCGGCCTTGAACATATTCGTATGACCGACGATCCAGTTGGCCATAAAGCCGCCGTAGCTGCCTCCGGTCACGCCGAGGCGATCACGATCCAGCCAGGGATTTTTATTCAAAATCGCTTCGACACCATTCATCACATCGGTGTAATCTTTGCCGCCCCATTCGCCAAAAATACCGCGCTCAAATTTTTCGCCGTAGCCGGTTGAGCCGCGTGGGTTCGGGAAAAACACTGCCCAGCCACGCGCTGAATAAACCTGAAATTCGTGATACCAGTCCACGCCATACATTCCCGCCGGGCCGCCGTGAACGCTGAGGATCATGGGATATTTTTTTCCTGCTTCCCAGCCGAGTGGTTTGACCAGGAAACCGTCTACATCCCAGCCATCGGCGCTTTTATATGTGATGCGCTCAACATCCTGAAGCTGCAATTTTGACCACAGCGCGGCGTTGTGATGCGTCAATTGTTTTTCGTTGCGACCGGACAAATCGGCGACAAACACATCGTCGAGATGTTTGAAATCATTGACGAGATAAACGAGTTTATTCGCCTGGTCGTTGAAGTCGGCGCTGCGCACCGCACGCGGGCCGGAAGTAAGCGGACGAACTTCTTTTTTGGCGAGATCAACCCGGAACAAATGATTTTCACCTTTGACGCCCGTCTCAAAATAAATCGCTTTGCCAGACTCTGCCCAATCTATTTCTGTAGGAATCAGGTCGAGTTCTTTTGCCGCCAGCGTTGACATTGCGTTGCCTGCGCTCGAAGTCACCCAGATTTTGGGATGACTCGTTTCGTGATCGCTGCCGACAAAGGCGATGGTTTTTCCATCCGGTGACCAGCGCGGGCTGCGGTCGGCTTCATTGTGATCAGAAATTTTTGTGAGCGCCCCGCCCTCGGCTGCAATCACCCACACATCGGTGTTGCGGCTGTCTTCATACGCTTTGCCCGTGCGATCTGAAACGAAAGCGATTTTCGATCCATCGGGCGACCATTGCGGGTCGGTATCGTTCCAGTCATCGCCCGAAGTGATTTGTTTGGCTGCGCCTGATTTCACTTCGATAACCCAGAGGTGTGAGCGCTTGTCATCGAACCAGCCCGTGTCATTGAATTTGTAAGAAGTGTTTCGGTAATGGCGCACGTCGCTCCGTTCGGCGAGTTCCGGGCGAATGTCGCTTTGTCCTGTGCGGCTCAGACAAACGAGGCGCGAACCATCGGGCGACCATTGAAAACTACCGGCTCCGTTTTTCAAATTTGTGACGCGCCGCGCTTCGCCACCCTGCATTGCCAGCACATAAATTTGTGACTTCGGAGTTTCTGTTGCCGAAGCATTGCCGCCGGCGCGAGCCGAAAGAAACGCGAGGGATTGTCCATCAGGACTCCAGCGCGGCGCAGTCGAAGATTGCGGACTGGTCGTGAATTGCCACGGCGCACGGCTGCCATCCACAGCCGCCATCCAGATGGAAGAATTACGGCGATTCTGTTTCTGCTCAATCGTCGTGACGACATACGCGACCAGTTTGCCGTCGGGCGACAAATGCGGATCGCTGACAGCTTCAAACGCGAAATAATCTTCGGGCGTGATGCCGCGTTTATTTTCGCTTTGCTGCGCCAGGGCGAAGGATGCGAGCAGGGCGATTAAAAATAATGAGATGAGAAAATTACGTGTTAATTTCATGCAGATTCTTTCCTTAAATGTAGCGCAAACTTTCTGGTTTGATGAGATGTTCATCAGTTTTTCATCTTCATGGTGCAGCCTCAACCACACCGAGGTCGGAGAGAAGTTGAGCGCGTCTTTCTTCGAGTTGATCGTTCCTCTTACCATTTTGCAAAACGATCAATTTCTGAATCTGAACCAGCAGATTGTTTCTGAGTTGTAAATCTTCCTGTCTCCATTGCATCGTTTTTTCGAGCATCTGTTGAGCCACTTCGGGGGCGGCTCTGAGCGCTGCCTGACCAGCGCAATACGCGGCATTATAAAGATTGGGGCGGTCAATGTCCGCGCCGATGGCTTCACTCTTAAGTGCTCTGGAAAAATATTCCACGGCTTCTGAAAACCGCTTTGCGCTGTATGCGTCATAAGCTTTAAGCAACTGATCTATTTCGTTAAATCGAGCTTCACTACGTTCGGGTCTTTCGAGGTAGTTCCCAGTCGCTGCCTCGTCTCTAACAATCCGCACGGGCTTCGAGCAATATTGCCGGGCTGAAACATGAACAAAAAAATTGTCCTCATATAACCCTCGTCCCAGGACATCTGTGAGATTGAAGCTAAAGGGTAAAGCCTGAGCCTTTGTGTCACCAGCCAGCAACACATCTTTTAAGTGATCCTGAACCGTAATTCGTCCGATGATAACCTGCGCTATTTGCGGAAGCTGGTTTGCCTCACTGATAACGGACATATTTAAGGACTTCAGCCAGACATTTTCGTCTTCATCCGGGTTGAGTACGAGGATTCCGTGCAGCCATACTGCGGTTGTCTTCGCGCCTCCGTGGTAGCGTGAAGCGTTGAGATAAAGCCCGAAATCATGAAAGCTCGGCGTGTGACTGCTGAATTCCAGGATTGGAATTTCATTGCGCATTACTGCACCTCGTAATTTATCAATTCTCCTGAGGAAGGATTGATGGAAACACAATTCGACACAAGTGTCTGCATACAAACCCGTAAATAAATCGGAGCCGTTTTGTCTACAGCCGTTCGAGCGGAGATTTGCAAGCCGAAGCACTCCCCAAAACAGGACGACGAAGTTTCTTCTTCCGGCAATTCACCAGAAAAATTTGGGATTGCGGGGCGCGCGTCGGGATCGCTCAATCGTAAGACACCAACCCCGCCGGAAACTGGTTCTTCCAAAGACATGACCATCCCATTGGGGATATTTTGAAAAACCCTACCAAATTTGTAAGGAACCTGATAGCCGACAATTAAAGCAAAAGAAAAGCCGTCCTCATGCGACACGATGTCCCGCACATCAACTTTGATCCCGCTATGAAAACCGTCTATTTTCAATAAATCCCAGGAACTGTCCGAAGATACATTACCTTTGATTTCACATTCGATTGTTTTCATATTGCTCATATTGTTGATTCAATTCAGCTTCACTCAAACGTCAGGCTCAGGCTCGCCTTCGGGAATGGAGATTTCGACCAGCTCCCAATCATCTTCCTCTTCGATGGTTCCGTCCTCAATCCACGCTTCGGGTTCAGGGTCACCCTCGGGAGCAGAGATTTCGACCAATTCCCAATAAGATTTAATGTCCAGCGTATTAAGTTCCTGCCGCCCACTAATTGCCCTGGCTATCTGATAAACTCGCAGCATTTATTTTCCCTCTAAAATCTTTGCGTACGGAATTTGCCCGGTCATTACGCAGAAAATGTCCAGCCTCCTAACTGTCCTGGCCTATTAAGCTGAGCCAGCCGCAATGGGATAAACTTCAGATATTTAAGACAGTTCTCACAGAAATCAGGGCCGGCCTGATCATGCACCCCATGATACATAATGCACATTTTGCCCTGACCTCCATAACGATAGATATTTTGCAGATCAAGGGCAGCATTATACTTGCAATGCGGGCCAGTTCCGCCATGATCGCGATATTGATCCTTATGCGTCCAAAAAGCATTGGAATCAGGGACTAAATCCAGGGCATGTCCAATCTCATGAATGATTACATGCGCGATGGATTCCTTGGGAATAATCGCCAGGTTCCCCTCTTTAAGTTCATGCGTTTCAATGACGATTTTGTTTCCTTTGTTCTCTCCGGAAATACACTTATCAACGACTTCCACCGTAAATTCAAAATCCACCGCACCAGCTTTGAGCGCCTGCTCAATGGCTCCCGTTGTATCGACACTAAAGCTCTGCCATGCAACGTAGTTGACGTTATTTACCGTGGGAATGATGGTCGCTTGTGGTTGCGTATTCGGCGTATATTTTATCGCTTTGATAGAATTGAAAAATTGATAATTTAGCCGGAGCCTGGCGACTTGCGCAAGTAAATTGTTATTAAGCAGAAATTTCATTTCCTTCGGCAATTTCACCGTTAAAGTATTTCCTTCGAGTTTGTAGCCATCCGCCTCAGACACGGTTGGCACGACCTTAAACTTCAGCGTCATCTCTTTAAGTCTGACGCAGGATTTTACCAGTACAATCTGCAAATGAAACGGTTTTCTTTGCAGGGCTGGCCAGTTTCCTCCATGCATAGCTCTCACGAAATCTTCCTGCAAATTGGTAGAACTGGTAATGGAATAAAAGTGGTGATCCCAGTTTAATTTTGCCTGCGCGGGGACATGAATAAACTCAATCTGTGCTTTTGCAAAAGAGCTTTTAATGGCATCGACAATATCATTAATGATATTTTGTTGAGTATTGTCAGTCCAATAAATGGTAACCCAAAGTTTGCGCCAAGTCTCGATTTCGACTTGTAATATTTCTCGATTACGTGTGGTTGCATTGACCTTGGTGCAAGTAACAGTATGTTTGTCCCCGCCAATATCTGGCAACGTTAGGGAATTCGTAAAGAAGCGTTTATTCGCGTCGTGCTCTTCTTTCTTTTTTTCAAACTCAAGAGCTGCTTTCTGAATCGCCGGTCCCGTTATTTTAACATCGGTATTATTCCCCTCCGATTCTAATGCCCACTTCGATTCAAATTGTTTCTTGGAATTATTTGAGACCAGAATTGCTTCGATTGGCATCTTCGGTCCATACCCATCTTGTTGGACGATAGCGGGAAAGGTTACATTTCCCGCATTAAAGCTATTCATATTCTGGTCTACATTGACATACCAAATTTTCTTTTTGGTAGCGATTTGTTGTTTAGCACGCCCTTCTTTTTTCTTGAACTGGTCTTGGTTGTCCATAAGTTGATTCCCACTCTACTGGTAAAACCTGGCTAAATAAAAACCCGCTGTTCAGCTTGCATCCTCTGCCGTCAGCACCCATAGACTTCTTTTAGTTTTGCGCGATTTTTCTCGGTGATTTGACCTGTTTGTTCCAGGCTGTGGTCAAATTCGAAAGCTGTGAGCGCGTCGGTTAGTTCGTTAGTTATTCGTTCATCAAAGATTCCGGCTTCATATCCTAGATTATGCAACCGCTTTTTTACGCCACTGACCTGTTCAATCGGATCAAGCCAACCCAGGTCGAGGCTATATTCATAACGGTTCTTGCCCGTTCCGACAATCAATTCGCCACTCTCCGCATTCGGCACTATTGAGACGCGAATTCTCCCCTCATGATCAGTCGTTCCCTCAGTTATTTTGCCGTTGATGTCGAGGACAAAAGGCTCATTGCTGATTGGTTCGCCATCATCAAGCAATTTGAGGTTTAATTTTGCTGGCGCTCCCTGAAACTTAAATTTATGCACCTGATTCGTTGGTTCGCTGACCTCTTTGAGTCGTTTATCGGGGACAAAAACAACATCGCCGGGCAACAAAATATTTGGATTTTTTCGCTTCGATTTTAATTCGGCATTGTTCGCATGATCCCAGATGATGTTTGGGAGTAACCCATGCTCAAATGCAATACTCGAAATACAATCGCCTTGTTTTACTTCGTAATTGATTGCCATAAGAATCAAGCCCACGCCTCCTGATCCAAATCGGGAAAGGTGATTTTACAATTACCGGGGTCAATCTGATAAACCCCCGCCTGTCCGTACTGATTGAGTGTACCTTCGACTGGTGCGCCGCCTGGTGGTGTGATGCGGTACTTAACGCCGGGCATCGGGTTTCCCTCCATGTCTACCAAAATAATTTCTATCCAGTGTTTCTCGATGGGCTTTTCCTGCTGCTTTGCTGGTGCCGTGGCAACGGCGACAACGGAAGAAACTGGCGCAAGAGGGGGAGCTGCTGACTTAAGTATTAGGGGCGGCGGACACGGATTTCCGGCAATGGGCTGTGGCGGCGCTGCCCCAAAAGCGGCCTGGGCTTGTTTCACCTTGTCTGCCAAATCAGCCATATTTAATCTTCGACCTTCAGCTTCCACGCGCCTGGATCATATTCCTTTTTCACTACGCCCCAATTGGCTTCCGTCGCGGTTTGCAGCAACGCGTCTATTCGTTCTTCAATCTTTACCCGCTCGTCTTTTAATCCTCGTTGTAAGAGCGGGTGGTCATCAAAATTCGGCGCAGTCTCAAACATCAATGCGATAAATCCCGCCAGGTCAGATTCGCTCGCAAATCCATAACTTCGCGCTCGCGCAAGGCCGCTGTGGATCATCGTTTCCAACGTCTCCGCCGGAAGTTCAAACACAAGGAAAGTCCCGGTCGGCAGTTGGACACCTGTGTCACCGTGCTTTTCGCGCAAGTGGATAGCCAGCTTTTTTGTGAAAGCCTTGTCAGCGGCGGCTTGGAATGCCTGCATCTGTTCGCCGCGAATTTTCAGCATCGGACTGGTTCCTTTCACGGTGTCAGTGATAATTTCTCAATCTGTAACGTGCCAGCGGAATTCCGCAGGCGCAACGCTTGCTGACCGTCTTCTGATTCCAATACATACGCCTCTACCGGCCCGAACATTGTGGACAATTCTTCAGCATCACATGTGGGTAAATAAACACTCAGCACACGCGGATCGTACCAGCGAAAATACAGCGGCTTGCCTGTTGTATCGTACACAATCAAAAATTTGCGGAAGTGCCGCCGCAGCGTGCGCATATCGGCGCGGCTTTGCACGATGATACCCCAATGATGGCCCCAGCCTTTGGCCGCCAGCCACCACGGGAAATCCGTGTTATTGTCCAGCGCTACTAAATAAGGCGCGACTTCGGCCATGTCTGGTTGGAGTTCGCCGCGATACAAACATTCATATTCCGGTTCGTGCGTGTGTAAAGCGCCGAGCAGGTTGGGCATTGCCGCGCCGTCCAGCACGGCGTAAGTGTGCATCCCCTCTTCCTCAAAGAGTAATTTGCCGAGCGCCGGAATGTAATCTTCGTTGTTCATTGTGTCAGCCGCACGGGCTGGTTATTTGTCCGGTCATATATCGCAGAACGGCAAAGCGTTCCGCGCCGCATCCTGCAAAACCAGCGCCGCCGGGCTGTAAGTCATGGGCGCAGGCGGTTTCTTCCTGGGCGGCAATTCAATGGTTGCGCCCGGCTCCGCTTTATCAGCTTCTTTCGGCGCTGTGGGTGGTTGTGGCGAAGCGCCTGCGCCCGCTCCGGAAGCGCCGCCGCTATTGATCATCACCATCGTGCCCTGGATAAAAACGCCACCTGGATTGAGGTTGATAAAATTCCCGCCAACCTTGAGTGTCAGGGTCGTGCCGGATTCAAGCACCAGATTCATGCCGGACTTCAGGTGAATTTCCATTCCGGCATCGAGGGCGTATTTCATCCCTACTTTACGCTGTAAATCCATCCCGGCTTTGAGCGAGATCGTGCCGTCTACTTTTTCGTTTTGTGCGCCTTTGATGGTGAGATGTTTATCGCCATCCACAGACTCGGCCTGGTCATGTTTGATAATTAAATGACTGTCATTGCCGATAAATTCCTTACGGTCATTTTTGATGCGGAAGTCTTCGTCTTTTTCAGCCTGGATAAAAAGCTGCTCGCTGCCTTTCTTGTCCTCAAAACGAATTTCGTTGAAGCCGCCGCCGCCTTTGGAAGAATTGCTTTTGAGCGTGCTTTTCGTCATCTCATCCGGCAGTTTATAGGGCGGCAGCGCCAGACCATTATAGACGCGTCCGGTGATGATGGGTTGATCGGGGTCGCCTTCCAGAAAATCTACAATGACTTCCTGACCAATGCGCGGCAGGAAGATTGCGCCCCAGCGTTTGCCCGCCCAATTTTGCGAGACGCGTACCCAGCAGGAACTATTTTCGTTGTAACTCCCTGTGCGATCCCAATGGAATTGCACTTTCACGCGTCCGTATTGATCAACGTAAATTTCTTCGCCTGCGGGGCCAACCACAATGGCGGTTTGCGAGCCTTTGATGCTCGGCGCTGGCGTGAGGCGTGGCGCACGGTAATGGGTCGGATGTGGAAGGCAGGTGAACCGATTCTGATACTTGAGCGCAGCATCGGCTTCCCCTTCGCCGCTCCGGTAATTCGTCCCCTGGTCTGATTCGTGATAGATCGTGGTGACAGCATAATCGCGGTTGAAATCCCGCCGATAGTGATCCTGCAAACGGAAGCGGTAGCCCGGTTGCAAACCGCGACACGTGCTGGTCGCCGTCGTGACAAGGCGCGGGGTTTCGGCTTCCTGTAAGCGAATGTCGGCGAAGCGCTCACCATCACTTTTGGTTTTGTATTCACCGGGATAATCGTAGAGTTCAAGCTTGCGCGTGTCCTGCCCGGCGATGTTCGCTGTCAAATCAAGGACAGGAGTTTCAAAGTTAAAATCCGCCAGGGTGACCTGGCCGGGACGCACGACCTGCGCCGCGTTCCATTCGGTGATGACATCATCCTCACGCTCTTCGCCGACCAGCGATTCATAGCTGATTTCTGTCAAATGAGGACAGGGTTTGAAATCGTTCGGATGGTTCGCCAGCACCATCACATGTTTGTCCGGCTGATGCTCGAAGAAATAAAAAATACCCTCCTCTTCCATCAGACGAGAAGCGAAATCGAACGCCGTTTCGCGGTACTGGACGCAATATTCACGCGGGGCAAAACTGCCCTGCAAACGCAGCGCATAATCGGTAAATCCCAGATTGCGGAAAACCGCTTCCAGAATTTCCGGCACACTTTGATTTTGAAAAATGCGGCAATCCGTCGTCTGCGTCAAAAACCAGAGCCAGGGCACAAGCGTGGCGCGATAGCTGGCAAAAAATTTCGGTGATGAGCCGCCTTCGAGTGGCGCGGAACCACCCTGTGAGAAGGCGCTGACGATACCATTGATATAGCGTTCGCTGAGGTCAGGCAGGACAATTTTGATCGTAGTATTTTTCCCGACGATGCTGTCAAAGCTGAGGCCGCGATTCTCGGAATACATCTTCAACTCGAACTGAAAGAGTTGCGAGATGCTCTCTGTGCCATGAAAACTTTGGAGCAGCAGCGCGTCTTCGCCGAGTGGCGTAAAGACCTGAATAAGTCGGTTGGCCTGGGTATATTCGCTCAAACAATGAGTCTCCAGAGTTGGACAGTTTTTTCTAAATGCAGAAACACGCACGCAGTAAGTGGGCGTCTGTGCCCTTACTGCGTGCGGGCTTCTACACATAGTATTTAAGAACTTATTTGCTGGGGGAAGGCGGTATCTTAGACCAGTAATTTCTTTTGCACAATGCCGCTCACATCCGTCAGCCGGAAATCTCTGCCCTGAAAACGATAGGTTAATTTTTCGTGATCGAAACCCAGTTGATGCAGCAGTGTCGCGTGCAAATCGTGGACGTGAACTTTGTCTTCGACGACATTGAATCCTAGCTCATCCGTCGCGCCAATTGTCACACCGGGTTTCATTCCGCCGCCCGCAAACCACATCGTGAAGGCATTCGGATGATGATCGCGTCCATCGTCTCCGCCCTGCACCATCGGCGTTCGTCCGAATTCGCCACCCCAGATTACCAGCGTCTCGTCGAGCATGCCGCGTTGCTTTAAATCTTTGACGAGCGCCGCCGAAGCCTGATCTGTATCCTTACAATTTTTTGTAATGTCGCGGGTCAGATTGCCGTGCTGATCCCAGGCTTCGTGGAAAATTTGCACAAAGCGGACGCCTTTTTCGACCAGCCGCCGCGCCATCAAAACTGAATTTGCATACGAAGGCTTGCCCGGTTCTGCGCCGTACATTTCTAAAATATGCTTTGGCTCTTTCGTCAAATCCATCACTTCGGGCGCGACTTTTTGCATCTTGAAAGCCGTCTCGAATGAATTGATGCGCGTAGCGATTTCGGGATCGCCTACGACATCCAAACGCATTTTGTTCAGCTTGTTAATTGAATCAAGCGAATCGCGTTGGAGCCTGTCGTCTACGCCACGCGGATTGGAAAGATACAACACCGGATCGCCAACGTTGCGAAATTGCACGCCGGAATAAACGGTTGGCAAAAATCCGCTGCCGAAGTTGCTGTTGCCGCCGCTGGGGCCTTTGGCTCCGGTGCTGAAAACAACATAGGCGGGCAAATCCTGCGATTCGCTACCCATGCCGTAAATCGTCCATGAACCAAAACTTGGACGCCCAAAAATCATCGAACCCGTATTCATCAGCAACTGCGCCGGAGCGTGATTGAAAGCGTCCGTAACCATTGATTTCACGATGCAAATATCGTCTGCGATGGTGGCAAGATGCGGGACAAGCTCAGTGAGTTCTGCACCGGATTTCCCATATTTTGCAAACTTAAACTTCGGGCCAAGTAGAGTCGAATTCGGATTGATAAAGGCTGCGCGATAACCCTTCAATAATTCAGGCGGAGGCAATGTGCCATTGAATTTTGTGAGCTGCGGCTTGTTATCAAAAATTTCCAAATGGCTCGGCGCACCCGCCTGGAACAGGTAGATGACATTTTTGATTTTCGCCGGATGATGCGTTTTTTTCGGCGCGAGCGGATTGTCAGCAGTTGCGGCATAACCCGCTTGTGAGAGCAATTGATTCAATGCCAGCGCACCCATTCCGACACCACATTGTTCGATGAACCAGCGGCGCGAGGTATTCGTTTTTTGCTCAGTACTATTTAATTGATTAAGGTTTTTCATGACGAATTTCCATTCTCAGTAATTACTAATTTGCGGCTTTGCCGCCTGATGTGCGGAAAGGCTATGCCTTTCCGCGAGGTCGAAAGTGAGAGGGCTGCGCCCGTTTATAAGCCCTGCTCTGCATAAATAACCAGCGTTGTAGAAATGTAATAGATTAGGCTTTGCGAAGCGCAAAGCCTGTCGCAACCATGCTGGTTGCGCTACATTCGACTTCTTAAGGTTGCAGATAAATCATGCCACCCTTCATCACGAAGCGCACGTGGCGCAGCGCGGAAATTTCTTTTGTCGGATCGCCTTCCACTGCAATCAGGTCGGCGAGCAATCCAATTTTGACGCTGCCGAATTGATTTTCCTGATGCAGAACGCGGGCATTGATCGAAGTCGCGGAACGCAGTACGTCAATTGGTTTCATTCCGAGTTTTACCATCGCTTCCAGTTCACGCACATTGTCGCCGTGCGGGAAAACGCCTACATCACTGCCGGCGGCGATGGTGACGCCGGATTCAAGCGCGGCTTTAAATGTAGCCTTCTTTTTTTCCTGATTGCCAACCGAAAGTGTAGGGCAGAATGCGACTCCTTTTTCCTTCATCAGCCTGAAAATTTCGAGCGTCCCATCGTCGCCGTGTTCGATAGTTTCTACGCCCGCCAGCGTGGCGTGACGCATTCCTTCCACCGTCGTCGAATGCGCGGCAACAGGGATGCCTGCGCTTTTCGCGGTCTCTACAATCAGCTTCAATTCATCCTGCGTGAACGTCGGCGAAGCCGCGCCGCGTCCCCAGCGATAATCGGCATATACCTTAATCCAGTCCGCGCCTTTGCCGATTTGATCACGGACGACGCGCATCAAATTGTCTACGCCATCGGCTTCTTCCGCGCCCTGCGGCACACGCCATTCGGCGGCATAACCTTTCGGCCCATAACTTCCTGTCGCGACAATCGCCCGCGTCGCTACAAACATTCGCGGCCCCGGAATTATGCCCTGTTGCACTGCTTGTTTGAGTCCAACATCGGTATATTCTGCGCCTTCTGTGCCGAGATCACGAACCGTCGTGAAGCCCGCCAATAAAGTATTTCGCAAATGATTCGTCGCCCGCGCTACACGCAGTCCGAGCGATTCCCGCGCCACCTGATCATTCCATGGAGTTTCGCTGTAAGGATGCAGCAACACATGCGAATGCGCTTCGATGAGTCCGGGCAGTAATGTCATCCCCGGCAGTTCAATAATTTTGACATCGGGAGTGAGAGGAATTTGAGAATTAACGACTTCAATTTTTTCACCACGCACGAGGACGGAGATTCCTTCGCGCAACGATTCACCGTCGAAGATGCGTGCAGGTTTGAGAAGGTATGATGTTGCAGGTTTTTCCTGTGCGAACGACGTGAGAATCGTGAGTGCGAGCAGGGAAAAGATTATGGGTAGTGAGCGAAATTTCATGTAAGTTTTCGGGTGTGAGCAAATGTCCAACAAACTTCAGTTTGTTGCGCCACTCAGCCACTCTATCTCTGTCATAAAGCTTCAACAAACTAAAGTTTATTGGACATCTGAAAATTTAATTTACAGTGTAATTATTCAGGCCAGGGGTTTAGTCCGACAGTTTCAGGATCAAATCCATCCGGCCATTTTGTATGAACATCACATTCCGCCTGATTGAAATTCACATCTTTGAAGGTAGCGTGACGCAAATCTGCGCCACAGAAATTTGTTCCTTTGAAGTTTACGCGCACGAACCGCACATTCACTAATCGCGTGTGATCGAAATCAGCAAACCGTAAATCAGCGTCGCTCAGGTTTGCGTTCTCAAGCAAAGCGCCAACAAGCCGAACGCGATAAAAATTACATTTCTCAAGGTTCATGTCTGACAAATCTGCATCGGTCAAATTACAATTTCTGAAATCCGTATGTTGGAGATTCGGGATTTTAGAATGATTTTGTCGCCACCGATTCCAACGCTGCACGGAATCGTAGCTGCCTTTTAGGAGTTGTAGTGCTCGCTCTCGATCCATAATTTCTGAAATACTTAACCGCTCAGCCACTCAATGGCAGCGGTTGCTGCTGCTTCGTAGGAAGAATAAAAATTGTCGTGATTAGGTGAATCATTATTAGCAGTCCAAAATTCAACCCATATTCCTTCGGCAGCTTTTGATAGCTCAATTGAAAGCGACACATTAGTGGCAAAAATGAATTGTGCAGCGCCGCTACCTCGAATTTGGCAGTCAATTTCTGAAGTTTTGAGACGCGCAGCAACACTCTCAAGTTCACGTCTGTATTCATCATTTGCGATAATCATCGTTGCCAAAAGGTGCGATTCCTAATTGTATGGTTGCCGTAATTTTCAAGGACGACCTTGAAGTCACTCCTTCGTAATCGCCTCATCCAAATTCAACAACACCCTTGCCACCGCAGTCCACGCGCCAAGCTGATCCATCGTTGCGCCTTTCGGTAATACATTCGGTTTATCAGGATCGTTCGTAGCGAAATTCCAGGGGTTTAATTCTCCTGAAATGAACCGCTCTTTTTGCTTGTTCATCAGCGCCAATAATTCTGTCGCTTCCTGCACGGTTGGTTTGCGCGAGAGGACGCGGCGGAAGGCGTACTCGATTTTTGTGGCGTCGGTCGCTCCGCCTTCTTTGATTGTTTTCAGGGCTAAGGCGCGCGCGGCTTCCAGAAATGTCGTTTCGTTCAGCGTCGTCAAGGCTTGCAGCGGCGTATTGGATTTGGCGCGGCGGACGCAGGCGATGTCTCCGTTGGGTACGTCAAAAGTTTGCAGCATCGGGTAGGGAACTGAGCGATAGCGGAACGTGTACAGTCCGCGCCGATAACGATTTTCGCCTTTGTCTTCCGGCCAGTTTTTCGGGCCGTAGCTGGCAGGCGGCAAATATAAAAATTCTGGCGAAGGTGGGAAGACGCTGGCTCCTCCGACTTTGGGGTTCAGCAATCCGCTGGCAGTCAACGCGATGTCACGCACAATTTCTCCCTCTACGCGGAAGCGCGGGCCACGTGCGAGCAGGCGATTATAGGGATCATCAATGGAAGGATGAGCGCGGAGGGATGAAGGATGAATGGAAGAATTCTGGCGATAGGTTGCGGATGTTGCGATGAGGCGATGGATCGCCTTGAGGCTCCAGGGATGAGTGTTTTTCGATTCCGGATTCATCGTTCTGCCTTCAGCATTCATAGTTCCGTCACGCAGCGTGACCGCAAGCCAATCTAACAACTCAGGATGCGATGGCGCTTCGCTTTGTTTTCCTAAATCTTCGGAAGTCGCCACGAGTCCCGTTCCGAAATAGGATTGCCACAGGCGATTGACTTGCGTTCGTGCGGTCGTAGGTGAGTTTCGATCTACTAACCATTTCGCAAAAGTTAGCCGATTTACCGGAGCATTTTCAGGCAATGGATTCAGGAACGCGGGGACGCCGGGCGTGACTTCGCGGTCGGGTCGCAGGAAATCTCCACGTTTTAAAATGTTGGTTGCCCGATGATCGTTACGTTCGTTTAGCACAAGCTGTGAAGTGCCTGTGGGATGCTGTTTCCATAGTTCGGAAATTTGCTGATTGTAGCTTGAAAATTCTGGAATCGTAGTCCGCCAATAACTGAAAATTGTTTCGACTTGCGCTTTGGATCTTTGCTCACGCGGAGTCTTGAAAATTTCGCGGATGTTCGCGGGAAGCGGATCGGCTACGGCATTTGGCGCAGTTGTGACGGACAATCTAAACCTGCCGAGATTGTTGTTCATGTTGTCGTCGCTGTTCCATCCGCCGTGATTTTGTTTGAGATAAAAAATCAGCGTTGAGCCGCCTTCGTTGGCGATTGGCTTTTCAAAATTGAAGACAGCTTTGCGCGGTACGTTGCGCAATCCTGCGCCGACATCAATGCCCCACGCAGTTTCGTCTTTGTCGTCAATGGCGTATGAAATTGGGCCTTCGACGCGGCGGCGAGTGCTCTTGTCAAAATACATCGCCTCCAATTCTTTTTCCGGGGGATTCACATCGGCAGAGGCTTTGACGATTTTTATTTTTTCGATTTTTTTGGCATCGCTGGATGGAGCGGCTTCGACATAAACATCCGTTAACCCGAAAGTCCCTTTCGGCGAACGTCCCGGCCCCAGCATTGGTAAATTCGGATCGTTCAGAACTTCCAATCTGAACGCTGAAATATTTTGGACTTCAGTTTTGATCGTCATTTTTACTCTGTGTTTGGTCGGCGCGTAGCCTTGCGCGAGAAATGAACCATCAGGCAGCGGGAAGTATTTTTGCCCACCGTTCGAGATCGCGTCTACTTCGGGTTGGATGACTTTCCATTCGGGCTGATTGGTTTTTACCGAATCTTCCCACGCATTTATGTTTGACAGCCAGTCGGATTTTATTTCCTGCAATTTCGCTTCGATTTCGCGTGTGCTGGAAAGAATGTTGGCGCGTTTCATTTGTTCTTCGGGCGTGTAAGCAATGACGCTGCCTTCGTCGGAATTATTGATGAAAGCGAAGAGGCGATAATATTCTTCCTGTTTGATCGGATCGAATTTGTGATTGTGGCACTGTGCGCATTGAATGGTAACGCCGAGAATTCCTTTGCCGATGGCGTCCATGCGGTCGAACATCGCTTCCATGCGGAACTGTTCCGGCTCAACGCCGCCTTCTTCGTTAATCATCGAATTGCGCAAAAAACCTGTCGCAATCAAATTATCCTGCGTCCGATTGGGCAGTAAATCTCCGGCGATTTGTTCGATAACAAATTGATCGAAAGGCTTGTCCTGATTGAAAGAATTGATGACCCAATCGCGGTAAAACCAGACGTTACGCATCTTGTCTTTTTCAAATCCGTCAGAGTCCGCATAGCGCGCTGCGTCCAGCCACTGCCGCGCCCATTTTTCGCCGTAATGAGGTGAAGCTAACAAACGGTCTACTTGTTTTTCGTATGCTTTAGGCGAAGTGTCTTTGAGAAAATTATCTACTTCTTCGGGCGTGGGCGGGAGTCCGATTAAGTCCAAACTCAAACGACGAAGCAGGGTAATTTTATCTGCTTCGGGAGAAGGCGCGAGGCCTTCTTTTTCAAGTTTGGCGAGGACAAAATTATCAATCGGATTGCGTACCCAGGCTTTGTTTTTGACGGCTGGGATTGCCGGACGAATTGGTGGAATAAAAGCCCAATGACGTTTGGTTTCGAGTTTCGGGTTTTGGGTTTCGGGTTTTGGGTTTCGAGGTTCCTCGCTAACTTGTTCATCAATCCAGCGGCGAATCAATTCGATTTGTTCCGGCTTGAGCGGATCGCGGCCTTTCGGCATTTGTGCGTCACCGCCTTCGCCTAAAATACGTTGCATTAAGCGCGAGGCTTTGCTGTTGCCGGGAATGATGACTGCGCCGGAAATCCCACCTTTTAGTACGAACGTTTTGTTATCCAAACGCAACTGGGCTTTCGGGTTTTCGCTTGTATGACAAGGCATACACGAAGTCTGAAAAATTGGCTGAATGTCGCGGACGAAATCTATTTTGGCTTGCGCTTCGACGGTGAATGACGACCTGTACAGGCTGGTGGCGAAGGCAAGAAATGCAACAAGGATTGTGAAAGAAAAAGTTTTGTTTCGCATACAAGATGGATTTGAAATAGTCTCTGGAAATTGTTCTGGTCTAACCATCACAACGGTAACGCAATGCGATTCTATCTGGCAAGGGGAATAGCGGTAGGAGTTAGGATTTGGGAGTTAGGATTTAGTGGTTTTGGCTCCGGGCATAGCCACTAAATGTAGGGAAAGAAAACCCCGTCGCTCCGGCTCCGGGTACTGTATCGGTGGTTGTAGCTACAGGCGCGGTCACAAACCTAAATCCCAACTCCTAACTCCCAAATCCTCCAACAAAAAAGCCGTCACCCAAAACATCAGTTTTGAATGACGGCGGATTAGTTTATGAGCTACCAGAAAATCGGCTAGTTTCCCAGCCTGGAATCTGAGATGTGGGCCGTAAAGTGATGGGTAAAGAAAACTTCGCCCACGTCAACTTCAATGCCGAGGTGACGCAAATCAACCAGAAAACGCCGCACGGTAGCCAGGGCGTAATTCCTGAATTCTGCTTCGGAGTCGAAGCGAGAACGCTGTTTTAACAGGCATTCCATCAATTCTCCGTAATCGGCGAAAATGTGGTTGTCACGGTTTGCCATAAGTTTTTACACTAAAAATAACATCTCACGGTATTTCGGCAGCGGCCATAAAGTATCGTCTACGACAGTTTCCAGTTTGTCGCAAACCTCACGGACAGCCAGTAATGCCTCGGAAACTGAGTAAGCAAAAGCCGCCGCCTTTTTCTCAAGATTGTCAGTCTCTGCTTTTTCGACCACATGATCAAGGGCGACAATTGAGTTTTTCAAATCAGCAATCATTTGCGCAATGCTGCCAACTTCTGCAACTTGTGCGGAGACCGCCGGACTATCGCCGAGAATTCCGCTCAGGTCTTTGACTGCGCTCACCAGCGCCGCCTGATGTTTGAAGGCTGCCGGCAACACCTGGGTCAGGGCAATATCCTTGAGCGCTGCGACTTCGATTTCGAGGTCTTTGATATAACGCTCCAGTTCAAGGTGATAGCGCGATTCCAGTTCGTCAGCCTTGTAAACACCTGATTTGGTGAATAACGCTTTCGTTTCTTTGGTTTTGAGTTGTGCCAAAGCTTCCGGTGTTTTGGCCAGATTGAGCAAGCCGCGTTTGGCGGCTTCATCGCGCCATTCATCGGAATAGTTGTTGCCCTCAAACCGAATTGCTTTGGTTTCCGTGACGTATTCGGCGATGACCTCAATCACGGCTTTGTCGAAATCTTTGACTTTCTTTACGCGGGCCGCGAGGCGGTCGGCAATTTCACTGAGCGATTCACCAACTGCGGCATTGAGCGTTGCCATTGGGGTCGCGGTTGAGACGCTGGAGGCGACGGCGCGGAACTCAAATTTGTTGCCTGTGAACGCAAACGGGGAAGTGCGGTTGCGATCCGTATTGTCTTTGGCAATTTCCGGCAACATCGAAACGCCGAGGTTGATGACTTTTTTCTCGGAGGTGTTGCCTTTTAATTTACCTGCTTCGAGGCTGTTCAGGATATTCGTCAACGCTTCGCCCAGGAACGCCGAAATGATGGCAGGCGGCGCTTCATTCGCACCTAAGCGATGATCGTTGCCTGATCCCGCAATGGCTGCGCGTAACGCGCCCTGATGCTTCAGCACACCTTTCAAAGTTGCCACGAGGCAGACGAGGAATTGCAGATTTTTTTCCGGCGTCGCGCCCGGCTCCAACAAATTCTCACCTTCGTCCGTCGCCATTGACCAGTTATTGTGTTTGCCGCTGCCATTGATGCCGGCAAATGGTTTTTCGTGAATCAGAAAAGCCAGATCATGCCGTTTGGCCACGAGCTTGAAAATTTCCATCACCAATTGATTGTGATCGGTGGCGACACTGACGCTTTCAAAAACCGGCGCCATTTCGTACTGACTCGGAGCGACTTCGTTATGACGCGTCTTGACGGGCACGCCAAGCTTGAATAACTCG
Source organism: Blastocatellia bacterium (assembly GCA_043719385.1). Lineage (GTDB taxonomy): Bacteria > Acidobacteriota > Blastocatellia > RBC074 > RBC074 > JAFDVL01. The sequence continues at coordinate 2,921 of JAYSTY010000150.1, read as the reverse complement.
TACTCAGCCTCCTGCATGAAAGCTAAGATACGATGTTTGATCGCGCCAAAATATTGATCTTCCAGTTCCTGACCTTTGGGCGGTTTGGCTCCCAGCAGGGTGCGACCAGAAGCGATGAGGTCAGGACGCAGCGCATAAAACGCTTCGTCAATTAGAAAATATTCCTGTTCGGGGCCAAGCGTTGAATAAACGCGAGTCGCTTTGTTGCCGAATAGTTTCAGGACTTTCATAGCGTTTTCGTTCAGATATTCATCGGAACGAAGGAGCGGCGCTTTCTTGTCCAGCGATTGCCCGAAGTAGGAAATAAACACCGAAGGGATGCACAGCGTTTTACCATTCGTGGACTCCATAATGAAAATCGGAGTTGACGGATCCCAGGCCGTATAACCACGCGCTTCAAACGTGGCACGCAGACCACCTGACGGGAAACTGGAAGCGTCCGGCTCACTTTGAATTAATTGTGAGGCGTCGAACCGTTCGATGGGTTCACCGTTATCGCCGAAGGTCAAAAATGTATCGTGCTTTTCGGCGGTAATCCCGGTGTTGGGTTGGAACCAGTGCGAGTAATGTGTTGCGCCTTTTTCCAGCGCCCATTCCTTGACGGCGTGCGCAACGGCGGCGGCAATGCTCTGATCCAGTTTGTGTCCACCTTTGGCAGTTTTGATTAACGAACGATAGACCTGCTTGGGCAATCTTTCGACCATCGCTTTCTGGTTGAAAGTATTACAGCCGAAATATTCCGAGGCTTTGCCGCCGGTTTCGACGACGCGCGGCGTGCGTCTGGTGACTTCGTTGATCGCCCACAAGCGCCCTTGATTTCCTGATGTGCTCATATTTGTATTTTGTCTCCAATAAGTTTTGTTGTCGGTAACGTTCACGCTTTCAATCAACTGCATCAGAAAGCGCATTACGTCAGATTTATTTTTTTAATGAAAACTTTTGAGGGGAATAACGATGTGCCTGCCTCAAAGTTTTTTAGGTTGCAAAACTCTTGCCAAACAATGATAGTGCTGAAAAAGAAAAAGCTAAGTGCTTGAAAATAAACCTGAAATTAGTTTTAACTCAGTTTTTAAGTATCGCCTGCTTCCTACATGTTTGTGGCTTGATGATTGCCGATGGACAAAAATGTATGAACGATACAAGTCGTTATAGCTATCTGAAGCGCTTACAGTCAACCTCGTATTTCTGGACTTTATAACCCAGAATGCGCTCGGTTGTGTCCAGCATCCGCGCTGCCCGCGCCCGATTTCCACGGGTAGTTTTCAGCGCATCCATGATCAATTCTTTTTCATAGGACTCGACCGCTTGATCCAGACTCATGTGGGTCTGTGTGCCGGAGCCTTCCGCAGTTTGCAATGTCGGCGGCAAATGATAACCGTGAATCACATTGCCCTCGCACACGAGCGTCGCCCGTTCAATCACATTTTCCAGTTCACGGACATTGCCCGGCCAGTGATAACTGGTCAGCATATCAATTGCCGGCGTCGAAATCCGCTTGATGCTGCGACTGTTCTGACGACTATATTTTTCCAGAAAATGATCTGCCAGCAACAGAATATCGGCGCGACGCTCACGCAGCGGCGGCATGTAAATCGAAAAAACATTTAAGCGATAATACAGGTCGGAGCGAAATGTTGCGCCCTGCACCGCTTGCTCCAAATCCACATTGGTGGCGGCAATCATCCGCACATTGACCTTGACCGTTTCGACGCCGCCGACGCGCTCAAATTCGCGTTCCTGTAAAACCCGCAATAGTTTTACCTGCATCGCCGGAGAGAGATCGCCGATTTCATCCAGAAATAAAGTGCCACCTTCGGCTAACTCAAAGCGTCCTCGTTTACGCGCCATCGCTCCGGTAAAGCTGCCTTTTTCATGTCCAAATAATTCGGATTCAATCAGCGATTCAGGCAACGCCGCGCAGTTGACTTTGACAAATGGTTTACCGGCGCGAGGACTGTTGTAATGAATCGCATGCGCCACCAATTCTTTTCCCGTGCCTGATTCGCCGCGAATTAAAACTGTCGTGTTTGTGTGGGCGACCTGGGCGACTTGTTCATAAACGCCGCGCATTTCCTGACTGGTTCCGATGATATTGCGGAAATCGTATTTGTCCTGCAATTCTCGTTTGAGGATCGTATTTTCTTCGGTCAACTGGGCTTTTTCCTGTTCGACCAGGTTCGACAGGCGCAAACTTTGCGCAATCATCGAAGCCACGATGGACAACAATTTAATGGAATCATCGAAGCTGCGCCCCGGCTTATACGGATAGCCAATCGAAATCGTCCCGACAGTTTTACGACGATCTTTGATCGGCACACAGAGAAACGATTCTTCCTGATTCGCGGAGCGTTTGCGGGTGCGGAAAAGGAACAACGGTTCTTTGCTGACCTGTGGCACGATGATCGGTTTGCCGGTGGCCGCGACTTTGCCGGTAATGCCTTCATCCAGACGATAGCGCCCGCGCCGGATTTCGGTTTCGCTCAGGCCGTGCGCAAATTGGATCGAAAGCGCACTGGTTTTTTCCTCCAGCAGCGAAATTGCGCCGCGCTTCATTCCCAGTTCGCGGTCAAGTGTTTCCAGTACTTTCTCAAAAGCGATTTTGTAATCCAGCGTTGAACCAAGTGCCTGACTGACCTCCAGCAAAGCAGAAAGACGCCGAATTTGAATTGCCTGTTCTTCCATAATTAATTTTCAGGTGAATACAAATTTGTACCCTTGAGCCGGAAAGGTAACATTTTTGTAGATAGTCGTAAAGAGCCGGAAGCGAGAAATGGTTGTCTTTTGTAACTTGTGGCTTAGAATATGCGTTTTGATAGATGTCGGAAACCTGACTCGCGTTACTGTCCCTGCGGAAGCGAGCCGGAGTGCTATAGTTTTTAAGAAAAAGAAATCCGCCCGGAGTAGTAGCGCAACCAGCCATG
>JAYSTY010000149.1:0-8936 GCA_043719385.1 Blastocatellia bacterium | reverse complement strand
AACGAGGATACTCGTTAGAAATAAGAATCAAGGAGAGCGAGATATTATTAATTTAAGACCGCTCCCTCTTGCCAAAATCATAGACGCATCAAAAGTAGTCAAAGTGGACACTCCAGAAAATTATACTGCCGCTGAGAATTGGAAAGTAAGCCTGATCTCGTTCCAGAAAAGCGACAGCTTGTCGGGAATTAGAAAACCAGGAAAAAATAAACATTTTATGCAAGTCTCTCTAGGAATTGAGTACATTGGCATTGAAGAGCTTGTTGATACTCCTAAGATAACTATCGTAGACAACAATGGCAAACAGTATGAGCATCTTGGCATTATTGGTTCTAAAGATAATATTGAAAGCCTAAACGATATAATTAACTTCTTCTCACACAAGCGCGCTACTAGAATGAAGACTAATAAAAAATTCGGTGTATTAGAATTTTTATTTGAACTGCCTGACGAGCTTACAGCTCCCACGCTGATGCTCGTTGGCGGAACGTTACCAATTATTATCCCATTGAAGAAAGCAGCCTAACATCAATTCAACCGTAGCCGTAGGTAAAGGCAAGGCACAGTTAATGCTGTGTTAGGCGTGGGGAGTGTCCCAAAACTGACTTAAGGAGATTTGTATGAACACGAGCCAAGAAAAAAATCTCGACCGTAGTGAATATGCCCGCCTTATGATGATGGCCCTCAAAGGTGGTCAAGCCTTTGGCGGATTCCTTGGTCTCGTCATCCTAGGTTATATTGGCTTTGTTAAGGGGGCGATGATGGGGATGTTTATTGGAATCATTGTTGGGACTTTCTTGGGGACGCATGTTTTGGGCTATCTAGTTTATCGAATTATGCATTTTTTTCTGCGTAACTACCGGAGAAGTTTTAGAGAGGCATACGGAGAAGACATATAACACTAACTTTAGGAAAGATTACAAATCATGTATAACATCTTAGACGCACTTCTTTACCTAGTCCTATCATTCAGTCACTGGCTATCGCTTTTCGCTGGCGCTCTATTGATGTTGCGTATTAGATCAATCAAGAGACATAGAACATGGGGAGAGGCAAGGTTTTATGTGTTTGTCATGATTACTGGTATGGCTGTTTGGGTCTGGAGCGGTTTGTACCCGACGCCAAGTATCTTTGAAGACAGAGCAGGGCTTCATTGGGGAATAAAGACAGATAACGTCAAATGGAATATTGTTGCTCAACAGCACAATAAAGATAAGAAAATTGCGGCTCAAGGCGACAAATGTTTGGCAGTCGAATTTAACAAGAACAAAGGCTGGATTATCTTTCATCACTTTCCGACTGCTCCGCCCCCAGATAGATATGTAGCTCTTGAGTTCTATATTCAGAAGAATAACTTGCAGCACGACACCCCTTTGATATGCCTCTATGGCGATGAGAAAATTCAATACCCCTCAAAAGATGGGATTTCTATATCCGAAAAGAATTCCTGTCAAGATAAGGCTCAACCTGAAGGGTGGAATTGCATTCGCGTCCCAATCAGTGAATTTAAGCTTCTTGGTAAAGGCATAATTGGTATTGGCATTGGAAAAGATAACGGTATAGATGAAGGAAGTTTCTACATTGACAATGTCCAGTTAATTGAGAAGAAGTAAAAATGTAAGTTGCCGCTTAGAGCCAAAACAGCGCCGAACATCTGTTCAACCGTAGCCGCGCCAACGAGTGCTGTGGTCAACTCCAATGTTACAGGCGCGGCACGGTTAACGTGTCGTTAGGTTGTTTTCGATCTAAGAAAGTCACTACATGGCAAAAGTTCAGTTTAAGAAAAATAGTGAATGTGTTTATTGCGGCAAAATCGGCGTAATGACGAAAGAGCATGTCGTACCAAGATGCCTCTTCCCTAAGCCTTTGCCGTCTACTATGGTAACAGTTCCTATTTGTGCAGACTGTAATAGGCTAAAGTCAAAAGATGATGGCTATCTGAGAGACATTATTGTGATGGATATGAATTGCTCCGAAAGCATACCTGCACAAAATATCTTTAACGGTGCAGTTGTGAGATCAATGCGGAAAAATCATTCACATGCAGTCAAAACTGCAATCCGCAACTTCAAACCTGAACCAATGTTTTCCCCTACTGGGTTATTTTTGGGAATGGCATATTCATATCCCGTTGATATAGTCCGCCTTAATAAAACACTTTCTTTAATTGTGCGGGGTCTTTACTATCAATTAGTCGGTAAACGGCTACCGAACGATTGTCAATTTGCAGTTCAACGCCTTAATAAAGCTGAGTTTGACGAACATTGGGAACATTTATCTGAAAATAATTGCAATGAGGTTCGTCAACTAGGAGATGATATTTTTGCATGTATCTTCATGCACGCAACAGAGGAAAATGTTGTTTCGCATTCCTGGCTTTGGTTTTATAACTGTGTCTGTTACTTCATTAGAACTTGTCCGTCAAATTACGATATAAAAACACTGACACCAGTGACAACCTAACATCCATTCAACCGGAGCGGCGCACTCCGGCGCGTCAGTTACTTTCAACGGGTTTGCGCCGCCCCGGTTAATGTTGTGTTAGGCCTTCTTGACCTAGTAAACTAAAACAACACAGCAGTAGCAAAACAGAGGAGAATTTACATGAAGCAATACATTATGGCGTGTGCTTTCGTCATGGTTGGATTATCTTCAGCCTTCGGGCAGACCACCCAGTCTGATGAGCAGGTAATTCGTAATATAGTTCAACGAGCCGATACCGACGAGGGGGCACTCAAATACACCGAAAACCGCATCTTCGTTTCAGGCTTATATCCTCGCCCAATCATTGGCAAGCGCAATGAGGAAGAGGAGAAGATCTCAGTCGGCGCAAGTGAGACCAGGAAAAATCCAAAACGGAAAACGGAGATAAGCCGGTTGGTTGTCTCAGAAGGAAAGGACATGGCGTTTGAGTTCGGCAATGGAGCAATGTCTTGGGACGATAAGGATGGTAAGCGCACAGGGTTCGAGGGTTCTTATCTAAGGGTCTGGAAGAAAATAAAGGGGGAATGGCTTGTTGAGGCTCATTTTTCTCGCCCAAATGAGCCAGCCAGCGGGAGCAAGGCTGAAGAAGAAGTTATGCAGGTAATGAATGAGCGACGCGCTGCTGTCTTGCAACTAGATGTGGAAGCATATGCGCGTCAAACCGCCGACGATTACCTCGCAATAGGCACTAATGGTGGTAGGGCTAGGAACAAAGAAGAGGTGCTTGCGGGCATGAAGTCAAGTGACAGTAAATGGATTTCAATCAACGATAGTGATCTCAAAGTACGTGTCTATGGGAACACGGCAGTCGTTACATACCTCTCTACGACAAAAGCAATGACACAGGGACAGGAGGTTAGTCGCCAAACAAGATTTACCCAGGTGTTGGTGAAACAACAAGGGCGCTGGCGGTTCGTCTCTATGCAACAAACCAGCGTTGCGCCACCAAAAGCACAATAACCGAACCCAGAGTGAAACAGCCTAACATCTGTTCAACTGTAGCCGCGCCAACGAGGGTTGTGCTCGATTTCCAATGTTACAGGCGCGGCACGGTTAACGTGGCGTTATGCCGCTTCGCTTTGTGATGAAATATCGTGTGAAGGAGACCTACCATGAAGAAAATACTTTTGCTCGGTCTTTTCGTTTGTATGCTGTTCGGCTACGCGCAAACTCAAGTTCGCCAAGACACAACTGCGGACTCAAGTTTCAAGGCATTTCTGCCTGAGTGGGAGAAGGCACAGTCTCGTTTCATCAACGGCGATCCTACACTTTGGAAGCAGCATGCTTCGCACCGCGATGATGCCACGATCTTGGGCGGATTCGGCGGCTATGGTGAAAAGGGCTGGGACGCGGTGGGGGCGCGGTACGATTGGGCATCGTCCCAGTACAAAGGCGGCGGGGCTACGATGAAAGTCGAATACCTTAGCATCGTGGTCAGCGGAGACATGGCTTTCACCGTAGGGATTGAGCGGCAGGAAGGCGCGCGCGTGGGCGACGAGCAAGCCCCGACGCGGAGGGCTTTGCGAGCCACGCAAATCTTCCGGAGGGAGGACGGCGCTTGGAAGCTACTGCATCGCCATGCCGACCCGCTTATAGAAAAGCAGACGCCATCCGCAGCTCCAAAGAAGTAGGGCTATCGCTTAAACGCTCTCTAGCTACGGACGGCATAACAAAGCGCTGGACGCGAGCGGCGGGAGCACCTCTCGCAACTAACTTGATACGGCAGAGGGTGCTTCTGTTCGCGCCGCCGCGTCAACTCAGACGTTGGGTACAGGATATTATTTTCGGATGCCAAGAAAAGAATGAAGAGTAAATCTACGCAAATAAAAAATATGCTTTCTGCGAGTTTAGGGATAATAATAATTATTATCGCGATTGGTTGGGGGATTAAAACCTATCAATTTGTCAAGTATGGTATTCAGGTAAAAGGCACTGTAGTTAGATTAAATGCTGGTGGTTCCCACCCGCAGATAAAATTCACAACACAAGATGGAAAAGAAATTGAATTTCCTCAAGGCGGGCTAATTTTTGGCTATAAAGTAGGCGATGACGTTGATGTTTTATACAATTTGCAGAACCCGCAAGACGCTGCTGTTAACTCATTTGGCGTATTTTGGGGCTTTCCACTGCTGTTTTTTGCTATCGGTTTTATATTCATACTTGTAACTATCTTAGGGATTTTTCAATAGTTTTCTTAGTTGTTGAATAGCCATTCTCATCAAAATTGAAAAGAGGTGTGTAAAGTATGGCACTTTCAGTAAACGTAACCAGGCCGAGTGCCTGGCAATTTGTGACTTTCGGAAGTGGTGGGCTGTCATTGGGAGTAGTTGCCGCTGAAGGAGGAACTGTTGTCCTTCAAAGTCCTTCCAACAGAGAAGAAACGTTTTATTACGGCGGAGTTGGAGCAGGATTATCGGTTGGACTTAGAATTCCTAGAATTGGTAGGGTTCAAATCAATACGCCAAGAGGCCCATTGACTGGCTCAGGCGGCCCTACAGCGTTTCCATCAACAGGCAGGTTGCTTATTACGGATAGTTTTCACGGACAGGAATTAGCTTTATCTGATATTCAGGGACCTTGCCTTTTTACTGAGGTTGGCGGCGGGATACTCGCTGGCGCATCAGCCTGCGCGATGTATGTCGGTATAAACCCGCTAGTCTTGCCGCTTTTATCAATGCCATCCTTTGGCCCCCAATTAGTTATAAATTCAGCAAATGGATTATTGTTGATGGCGGGCGTAAATGTTGGGTTGCAGGCACAAATAGGTGGAGCTATATATTTAGGGTATCTTCGTTAAAGGTATAAGGTTCCTTTGGAGCTTCAGCTAGGTGCGAGATACTTCCTGAAAAATCAGTAGTACCCAACATCAATTGCACTGGAGGGCATTTGATGGACGCGCGTCCAAAGTTGTTATGGATTGATGGCGGTGCTGCTTTGGTAGGTGGAATGGTCGTACTCCTGAGCTGCGGCTGGTTGGCCAAATGGTACGAGTTGCCTCGCGCGCTGATATTGACGATTGGTCTGATCAATTTAGCTTACGCGTCCTTCTCACTTTCTCTCGCAGCGAGAAAAAGGCGCCCGAAAAATCTCATCGCATTCCTGGTGATAGCGAATCTGTCCTGGGCGGTTGTCTGTCTCGCCCTGGCATTTATCTGGTGCGAAACGGTTACGTTCTTTGGCTTCATTCATCTCATCGGCGAGGCGATTTTTGTCACTGGGCTAGCGTCTTCTGAATGGCGATGGCGAGCGCTCTTGCTGACAGCAAAATGATTGGCAATGAGAGAGTGAGTTTGCCCGGTCGGAACCGTCTGTCCCGAAAACCAGCGGATAACACCTATTGCAACGGAATGCCCCAGCCAACAGGGTTGGCGGTTGACGTAAAGCAACAATAAAGTTTGAAGTAAATAAAGGAGTTATAGGTTTGTTGCTCAGGAGCGCACAAAATGGGTGTTGTGATTTTCTTTCAGGTTTACACGCCGCGCCCCGGCGAACTTGTCGTTGCGCGGCATTCATGCGGGTAAGCCGTTGGTGATTTTCATTCTCAAAACAATCACTTCCCGTACAACGCCTGATACGCCCACAAATTATTCATCACCTTATACACATAATCTTTCGTTTCGCGTTTGCCGACTTCGATGACGTGGCGGTCTACGTCGGTGGATTTGCTGCGAGCGACCCAGCGGCGGACGGATTGTTCACTGCCGTTGTAGGCGGCGGCGACGTTGGCGGGATGTTTTAATTCATCGAAAAGATTTTGCATGTATTTCGAGCCAATCAAAATCGCCTGATTCGGATTGTATAAATCGTCCTGCTCAAAATCGTTGAGATTCAATTGTTTCGCAATCTCCGATGAAGTCGAAGTGATGAATTGCAGCAAGCCACGCGCGGCGGCGAAGCTCTTTACCTTTGCATCAAAGCGGCTTTCCTGACGCGCAATGGACAGCACAAAATATGGGTTCACGTTGCGCGAGACAGCGTGTTTTTGCATCGCGTCGTGATACGGATTTGGATACAACAATTCCGCCGTAGCGCGTGGCATCAGCTCCGGTCGGTAATCATCAGGGACGCTGTTGAATTGTCCTTCGATAAAATTCAAAGCACGAGAAGCGTTGTCGCCGCGCTCGAAATAAACGGCGAGCGAATACGCATCGCTGACCAAACCTGAAGCGGATAACAACGGTGCGCCCTCGTCGTACAAACCTAAAAATAAAAATTCATTGGCGAGCGTTCGTGAATCATTTCCGGTTGCGGCAGGCTCCTGATCGCCGAGCGGGTTCAGGCGTCCGGCAGGCGTGAGCGAGTACATCGGAATGCGTCCGTAGCCCGGTAATTTCGAGTACGCCGTTCGCAAAATATTCAGCATTTCATTGCGTGTCGCGTCATCCGAAACCAGGCGCAGCGCCTGATTCGCGGCGGCTTTGGCGGTGAGCGCATTGCCCTGCGTATTGGCTTCGCGGGCGGCGGTGATGAAGCTGACGAGCTTTGTTGCGACGATTCGATTGGCGCGTTGATTGCCTGCCAGTTCACGCAATCGCGCTGTTGCTCTCTGCCCGTAATATCCTGTCGCACCGTTGCGACCCTCAGTAAAAGTCAGATATTCGTTGATGGCTTCGTCAAAGCGTCCAAGCTGTTCCAGGCAATACGCACGAAGGAAATTTACTTCAGTAACATTGGTTCCGGCGACCAAGCCACGCGCTCCCAGATTGCGCATGCGCAACGCCGTCAGATCAGCTAATGCCGAGCTAAAATCATTTTGCGAAAGATGAATTCGTGCCTGCTGAAATAATCCTGTGACCTGAATAAACGGGTCACGCGATTCAGCCTGCGCCCGCCTCGCCCAATCCAGCGCTTCACTTGTTTTGCCGACGGCGCGGAACGAATCAATTGCGTTGAGATAAGCGTAGCCAAAAAATTTACTGCGCGGAAAAAGCTGCAAAAATTCGCTGTATCGCGCTACGGCTTTGTCGGCTTCGTTCAAATATTGATAGCAATGCCCGACATAATAAAATCCCTGTTCGCCTTCCTCTGAACGCGGCGCAATGTCGTATGCCATTTGAAAATATTTCGCAGCATCACGAAATTTATCTTCCCACTGAAAACCGCGTCCGGTTTCATACGCAGCTTCGGCACGATTCGGGCTGGCAGGATTATCGTTGATGACGGCGAGCCAATGGGGACGGGCTTCGGCGAAGGCACGATTAAATTGCAGGACGCGGGCACGGCGCAAATGTTCGAGTTCTGTGATTTGCGTTTTGGCTTCGGTGTCAATTTTATCCAGGCCAATAATTGCGCGTAAACTGGCATCATCCTTGCCGCCGTTTAGTAACGATTCAAAGGTCGAACGCGCCAGGGAATTTTGTTTCATTGCCAATTGTGCTTCGCCAATCCGCGCTGTGCTTTCACGCGCGAGCGAACCGGACAATCCGCTAATCGGTTGCAAAGCGGCAATCGCGGCGGCGAAATTTCCATTTTGAAAATGACTGGTTCCTAAACGTTTTCGCGCGGCTTCAGCATTCAATTGCGCAGGGAATTTTCCGAGCAATTGCGACAAATAATTTTGCTCGCCTTTAAAATCTTTGGCGTCACGTGCGAGTTCAGCCAAATGCCCCAGCGCGTAGCCGGAAAAAATTGCATTGCGTGCAATCAACTTTTGATACACGGGTGCGGCTTCTTTCGTATTGCCTCTGCGATCTAAGACACGCGCCAATAAATAATCGTAATTATTTTTCGTGAAGCTCTGCGCACTTTTGCTCTGGAACTCACGCAGGATTTTTTCCGCAGCGTTGAGGTCATTACGATCTAAAGCAGCGCGTAATTCGCTGTGACGTTGTGCAGTGATGGGAACTTGTGCCTGACACGCGGTGATACAGCTCAAGCTTAACAATAAAATAAAAATACTAATCAAATTTTTCATGACGTAATTTGGATGTGAAATTTATATGAGGGCTGCTTGATTAAAGCACAAGAATTGTTGGAGGGAAAATAAAATAGGAATAAGAAGCTTTGGACTTTACTTCGCTTTCGTCCCAATTTCCCGCGATAGAATTAATAATCGCAGCGCCGCATTTACTGAAGCGTCATCTGGAAAAACGGCAGCAACATCAGGTTCGAGCGTGACGCGATGAAGTTGGACAATTTTAGATTTTTCATAGTGTCCTGGTCCCCGCTTCATTATCGGCATATTTTCCAGATCGTAATGAGGAAGCAAATCGTCTTCCATTTCGTCAACAATTTTTATTGTCATAGCTTTTTTATTGCCCAAGCCTGCCTGAGCCGATGCTATAAATTTCAGTCCTAGTTTCGAATCTAAAACTATATTTCCCCATCATTTTTATCGGCTTACCACCAATAATGACGTTGTTGCATAAATGCCGAGTCCTTGCCGGAAAGAGTTTCTTTCATCCAGTGACCTTGTAACTGTCGGGCATGCCGAGGTGGGTCATCCGATTGAG
>JAYSTY010000148.1:0-8948 GCA_043719385.1 Blastocatellia bacterium | reverse complement strand
TCGCGACGGTTTTTTCGTCAGCGAAAATATTTTCGAGCAATTGCTTCAACGGCTGATTATCAAAACTGCGGACAATTTCCATTAACTCCGTGAACATTTCATCCACGTTATATTTCGTCGAGGGAAAGTAATCCGCCAGATTGTATTCATTGTCTTTGCAGGGACGGATGCGATGCATGGTCAATTGCAAACGATTGCGATATAGAATGACCAGGCCGCGCGCAAAGACAACATCATCAACCTCAAATGTTTCCGCCGACTCTTCAAAATTATCCCACCAGTGCCCAACAATTTCGCCCGTGCGATCCGCCAGTGTCAGGGTCAGATATTGCCCACCACCTTTTTTATTGCGAAACTCTTTCGCTTTGACCAAAAAGTAGGTACTGATGGTTTGGTCAGTGGCGAAATCGCTGATAAATATTTTCATAATAATTGGTGGTCAGTTACTTCTGCGCGGTTTCCTTTGGCTTGGCAGTTTCTTTATCCTTTTGTTGTTGCTCTTTTTCTTTTTTCTCACGTTTCTGGCGGCGCTTTTTTTCCTTCTCTGTTTCTTCGCTGAAAGGTGTGCGCTTGATGTTGGCGGAAGAGGTTTTCAGTCCCGGCATCTGGTATCTTTGGTCAATTTCAATGAAGGAATCTTCACGCAGATGAGCTAAATATTCCTTGACTGAATCTTCGCCTTTTTCCATCGCCAGCCGTTGCGAGACAGCATTTTTAACTTCATCTTTTTCAAACGGCATCACCACCGGTTCTTTACGTGCATCAATTCGATAGATCGCATAGCCATTGTTGATCGGAACCGGATCCGTAATCGTTCCGACCGGGGCTTTCTCAACGGCGGCTCTGATTTCAGGTGAAAGATCAGGAATTTTAACTGTTCCAATTTTGCCACCAGTTTTAGCGGTTGCATTATCTTCAGATTTGCTGCGAGCGAGTGCCGCGAAATCCGCCCCACCTCTTGCCTGGTCACCTATTTCTTTGGCTTTGGTTAAGGACTGTTGCTGTAATAAAGGATTCTTTCCCTTTTGAATAAAAACAATACTTAAATCAACTTCGCCCGGAGTTGAAAACCAGTCCTGATGTTTTTCGTAAAACTCGCGCTTGGTTCCTTCGGTCAGCTTTTGGTAAATCGGGCCGTAAACCTCTCGGCCCATTACAGCATCGCTTAGGAATTTATAGCGCAACGTGCGCTTATGATCGTTGAGATCAATGCCTACCTCGCGCATTTTTTGTTCCAGTTCCTCAATCGAAGCGATGCCATTTTCTTTCATCATTCGCACGAGTTGTTCGTTCACCTGGGCTTCAACATCAATTGACAATTCTTTGGCCCGCTGCGCCAGAAGTTGCTGGTCAATTAAACTGTCAAGAATGCCGGGTTTGATTTCGGCGAGTTTCTTTTCGAGTTCCTCATCTTTCAGTCCGCGTTGTTTCATGTCATCAATCACACCTTGTAATTCCCGCGTATACGCCGATTTCAAAATGATTTCAGTGTTGACCCGCGCAATGACTGAATCCAGTTCCTGGGCTTCGCCTTCCTGGGCACGCCCGATGACAGAAATAAATAAAACGAGCGAGGTAAATAATAAAGCTTTGAATAATTTCATAAGTACTACTCCTTGTGAACAGTCCCCAAAAATTTGTAATGGGGGAATTTATTTCTTCCACTTGCCGGTGTAATTAAATCCCAGCTTATCAGCATAAACCTTGATTTTAGCCTGTGCCACAGCCTGCTCAAGATAGGAATCAATCAGCGCCTGATTTTTGCTGCGAAGAAAAGCTTCTTCGACCTGTTTGCTGATTTTTTCAAACGGCAACGGTTCGGATTTACTAACCATTTGAAAAATATGGTAACCAAAATCTGACTTCACGACGGTACTGATGCCGCCAATTTTCAAGGGCATTGCCGCATCTTCCAGCACTTTCGGCATTTCATTCTGATGATAAGTGCGTAACTCGCCTTTCGAGGGAGATTGGGAATGCTCTTTGGCAATGGTCGCAAAATCTGCCGGTTTGCCCAGCACCTGTTTGCGTAATTGCTCGGCTTCCTGGGCCTCACCAACTTTGATTTCGCGCACCGAAAAACTTGGCACCTGCGGATAATGTTTGGGATTATCCTTATAATATTTTTCTACTTCTGGCGGAGTTGCCGCAACATTTTTCAACACTTCAGCTTTGTAAAATTTCCAGATAATCAGATCATTGCCAATTTCGGCGGCGCGTTCCTGTCCGGCGAGGGTTGCTGGCGCTTGTCCACTGCCGTCAACATTAGTTTGCTGGTGTTGATCGGCAACTGTGCGGCGCAATTCTTCTTCGGTTGCCTGGATGCCCTTCTCAGTGGCGGATTGCACAATCAATTGCCGACGAACAAATTCATCCATCAGGCTGCTTTGCAACAATTCGCTGTCGGACTGGCTTTGCTGTTGCTGTAAATCGGAAAGCCGTGATTTCAAATATCGTTCGTAAGCTGCCTTGTGTTGCGCGACACCGTTGATTTCCGCAATCACAGGAGATTTCTCATCCGCTGTTTGTAACGCATTACTGCGACCATTAGAAGCAGTCGAGGTTGATTGACAGCCAACTGAAACACCGACCAGCGCCAGTAACGCGAGTGCTAAAAACTTGTGTGGCATAAAATGCAAATAAAGCGCAGGGAAAATATGTAGCTCAAGATCAACTATGGTTATAAACAAAGTAAATTGTACGATGTGTGCAGCGTTGCTCGCAAGTCAGAGCGGAAGGGAAAGCAAATTGAAGAAAGACAAAAGTGAGGAAAAAGGTTCGCGTTATGACGCCTGACGTTTGCGCTCCGGTTGACCGAGCGGCACGGTAGGTTCTTCCGTGACACTGTAAACATTGGCGTAATCCTGCCTGATTTCGTTGGTGTCGCGTGTGATGAGCGGAATCGGCTGGTTGCTTTGCGGCAACGCGACAGGCATTTGGGCAGCCGCAAGTTGTTTTTCAGAAGGCGCAAATGTCGCGGCTACCAAATGCCCGACTCCCTGTGCGACCGGAACCAAACCTAAAATCCAAAGCATTTGAATGACCGGAACAAGGCCGGTCAAATTAGGTTGATGCTCAAGGATGATGCGTTGCAAACTTTCCAGCAGACCTGAACTCGCCGCCGTATTCAGCAGGTAATACCAAACTCCCGCGCCTGCCCCCCCACTCAAAATCTTCAGCGTGGCTTGTTGCAAATGATAACGTGCTGAACTGGGCTGCCGCGATTTTTTGACGTAGGCGAATGGTTGTATTTCCGGCGCAGCCGCAACCGCACAATTATTTTCCGGTGTTGCTTCGGTCGCCGCTTGTGCTACCGACCGCCACTTGTGCATTGCAGCGCGTTTTTGGTGACGGCCCATCCTCTGCTGTTTTTTGATTTCCTGCTGGGCATGCTCAAAGCCAGTGCGGAGGCTGCTGCCGAGGTCTTTTAAATCAACCTTCAACTTCTCAAAATCCATGGGGCCGCGTTTGCCATCCATTGCATCCACAATGATTCCGAGGTTGGTTCCGCATTGACGGCAGAATCGTTGACCTTCGGTGGCGAGGCTTGAGCATTTTGGGCAATACATAATTGAATCTCCAAATTGCGCTTTACGAAATCATCCGGCGTGAAGTTCACTCACTTTTTCTTTTTGCTATAACTCGCACGCACGACAGTTTTGATATTCCCACGGACATTGAAATCGCCTTCGAGCTGGAATTCCAGCGGGTCACAAGCTTTGACAAAATCATCACGGATTTGATTGACCACGTGTTCGTGGAAAATCTTCACGGCGCGGAAAGAATTGATGTACAGCTTGAGCGATTTCAATTCGATACAACGCTTGTTGGGAACATACATAATGTTGAGCGTAGCAAAATCGGGAAAATCTGAGAACGGGCAAATTGCCGTGAACTCCGCCGAAGAAAAATTGATTTCGATGCGCTTGCCTGGATATTCGTAAGCGAACGTATCAAGCGGATACAAATTCATTTCGTCTTTTGGGGTCGGACGAATCACCAGTTGTGTTTCCGGTGTGATTTCTTTAATAGGTGGAAGCTTTGTTTTTTTTTCTTTGCTCATAAATTCTCTTCACAATTTTCAGGCCATTAACTTTGCAATTCCTGCACAATGTCTTCAGCAATTTTGCGAGCGTCATCAATGCTTTCGGGAGCTAGTGAAATTGCGGCGACGACGGCGTGGCCTCCGCCTCCGTAACGCTCACAAATTTTTGCCAGATCGTGGGTGCGTGGTTTAGGGGCCCAGGGATTCGAGCCAACAGAAATCTTGGAACGGAAAGGCGACAAGCTAACGCCGACACAATAGGTTGCAGCGGGTTGTAAATAGTATGGAATAAATTTGCTGTAACCTTCCATATTGCCGTAAGCGCTGATGTCGAAATTCACGACCGGGCCGCGCAATTTCGCTTCACCTTTGATGATCTCAATCGCCTGCAAATGTCTTTGATACAAAGGATCAATCCGTTCGGCAACATAGGATGAAGCGGCGACTTCGCTCATCGAACGCGTTTGCAAATCGAGAATGATGCGGTTTGCCAACTGCTGATCGCGGTCACATTCAATAACTAAAGCTAATTTAAAGGCCGGCGCTTCCATTTCCACCGGCTCGGCGGCATTTTTATAGGCTGCGGCGTCAATCACATTGGCCCACTGAATTAATTCGCTCATCGGTGCAGGATCAAAACCGAAAGCTTTCTCCGCCGTGTCAGCAATGAATTTTGTGCAGGATTTGTAATCGGCGTCGAGAAATTTTTTGCCTCCGGTGTAAGCGCGAAAATGTGCTTCGTCTTCCGGTGTCAGGAAAGCGCTTTTGTGATGATCGAACCACCACGTCAATTTTTCCGAAGCGCTGTACTTAAAATCTACGATAGCATTTTCGTCGCCATCAAATTCGTCTTCGTCAAACAAAGCCCCGGCACGGTGCATCATCGGTTGAAAAGCCTGCTCCCAGGCGGGATTAATTTTTTCACGATAGAAGCGCCCAAAAACGGCAGCAGAAGAAACTCCATCAAAACAATTTCCGTGATAACAAATCTTAATTTTCATTATTCGTGGTTTTCTCTTAGCGAGCTGAGAAGTAAAGAGGTATGTCTCAGATTAAGACTTTCGTTGATGTGATGCAAGGGATTTGTTTGGGCGCTGCTTTTGTCGGTTGCCTATCCCCATTATTAGTACCACCAAAAATATTTCTTGTCCTGTCCGGTTGAGAATAGTAAATTACGCTTACCTGAATGAGTTCAGATTTTTGCGTCAGGTTCTTAGCCAATCATTTTCGTATTTCAACTTCGGGGCAGTCTATGATTATCAAACGTCTCTTTGTCGCGCTAATTTTGGTTCTCTGCATCAATTCAGCGCAAACATTAGCACAAAGCGAAAGCCACAATACACGCGCCGCACAGTGGGAAAATTACAGTTTACCACCAGGTGAATTCACACGCTTTGTGACCAAAGGCTATTCGCTCTGGCATCCGGTGCAATGGAAAGAAACCGTCAACTCTGAAACGACCGTTTCTTTCGGGCCGGCAGAAAAAGAAAAGCATGTGCTGGTTATCACGGAAGCGCTTGCCGAAGGCTACGGCGTAGCGAATTACACCACTGCTTTATTGCAGCAATTGCGCAAACAGCCAATAACCCTGGAGACAGTGGCGGTCAGGCGTGTGCTGATCGGTGGAGTTGAAGGGCGCGAAATCAGCCTTGAAATAGAGGCCGAACCTGGCAAACCAGTTTTTCAAACATATTGGGTGACGCAGGTTGGCCCCACCGGCTACGCTTTTATTTTTACCTCAATTCCTGATAACAAAGAAAAGCTGGAACCCAATTTCAAACGACTGATGATGTCGGTTCGATTCAATACCGCCGGACATTGGGACGAAGAATTTGAAACGTTACGGGCCAAATTTGCGCCAGGAAAAAATTCAGAACACGATGGCGAGGCTGCGAAAATTAGCGAAGCGCTCAGGGCTGCCAGAGAAAATACGGCTGAGGCAATCAGGAAAATTACTAACCTGGCAATCAAAGCGCCTGAAATCGCGCTGGAAATGCTGACTGATTATGATCCGAATGTGCGTGGCGCGGCGATCACGGCGTTAGGTAAATGTGCTGATGCACGCTGTCACGACGCGCTGGTTTGGGCGCTGACTGACAAGGATATTTTTTGTAGTAACAGCGCGGCAAAAGCTTTGGCAGAGCGTGGCGCATCGGCAATTTCTGCTCTCAAAAATAATCTGCCAAAACTGGTCGAGGCCAACGGCGCATTGCTCCGCGTGGCGGCGATGATGGGCGATGATGCGGCGCGTGAACTGGCAGAGGAACTGCTTAAAGGTAAGGAAGCCAAATTTCAAATTAACGGCTTGCAAATGGCGCTGGTTTTACCACTCAAAGGTTTGCAATTACCTTACGCAAAATTATTTACCACTGATGATGTCAGCGTGACCAGCTTCACGATGGAGGCAATTCGCCGGCGGCATCCGGTTGAAGATGTGCCGGAACTGACGAAAATGATTGGCACGAAGGCGGAGTTATGGGCGGTGCATGCGCTTGGTGAATTGGCTCCGTTGGCGCTGGCAACGCAGCTTGAGGAACGTCGGAAATTATTGCGTTCACGCTATGACAAATTGCTGGTATCAAAAGGTGTCATGACAATCAGGGCAGGGGGTTCGACTAAATATCCACCGCCACCGCTGCCACCACCGCCAATGCCCACGCCGCCGCCAAAAATAAAATCCGGCAAAAATATTCCCCGCGAAATTATCCGTGGAGTCCCCGGCGGAGTTGTCGGAGTTCCGCCTGCTATCCGTACTTTTGATAATTATTCGTCGCCTGCATCAACGCCGCCGGAATTATTCAAAACTGAGTCCGAGATGGTGAAATTATGGAGCCTGACCAGCGAGCTTGAAGATGCCGTCAGCAAAATCAAATTCCGGGCTGATTGGGCGAGCGCCAAAGACGAAGCCGCACGCCAGACCATTCTCGACGAAACAAAGAAAAGTGAGCGCCTCAATCAATGGGCAAAAATTACGTTGAAGCAACTCGCAGAAAATCCTGCCCCACTTAACCTGGATTTGGCAAAGCTGAAAAACTCTCCAACGACAGGCGAAACAATTTTCCCCGCCAACGCAACGCTGTATTTGCAAGCACCAAATTTTGAGCAAACAATTAATAAACTTGATGCGGCACTGGCGGGCATTCAAATGGGAACGGTGCGCGATCAAATGACGCTGGCCCTGATGCTGAATTCGCTCAAAGCGCAATTGGCAAACAAAATGAATTTGGAAGCTACTGGCAGCGCAACCAGTACGCTTGGCCTGGATTTACAGGCTCCGATTTCCATGGCGGCCTGGCCTTCCGCGACTGACAAAGGAAACCTGAGCACGATTGCCAACAGCGCGGTGATAGTTCGGGTCACAGACCGCGTGCGATTTGAGCGCACCCTAACGATGTACCAAACTGATTTTGGTAGCTTTGATACATTTGTGCCGGTTGTTTCTGCCGGAGCGCGATTTGCTTCGATCACACCAGCGGTAATACCATTAATTTTTTATACGCCAGCTTCGGTCGGTGATTTTGTGGGAACCCGTTCAGGAAAACCCTCGACTGCGCCTTACAGCCTTGCATCGTCGAGCTATATCCGTCAGGAAAAAATTGGTGCTGTGCCAGTGACAGTGTTTGAAAAACTTCGTTACGTCGGCATTGATTTGACCAGTCAGGAAACGATTTATGTCGCGTATCTGGGTGACAACGCGGTGGTTGCGCCATCGCGTGAATCCCTTATCGAAGCACTCAACACGGATAAGCCGACCATCGCCAGTAATAAATCTTATGACCGCATCAAGGCAGAATCCGGCGATCTTGTTTACTTCAGCCAGTTCGACAAATTGGCAGGAAGTTTCTTTGCTGAAATTGGCAAAGTAACTAAAGACGCCATGGAAAAAGACCCCGTCGAGAGTTTTATCATAGATGGTTTTGTAAAGGCGCTCGGAGCCGAAACCGGAGCGATGCGGCTTTCACAAAATTCCTGGGAATCAGTTTTTCACCTGCCTTCCGGCGAGGCAGATTTAATCAAAGTTTTGCGCCCCTTCAAGGCGACAGATTTGGCTGCGCCCCGTGATTTATTGCCTAAAAATACGCTCTTTTATGCTGCGACAATCATTGATCCGGCAAAGTTTGTGGAGTATGAGAAAAAATGGGATGCCGAATTAGCACAGGCGAAAAAGGCGTCGGGGAAGGAAGAAAAAAAGAAAGAGACAAAAGCTGGCGACAAAATCGCTGACTTGGAAAAGCTCCTTGTGCCTCATCTCCAGGGGGAAATCTCGTTTGCACTCCTGAACATCTCGAAAATTTTCAAAGGCGAAGCGCGGATGCCGTCAATGGTGATGGCCTTCAAACTGAAAGATGATGCGCTGGCAAAAATGGTTCGTTCGGGACTGGCTTCGCTGGTTCTTAAACGTGTACCAAATGTGACGATGATGGCCTCGCCAGTCTTCAAACTTGGGGACGACGCTGATGATTTTTATGCGCTGGCGACCGACCAGTATTTCATCGTGGCGGACAGTCTCGAAACCTTTAAATTACTTGAGGCCAAAGAAAAATTTGCCTTAGCCCGTGACTTCATTCGCCCTGCCAGCATTGCGCCGGAGCGGTTGGCTTTTTTCTCAACTTACAGCCTTGACGCCGCGTTTGACGAAGCTCGCATAATGATGAACAAAGGCGCAAGCAAAGGGGGAAAAGACGACACGGAAAATTACTTTATGGATGCGATGAGCGCGTGGTCACACGCTTTTCACAGCCAGCGCATGCTGCTCGCTTTTGCCGATGAAAAAATGATGGAAGGGCAGCTTGGCGTGTCATTTGACCGCGAAGGTCGTTACAACGTCGGCGCGATGAACCGCAAAGAATTTGATCTGGAAAACGCCCTGCTCGAACCCACCGGCCTGGATATTCCACGACCC
>JAYSTY010000147.1:0-1491 GCA_043719385.1 Blastocatellia bacterium | reverse complement strand
CCAGATGCGCCCAGGCCAGCGCGTAATCAGGCTCCAGCCGAACCGATTGTTCCAGCATTTGCAGCGCGAGTTTGAATTCATTGGTGGCGTATAAGTCCACACCGCGCAGGTAATACTCATACGCCAAAGGTTTTTTTGGCTCATCGCGCTTGAGCCGATCAGTTTCGGCGGAAGTGAGATTTAATTGTAAACCTCGAATGACCTGTTGCGTGACCCGATCCTGCACGGAAATCAGGTTTTCATATTTCAGATCAAGCGCATCTTTCCACAAAATTTCGTTGGTGATGACATCAACCAGTTGTGCCGTGATTCGCAGGTCGTTGCCTTCCTTGATATATGTTCCAGTGAGCAACGTATTGATATTCAAATCAATCGCTACTTTTTTGGGATCAATATCCTGATTACGATACTTGTCAACGTACGATGAAGGGCGAACATTCAGAGCATTGACGTAACCCAGCCTGGTAATAATTGCATCGGCCAGCGAAAAGCTCAGAAACTCTGTTTCGCTTTCCTGTTTCAGGTTACGAAAGGGCAGGACGGCCAGGGTGCGCGGTTTATCAAGTTTGGGAACGGGTTTGAGCGGTTGCCGAAAAAAAATAAAATACGCCATTGCGAGTGGCGCAATGACAAAAACCAGCGCTACCGTTAGTTGATATGGTAACAGGCGCTTTTTTTCAGGCTTAGTAATTGCGCCTGATTCTGACGGAAGAAGTTTCTGATACTCGTTCTGTTCCGGTTCGGCAATTAATATTTCTCGGCTTGAAATCGTGATTGGCATCGCAAAGCGATAGCCCCGCTTGGGCAGGGTTTGAATGAATTGTTGTCCTTCGTCGCCCAGCGCTTTCCGTAAAGTTGAAATATTTTGTGCCAGATTTGACTCTTCCACTATCGTGTCAGGCCACACGCGCTCCATCAATTCATCCTTAGTCATCACGTGTCCGCTGTTTTCGACTAAGGCTAATAATGTCTCAAAAGCTTTTGGGGTTAACTGTACAGGTTCGCCATCACGTAACAAAACCTGCTCCTCTGTGACTAAAACAAAGGAACCAAATTCGTATAAGTGGCTGTTCTGACGGGGCTTAGCCTCTTTCATAATTCTTTGAAGAAAATCTCAAAACGATTTTATCTAAACCTTAAGACTTCTTGAGAGACTTTGCCGCATTATTTTCACCACACAAAACGCTCAAAGGCCTGCTGGGAAAAGAGTGCCGCAATTTTGGGGAATTATTCGGGGGAATTGTTCTCCGCAACTACAGGCATTCTATCCATAGATAAGCTTTTGGACAGATGTATAAGCAACCCGGGGCTCCGAACATAACGCGGTTCCGTTTTGTTTCCCCCTTGGCGGCATGGGAAGCGGGGTCTTCCGTCCATAAGTAAGCCTCGGTTTCGACGATAATTCCAGCCGCGATCTGGGACCCCACTTGGTGCACGAGCTGGCAGCCCAGAAGTTGGTTTGCCAATACAATCGTTGGTTCTTGAAAAAAC
>JAYSTY010000146.1:0-3665 GCA_043719385.1 Blastocatellia bacterium | reverse complement strand
TTCTCCTGAATAAATTTTGTTAGGGAGCGAGTAAGAAATTTTTATCCTGTGAATACAGGCGTCAAGCGTACAACCTTTAGGTTGATTTTTCAGACTAGAAACAAGCTAAAGCTTGGACTCTTGACGCCTGTGCTCAAAATAATAATTTCAATCCAAACTGCATTTGCCGCATTGGTGCTACCAGACTGGTAATCGCTCCCGGCCCACGCGAAGCGGTGATTTGCGTTGGGAACGCGCCACTCGCGGCGGCGGGCAAAAATGCTGGCGCGCCATTCAAAGCATTGGTCGGAATTCCAAATTGCGGAGTATTGAAGATATTGAAAATTTCCGTGCGGAATTGCAGCTTCATTTTTTCTTTGAATGAAATATTTTTCAGCAAGGAAAAATCTACATTCTTAAATCCGGGACCTTCCAGCACGGCGTGTCCCGCGCTGCCATAATGACAAAACTGCGATAGATATTGATTACGCGCCACGCCCGCCGCATCGGTTCCGCCTGGTTGCGCACACGTCACGACACGATACGCATCAGGGTTGTACCATTTGTCTACCGTAGGATTGTCGAGTTTTGGATTCCCAATTAAATCAGGTCGGACGTGACCTTCAATCGTATTGATGGTGTTGCCTTGCGTTACTGAAAAAGGCAATCCTGTCCGAAAGACCATAATGCTATTCACTTGCCAGCCACCGAAAATATGCTTTCCGGCATTGTCTTTGAAAGCCGAAATTGTCGGCAATTCATAGAGCGTACTGAATACAAAACTGTGCTGAAAGTCAAAACCGTAACGCGTTTTTTCTGATGCGCGATCCTTAGGATTTTGATAGGAATTCGGAATCGCGCCACCGGCTTCGTTGCGTCCGTAACCTTCGCCCATCGCGCGTCCCCATGTGTACGAAAGGTTCATCGAAAAGCCTGCGCTGAAGCGTTTCTGCGCATTGACCTGCAACGCGTGATACCACGAATTGCCGTCCGAACTCAGCCAACGCAAACGATTCAATGGACGCGTCGGACCGCCTACCCCATCAGCAAATGACGGGATCGGGCGCCGTCCGCCAGGGTTGGCTAAAATCGAAGGCGTGGGCGCATTCAATTCTATCGTTTGATCCAGATGCGTTCCTTTGTTGCCGACGTAGCCAACTGTCAACACGGTATCGAACGGCAAGCGACGTTGCACATCCAAACTCCATTGCGCGACGTATGGTTGGTTGTTGAGCGGATCAAGCGAATTGATGCCAGTTGCGCTGGTCTGACTGACGACGCCAAAGGGCGCAGCGAAAGTCAGAATTGGTTGCGTCGTGGCGTTGGTAATTTTTCCGCCAGTTGCTGAATTCGCAAAATTCGCTGTACCGGATTTCGGCGGATTCAAATTCAAAATCGTGTAGTTATTCAACTGATGCACGTTGTAATAAATTCCGAATCCTCCGCGCAAAACCCAATTATCTGACGGACGATAGGCGATGCCGAGGCGCGGTAAAAATTGCTTTTTGCTGGGCTTATAAAACGCGTATTCCGTGCCGATATTCGGGATGACTGTGGGCAATCCATTCGTGCGTTCGGTCAGGCTCAGGCTGCGCCACAAGCCTTTGATGTCAACGGCGGCGGTGTTGTATTCCCAGCGCATTCCGATGTTGAGCGTCAGTTTGCGTGAAGCTTTCCAGTCATCCGTGATGTATCCCGCGACACGATTTTGACGCGTTTCAGTTAACGGCAAACCTTCGGGTGTTCCGGTCGCACTTGGATAGCCGAGCAGGAACGCAGCGAAGCCCGTACCCGCAATGTCGCCGTTGAAATTTAAATTTCCGCGTGGCGTATTTGCTGCGCCACGAAATAGTCGAACGTTGCGAAAATCGAAGCCAAATTTGATACTGTGTGCGCCGCGACTCCACGTTACATTGTCGTTGATTTGATGCAGGTTGTTGAAGTCGAATCCGTTGCCGCCGTCCTGCTCTGACAGCGTCGAAAATCCATTGACCGCAATCGTCGGCACGCCTGTTTCGCGCGGCGTGAATTTGCGGTTGCCGTCGTTGACGACGCGGAACCCGGTCAGGCCGAGTGCCTCCAAATCAAAGCTCGTATTCGCACGTTCATTCAAAGTGTTGTCTACGGAGCGATTGTATCCATAGCGTAATTCATTGATGAGACTTGGCGATAAGATATGAATCCATCCGGTGGCGATATTTTGATTTCGTCCGGCAACGAAGTATTTGAAATTTGGATTGTCGCCCGGCGTCACGTTATACACGACATCATTAAACGCATAACGTCCGAAGATTTTGTCCTTCTCAGAAAAATTGTGATCTATGCGCGCAAAGAGTTGTTCATCGTCAAGCGTGCGACGCTCCGATCCGGTGTAGTTGAAACCAGTCAACGGATTGGCATTGACGCGCTGCGGCTCTGGCCAAAACTTCATAAATTCTTTGGCAGAATTTGAAATGCGATTCGCGGGAATAATGTTTCCGGCAAATTCTACGCCCGTGATCGGGTCTACAATTTTGATCGGTGTCGGCAGCGCGAGCAGTGAACTAAAATCACCATTGCGAAACGCCGTAGTCGGATGATTGGCGGATTGCGCCAGCCCTCCCTGACGCCGCAGACGCCGTTCATAATTTGTCATGAAAAATGTTTTGTTGTGTCCGTCATACAATTTCGGAATTATCACGGGGCCGGAAAATACGCCGCCGAAATTATTTTGTCTGAGCGAATCTTTCTTGATGCGCGTCCCCGTTGTATTGAAATAGTTCTGGAAGAAATTCTCTGCATCAAACACATCGTTGCGCACGAATTCAAATAACGAGCCGTGAAAAATATTCGTGCCTGATTTAGTCACGATGATGGTTTGCGCTCCGGCGTTGAATCCGTATTCCGCCGAATAACTGCCCGCTAACACTTTGAATTCCTGCACCGCTTCGACTGAAGGACTGAACGGAATTGTATTCACACGCGCTTCGGTGGCGACTACGCCGTCCAGCGTTGCGTGTTGATTGGTCTCACGCTGACCATTCGCCACAAACGCCAAACCAACGCCGGGAATCGGTACGCCGTTGGCCCCCTGGCGCTGCCCGAAGCCCTGCCCATCCGTGCCGGAACGCGGACCATATTGCACGCCAGGTTGCAAAATCGCCAGCGCTCCGAGATTGCGATTGTTGAGCGGCAATTCTTCGACGCGGCGTTGCTCAATCGTTTGCCCGAGCGTCGCGTCATCAGTTTTCAGGATCGTCCCTTCGGCAGTAACTTCGATACGTTCCGTCGTCGCCCCAACCTGCAAGCCAAAATCAACTCTTACTTTTTCGTTAATCTGCAAAATAATCCCGCGCCGCACTTCCTGCTTAAATCCTGACGCTTCGACTACGATGTCGTAAACACCAACATCAAGCAGCGGAAAACTAAAATCGCCTGTTGATGAAGTCGTCGCGTCGCGCTTCTGTCCGGTTTGCGTGTTGGTGGCGGTGATTTTCGCATTAGGCAAAACTGCGCCCTGGGCGTCAGCCACTGTGCCAAGAATTGTTGTTGAAGTAGTTTGCGCAAAAGTAACGAGTGAAGATGCGCAGCAGATAACCAAAAGAAAAGACAGGCAACTTTGCTTGATGCGACTATAAATCATAGAGGCCTCCAGTGATTGATATTGACAAATCTGTTTACGAAAAACTTATGGGGAGAGAACAACT
>JAYSTY010000145.1:0-3667 GCA_043719385.1 Blastocatellia bacterium | reverse complement strand
CAAACCACGCCGCACTATTGCACGTGCAAATATTTCGGGAGTTAATTCATGACTGTCGGACAAAGCAATGTCCGCGTCTTTCATGTTTTCCAGTCGCGCCCAATCAGTTTGCGATTTCTTTGAAATAACTTTCTTCTTCATATTTTGTAGCTTTGCGAAACAGTACGCGAGCGTGAGCGAGTGCGCTTTACAATGCAAAGTCTCTCCGCTGCACGGTTTCAATCGCTCACGCTCGCGTACAGTTATTCGCGTATCTCCGGCAAAGCAAAACTATACATCACGCCAGCCGCTGCCACGGCGATGAATTGTTTGCCGTCTACGGCGTAGCTGATTGGCGCAGAGGCTATCGTGCCGCCGGTTTGGAAGCGCCAGAGTGACTTCCCTGTTTTGGCGTCGAGGGCGATGAAATTTCCTTCGCGGGTGGCGGCGAAGACTACGCCGCCCGCACTTGCCATCACGCCTGCGGCTAACGATCCCTGCGAAATTTTATGTTCCCATTTGCGCTCGCCTGTCGTCGTATCAATGGCGCGAATTCCGGCGTAGCTCTCGCCGCTCGCGGGTAACGTGCGTCCGCCCCAATATCCTTTGCCCGGCTCATACGCCATCTCTGCACGCACAAAACGATTGCCAGATTCGGCGAAGGTTAAGTAAAGTAAATTTGTTGAGGAATCAAACGAAGGTGATTGCCAATTTGTGCCGCCCACCAATGACGGAAAGACTTCGTTGCCTTCTAAAGAAGCGTTAGATTTCGGCAAAAATTTCGGTCTTCCCTTTTCGTCAAATCCTGCATTCCAGGTTTGCTTGACGTACGGTTTGCCCATTAAAAATTTTCCATTCGTGCGATCCAGCACGTAAAGAAATCCGTTGCGATTGGCTTGTATTAACAGCTTGCGCGGCTGACCTTCCCACACGCGATCTACCAGAATGACATCCTGATTGGCATCCCAATCGTGATCGTCATTCGGAGTAAATTGATAATGCCATTTGCGCGTACCTGTCGTTGGATCAAGCGCCAGCACGGAGCAGGTGAACAAGTTATCGCCCTTGCGAATTTCGGCGTCCATGTCGGGGCCGGGATTGCCAAACGTCCAATACACTGTATCGAGTTCAGGATCGTAGCTGCCCGTCAACCACGTCGCTCCGCCGCCTAATTTCCACGTATCGCCCTTCCATGTTTCATTGCCAAATTCACCTTTCCCCGGTGTTGAATTAAAACGCCATAATCGCTTGCCCGTCTTCGCGTCGTAGGCGTCAAGAAATCCGCGAATGCCGTATTCGCCACCCGCTACGCCGACGATGATTTTGTCTTTGACGACCAGCGGCGGCGACGTGATGCTGTAACCTTCCATCGTGTCAGCGACCTGGACTTCCCACAGCGGTTGTCCTGTTCGTGCGTCGAGCGCAATCAGCGCGGCGTCGAGAGTGCCGAAGAATACGCGATTGCCGAGCACCGCTACACCACGATTGAAGCGGTTGGATTCGTACGGATTCACGACTTTTTGCTTGCGTTCGTACTTCCAAATTTGCAGACCGGATTTGGCGTCGAGCGCGAAAACCTGTCCCGGCATTCCGCTCGTGTACATCACGCCGTCAATAACCAAAGGCGTCGCTTCGAGCATTGAATCACCTGGCATTTGTACTGCCCAACGCGCCTGCAATTGGCTGACGTTCATCGTGTTGATTTCCTTGAGTGCAGAAAAATGCTTGCCTGAATAATCGCCCCAATAGGTCAGCCAATTGTTTGGCTCGGCTGAAGAATTGCGAATGCGATCAAAGCTGAGTCCGCCAAGAATTTCAGCATTACTCGTTTGTGCAAAATCGCGTCCGTTGCAGGTCTTCAGATACGCGACAAGATTTTGAATTTCACCGTCGGAAAGTTGCTTGCCGTAATCGGTCGGCATCAGCGAACCCATTTCGTAAGTGACTTCAACATTATTTTTTTCAAAGCGATGCAGCTTGCCTGTCACATCGGTCAGTAACATTGTGTACGTGTCTTCGTTGCGTACGAGACCGCGCACTTTCTGCCCCGCCTTCGTAGTGACAATCGCAATGCGCGAGCCACCACCACTGCGACGGCGACGACGTTCCGTCGGATTCATGTTGGTGGTTGGATCAAGAATTTTTTGCTGCAACAGATCGGCGGCAAAGCGTCCGGCGTTCGATAAATCAGGACCGACATTCGATCCGCGTGCGCTGATTTCGTGGCACGTAGCGCAATTCGCTTTGCCGAAAAATATTGATTCTCCTGACGCAATATTGCCGAGCGTTTTTTCGTTTGTATTCATTGCGACAGCGTTGAGGCTGAGGACGTATGACACAACTTGCCAAACCTGATCGCTGGACAATCGCTTGAAGCCGGGCATCTGCGTACCAAGAATTCCGTTGCGAATATTCAGGAAAATTTCGCCGTCCAATTTGCCGTGCTTGAAGGTCGCGCCTGCCAGCATGGGGCCTCGATCTCCGCCGCGCCCTTCGCCGCCGTGACACGTTTGGCAAGCCTGTTCATAGAGCTTCGCTCCGGCGGTCACTGCTTCAGGTTTTCCCGCAAATGGATTTTTATCATTTTCAGGCTTATGTTCCTGCGCCAATAAAATCGTCGCAACACAACACAACAACACAACAAGGCTTAATCTGAACAACATCGAATTGAACTCCATAAAATATTTTTGCGGCTGCTCGTGCCACAACGGGATGGTAGCACGAATTTATCGGACGGGATTATTTGGACGCCAGAAGGGTTCTGCCGCTGCGATGAATTCAATCGGGACTTCCTTCACAAATCCCTTCAGCCATTCGGCGCAATACTTCATTCCGGCTTGCTCTGAGACAACGTGACCCAGTACGATCAGCGCTTTCTTTTTGCCCGAAGCAATTTGATCCTGCACATATTCGACCAGTTCCCATTCGTGCGTCTCCCCGACAATCAAAACATCAATTTCTGGTTTTGCCAGAAACGGAATGCCTGGCATCAGGCTGCAATTGCCCCAACTTGCCAGCACATTTTTGACGGACAAGTTTGGATCGCCGATGACGCGCATCGTGCGGATTTTTAATTTCGTTTCCAACTCTCTGGCGAAGCGTGAAAGCGGCGTCGCGGGAAACGTAAAACTTTTCGGATTGTTGGGATCAGCGAATTTCTCCCAAGCCAATTCCCGCATCATCCCCGTAGCGATACCGTCCGGTTTGCGTCCGTGCCAATGATCGTGAAAGTGAAACACGACCATGTTGTTTTTGTTGAGGAATTCAAGTTTATGCAGATACGTCGAGTCTTGTTGAATTTGATCCAGTTTATCCTGATGCGAGAAAAACGTAGACTCATGCGTGATGATCATGTTCTTGCCCGCCGCTGCTGCGCGTTGCACTACATCCAGCGTCGCCATCATTGTTGTGGCAATTCCCTTTACTTGCGTTTCCGCCGTGCCAGCAATGATGTTGTCTACGGTTTGCGCACGCCACGGAATGCCGACCTGGGCTTTGATGCGATCAAGAATTTGTCCAGCGGTGATGGTTTGCGGAGTGGCAAGCGCAGTCGCCGCGATCCCCATTGAACCAAGCAAAAATGTGCGGCGCGAAGCAGTGAAATCATTCATCAAATAGGCTCCATTTATCGAAATAACTTCTGCGCAAAATCATTCAGATAAATACGCCAATTGATCCACGTATGCGC
>JAYSTY010000144.1:0-8986 GCA_043719385.1 Blastocatellia bacterium | reverse complement strand
AAAAAAATCCCTGGGTGCAGGATGCCGAAGTTGCGCGCGTTCTGCCTGATGCTTTACGTGTCACGATTCAGGAACGTCGCCCTGTTGCCCCCTGGCGTACACCGAATGGCGCAGTTGTCTGGGTTGATCGTGAGGGTCGCAGCCTGGGCGAGCTTTCCATGAATAAGGCTGACCAGATTCCTCCGATTATCAGCGGACTTGAAGAGGGCACGGCGGATGAAATCAAAGTCCTTAATCGGCAGCGCATGGAAGCTTATCAAAAACTACTGACCGAACTGGATCAAAGCAGCGTGAAGCTTTCTGAAGAAATTGATGAAATAAAACTCAACGATTTGCAGGCAGTCAGATTGCATCTGCTGAAACGCCACGTGAATGTCATGCTGGGCGGAACAGATTTTCGGGTGCGCCTGGAAAAAGCAATTAAGGTGCTGGAGGCAATCGAACGCAAAGACCTTTCCGCGCTTGGCTTGCTCAAAGTTTCCGATGCCGAAAAATTAGTCAGTGGCAATCGGATTGCTTATCTTAACGTCATGCATCCAGATCATGTAGTGGTTGGATTCGAATGATAAAAAAGGTGGCTGGTAAAAAATAGTTCGTGATTGGCGAAAAAAGTTGGCCATTGATCACCAGTAAAAAAACTACCGCAAGAGGTTAATTATTATGGCAAGAAAAATCTCAGACCACATTGTCGGATTAGACATTGGAACAACTAACGTGCGAGCCGTGATCGCAGAGCCGTTGGACGGCAGGCTGGAAGTTGTCGGCATCGGCGAAGCAGAATCAAAAGGATTGCGTAAGGGCGTGATCGTCAATCCTGATGCGGCAGTCGAAGCGATCAAACGCGCGATTGAAATTGCCGAACGAATGTCCGGTTTGCATGCGGAAGAAGCGCATGTCGCGCTGGGCGGTTCGCATATCAAAGGCTACAACAGTCAGGGCGTGATTGCGGTGTCCTCGCGTCACCGTGAAATCACGCGGGAAGATATTCAACGTGTCATAGATGGCGCGTGCGCGGTTTCAATTCCCTCAGGGCGTGAAATTGCGGATGTGCTGCCCCAGGAATATACCGTTGACGATCAGGACGGCATTGGCGATCCGCTGGGCATGCTGGGTTCCCGGCTCGCGGTTTCAGTGCGCATTATTACCAGCCCCATTGCCGCCAAACAAAATATTGTCACCAGCGTGAACCGCGCCGGAATGATGGTCGCGGATATGTTATTAGCCCCTCTGGCCGCTGGCGAAGCAATCTTAAATGACGAAGATCGAGAATTTGGTACAGCACTGGTTGACATTGGTGGAGAAACGACTAATCTGGCAATATATCAACGTGGTTCGGTCTGGCATACAGCGGTTTTTCCCATTGGTGGAAATCATTTTACAAACGATATTGCTTTCGGTTTACGGACGCCTATTCCCGAAGCTGAACGTATTAAACGTGAATACGGTTGCACCTATCGTCCCTTGTTAAATCAACAAAGCGCTGCCCAGATGATCGAAGTTCCAAGCGTTGGTGGGCGGGAGCCGCGTTCTCTCTCGCGTGATATTCTGTGCGGAATACTTGAGCCTCGCGCAGAAGAATTATTGACACAAATCCAGGATGAAATTCGTGCTTCAGGTTTTGATCGTCAATTATCCAGTGGAATTGTACTAACTGGTGGTGGGTCGCTATTAACTGGCATGGTTGAAGTAGCTGAACAAATTTTTGATGCTCCCGTCAGAATTGCCGGAGCTTATGACGTTGGCGGCCCGGTCGAGGAAATCTCAACGCCCGGTTACGCCACAGCAGTTGGCCTGGCGCTTTATGGATTACGTCGTGGTGGACAAGTAAATCAGGCACGGGCAGGGCGGGGAAAAGTTGTCTCGGGATCAATGGCTGCGAAAGTGAAAAGCATGTTTGGCAGTCTCCTAAATCTTTGAACGCGGCTTAATTAAGGTTCGATTTTTGCTACCGAAAACAGCAAAAAACTGCCTCATTAAGAATTTGATTAAAAAAAGTTGCGAAGAGGTGGCAGAATGGTCAAGTGGCACTTGGCAAATCTAGATGTTGTGCTAAAATCCGCAATCGCATACAAGATGACGCATTCAAGATATTTTTTATTCAGCAATGCGATTGGCCTGTTGACAGCCACTCATTCTCACTTTGTAGACTTCAAAATGATTACGCCGCAACAAAGATTTCTTTCTGATTCGAGTGCTTGCGATCAGGATATGAAGAGCGGTTTCATTGGACTTTGGTCGTACTTAATTATCTCAAGGGCAGATTTGAGAAGAAACAAATAATCAACAAGTAACTTGAGCTTGAGGCACATGCTAACAAAAAGACTTGCTATAAGAGCAGGAGGCGCAGGATGGCAATAGATGATCGCCAGGGATTAGATATCAGTTTTGATGAAGATCCCCCCACTTCAGGAGCACGAATCAAGGTGATCGGCGTTGGTGGCGGTGGCGGCAACGCTGTCAACCACATGATTGAGGCTCGCATTGAAGGCATTGATTTTCTGGTTGCAAACACTGACGCACAGGCATTGAGGCGCTCTCACGCCCCGATCAAACTTCAAATCGGCTCCCGGCTGACCAAAGGACTTGGCGCCGGTGCCAACCCCGAGATTGGCCGCGATGCGGCGCTGGAAGACACTGACAAAATTCTTGAAGCGCTGGAAGGCGCTGACATGGTTTTTGTCACGGTCGGAATGGGCGGTGGAACCGGAACTGGTGCCGCACCGATTATTGCTTCGCTGGCCGCTGAGCTTGGCGCATTAACGGTCGCCGTGGTCACCAAGCCCTTCCCCTTTGAAGGTCGCCGTCGTTTACAGCAGGCCGATCTAGGTTTGCAGGAATTGCGTTCAGTGGTGGACACTCTCATCACGATTCCGAACGAACGGTTAAAGCAAACAGTTGATCGCAACATGACGCTCGCTGATTCATTTCGGATGGCGGACGACGTTTTGCGCCAGGCTGTGCAGGGCATCTCAGATTTGATTACTGTCCCTGGCTTCATCAACGTTGACTTTGCCGATGTGAAGTCAATTATGAAGGGAATGGGAATCGCCCTGATGGGAACGGGACATTCGGTTGGAGACAATCGGGCCCAGGAGGCAACGCAACGCGCTATTTCCAGTCCCCTGCTTGAAGAAGCAACCATTGAAGGGGCGAAAGGCGTCCTGGTCAACATTACTGGTGGTTCAGATCTGACGCTCTTCGAAGTGGATGAAGCAATGCACATCATTCACGATGCGGCGGACCCTGATGCAAATATTATCTTTGGTACGGTAGCGGATGAGAGATTACAAAATGAAATGAAGATTACCGTCATTGCCACTGGCTTTGAAAAATCACAGGCGGCTGAAAATCTTCATAACTTCCCGGTGCGACAAAACACGGCCTCCCCCACTACGCCGCGTACAGTTGGCAATGCGAATCCAACTTCATCAAGCCGTCAGGAAGATTACGATGTCCCAACGTTCATTCGTAAAAAGGCTGACTAAATCCAACGACTCTTACTCTAAAGCAGCAGTCACGAAATTATCAGTTGCAAGCCTGGTCGAAGCTTGCAACTTGCACTCTGTGTTTAAGGTGGTATAGCATTGGCTTACCTTTTGAACGAGAGTATCGTCTTATTTTTATTGTTTTGGCGTAAGGCTTGGCGTCAAAAGTGATTCTCATAATATTGCCTTTACAGATGCTCGCATAAATTATTCCTTGAAGTAACCTTTGAGGAAGCGGTTAGCTTTACCTCTCACGCTGCCGTAACAGCGATGCTTCTGGATTAAAAACCAGGCAGAGTCTGGTACTCGTCAAAAAGCGGAACCTATTAGATGGCAAAACTGGAACCGACAGGAGCTATTAGTAAGCACTAATAGCAGTCTGATATTTTCTTTATCCTTGTCTTGCCAGGATAAACTACATCCCAAAGGAGAAATAAAATTGAACAGGAAGTTAATTAGACCAACCTTAGCCGAAGTCAAGGAACGCGAGCATAAGATGCAGGCTGCACGCGTGATTCACCAGGCTCCACGACAGTCCGAGCAACAAACGGCGGCTGCCCAGAAGAAAAAAGTCCCACCCGAGCAAACAAATGCGGAGAGCTTTTACTATAAGAAGCAAATGGATGCTCATACCCCAATGGTCATTGTCCTTCAGGATGGTGAGACATTGAACGGCTCAATTGAGTGGTACGATAAAAACAGCATCAAGCTGCATCGTGCAGAGGGGCCTAATTTACTGGTTCTCAAGCACAACATTAAATATTTGTATAAAGACCCCGGAGCTTCCAAAAAGTAGATTCCCAGTCTTTTGCGAATTCGTTTCCAGCGTTTATGGCTTTGGCAGACAGCAATGAAAAAGCTTCGCCGCGCCCTCGTATTGGAATTACGATTGGTGATCCGGCAGGCATTGGCCCTGAAATATCACTCAAAGCTGTCACCAGTAAAGAGGTGCTATCTGTTTGTCGTCCCGTGCTCATCGGAGACGCAAAATATCTTACCCACTGGGCACAGAGATTCCATCTTCAGTGCGATTTTGAATTGCTCAGCGCAGGTGAGGCGTTTCCGGCTCAATCTGACTCTCCTCTCATTTACGATTTGCATAATGTGCCCGACTCAATTGAGATGGGCCAGGAGCAGGCTGAAGCCGGGCGTGCGGCAGGTGCATTTATCGAAGCTGCCGTTCGTTTATGCCAGGCGGGAGAAATTGCCGCAATAGCCACCGCCCCGCTTAATAAAAATGCTTTGCATTTGGGTGGTTACAATTTTCCCGGTCACACTGAAATGCTGGCGAGCCTGACCGGCGTTGAAGATTTTGCGATGTCGTTCATCGCGCCTAACCTGCGTGTAGCTTTACTCACTACGCATCTTTCTCTTTCCGACGCGATCAAACAAGTCAAAAAAAAGCCGTTAGAAAAACTCATTCGCCTCGTTCATCGGGAATTAGTTCGATTTGGCTTAGACCGCCCAAGAATTGCTGTCGCCGCGCTCAATCCGCACGGCGGCGAAGGCGGATTATTTGGACAGGAAGAAATCACTGAAATGTTACCGGCAATTACCGCCTGCCGCGAAATTGATCATATCGAAGTCAGCGGGCCATTTTCCGGTGATACGATTTTTGTGCGTGCAGCTCGGGGAGAATTTGACCTCGTGATATCGTGTTACCACGATCAAGGCCTGATCCCGATCAAATGCTTTGCCTTTGGTGAAGCGGTCAATGTCACACTTGGACTGCCATTCATCAGAACCTCAGTGGATCATGGCACAGCCTTCGATATTGCAGGCCAAAACAAAGCTGATCCTGCCAGCATGATTGTAGCCATCAAGCTCGCGGCAGAGTTAACGAAAAATTCTGCACCTCGGACATAACAATACATCTATGCCAAAGCACTTGTTTGGCATAACGTCATCTAACCGCTATCATCCTCCTGCTCAAATTTATCAGGACTACTTTTTTCTATGCTTATCGTCATGACTTCCGAAGCGACTGAAGCTGATATTCAGCAGGTCGTCACCACCATTGAAGCGCTCGGACTGAAAGCCCACCCGATGCCTGGCGCCAGTCGCACTGCCATCGGCATTACCGGCAATAATGGCGCAGTTGAAGCTGCGCCATTCATTGAAATGCGCGGCGTCGCTGAATGTGTCCGCGTCACCAAACCTTACAAGCTGGTCGGGCGTGATTTAAAGCACGACAAAACCATCATCAAAATTGGGGCGGCGGAAATTGGCGGTAATGAGCCGGCGATTATTGCCGGAGTCTGTGCCGTCGAGTCCCGTGAACAAACTTTTCTCACGGCTCAGGTCGTTGCTGAAATGGGTTGCAAATGGTTTCGTGGCGGAGCCTTCAAGCCACGCTCTTCACCTTATGCTTTTCAGGGCCTGCACGAAGAAGGATTGCAAATACTGGCTGATGTGCGTGAGCAGTTTGATTTGAAAATAGTCACCGAAGCGATTGACGAACCTGCGCTTGATCTTTGCGAAAAATATGCCGATGTAATTCAAATCGGGACGCGCAACATGCAAAATTTCAGCCTGCTCAAACGCGCCGGACAAGCGCGTAAACCGATTCTGCTCAAACGCGGAATGTCGGCGACGCTGGAAGAATTTTTACTCGCGGCTGAATACATCATGGCAGAAGGAAATTATCAGGTAATTTTATGTGAACGCGGCGTGCGAACTTTTGGCAGCCATTCGCGTTTCACGCCTGATTTAGCAGTTATTCCGGCGGCGCAACGCCTTTCGCATCTGCCGATTATTCTTGATCCCAGCCACAGCACAGGAACGCGCGAAACCGTGATTCCAATGGCTCGCGCAGGCATTGCCGTGGGCGCAGACGGCTTGTTAGTTGACATCCATCCTTATCCTGAACGCGCCCTGTGCGACGGCCCCCAGGCGTTGCTGTTTGACATGTTTCGGGAGATGGTTAGCGACGTGAGAGCGATTGCAAAAATTGTCAGAAAACATAACTAAGGTTTTTATTTCTGCACTAAATAATGGTTGTAAAAAAATTCCCTTTTCAATTATTCAATCACAAAATTTATTTTTCGCCTGGCGCTGGTCTTTGTGACGCGATCAATTACCACCAGCCGCAATTCATATTTTCCCGGCTCGAAACTCTCTAATGATACACGGGCAGCGTAAGGAACAAACAAACCGCTTTTGTCCTCTGTCGGCAGACTCATCTTTGACAATGGAGTAGCAAAAACTACTTTGTTGCCGGAAAAAACCTGCGATTGAAGCACTAAATCAATTTGACCGTTGGCGTCGGATTTTGCGTTGTAAGCGAAGACCGTGAAATCAAAGCTGGAGCCACGTTTGAAACGCCGCGCAATCTGCGTTGGTTTGGCGGTTTCTTCTTCTTCCGCTATTTTCTTTTCGCTGCCAGGCTTTTCATTTGGCGCTGCCGCAGCATTTAAAGTTTCTAGTTTCGTAGCCAGAAAAATGCTGCTGAGCGCAAGTTGTTTTCGGCTCAAATCGGAAATTTCCACCCACTCCGAGGCGCTGCCATTTTGGCGTGGTGTTTCTTTCAACACCGCCAACCGCACCTGATAAAACCCAGGCTTGAGCTTGACTCGACGGGTATAAACCAGCCCCGATTTTTTGGTACGCTCATAAGTCGCAGGCTTTAAAGTCATCCCGATTTTTTCACTAAAATTATCGGCGACGTTGCCCTTCTCATCGTAAATCGCACCGATCACTTCCAGCGTGGCGTTATAACGATCATTCGCTACATCAAACTTCACGCCCGCAATATCAAGATGGGACGTAATGGCGGCGAAACCTTCGCCTTTGCCGCTATCAATAAAATCTACGGACATCTCAACCGGAATTTGGCGGAGCGGAAAGAGCGAACCCAGGACATCACGAACGATAGCCATTTGGGCGGCAGTTTCTTTTTTCGCAGCTTTCTCAGGATTTTTTTCGCGCTCTGCCGCAAGTTTGATTTTGTCCTTTTCCTCTTTGTCGGCAGCTTTGGCAACGGCTTTATCATCCGGCGCGAAGTAGCCTTTGGACGAACGAATTTTGTATTCGGGATGATTTTTTACACGGACTTCAAGTTTGCGGAAACGACCATCACGATATGAAACTATGGGTTCAAAAGCGAGCAGGTAATAAAGCTCGGTATCATCCAGGATTTTTTGGAAACCGAGGCTCAGATCATTATTATTGAAAACGGGAAAGCCGCCGGTATCGCGTGACAGCGCATTCAGCCCATCGCGGTTTGCTTCGATAGCGCCGCTTTCAATTCTTGAGCGCACTCCGGGCGGAGTCTCCAAACCGAAGCCAGGTTGTGATGCGTCAAATTCGGCGGTGGCAGCGACCAGCCCCCGCGCATCAATGGCATAAATAATCACGCCGGAGCGGGTTGCCGCATCCGTGATTCTTCTGATCTCGTCCTGCGTTCCCTGATTCGTGCCGCCCAGTAAAAAGCCATCCGACACAAGCACCAGTGATTTACGTCCCGGCAAGGTGCGCAGGCTACGAATAATGTTTTCCAGTGTGGAAAGTGTGGCTTTTGTAATGCTCGTATTTTCAGCGACGATTTGCCGCGCTTTGGTTTCGGCCTGGGACACAGCGGAGGCACGCGGAGTGGTGGGAAATTGGCGCAGGATTTCATTGACTGCGATGGCCAGTGCATCAGGGTCACGGCTGTCAATTAATTCAGCCTGATAAGGCGTAATACGCGGAATATCACTCGCAATCGTTGCGATGCTGCGTTCGCGTAAAGTCAGGCGATTGATGGCACGCTTCAACGCCTCGTGGTCACTGGTGAATTGTTGATAAAGCCCAAGCTGCCCGCTGGTGGTAATCAATGCCACCTGATCCCCGCTGGTCATTTGCTGGTCTACGAATTTGAGCAGTGCCTGTTTGGCATAGGTCAAATTGCTGAAGGCCAGATGCACATCATCAATCGCCAAAATCATGTTACGACCAGGTCCGGTTTCCACTGTCGTGACGGGAACAGTTGAGGGTGTCGCGGTTTTGTTTTTTGGTTTTGCTTCGGCACTGAGCCGTTGCGCAGGGCGCGTTGAAGTACCAATTGAGTAATATGAAATCTCCTGCGGCTTACCATCTTCTTTTAATTCAAAATCTTCCCGCTTGAGGTCACGGACAATTTTGCCCTGTTTGTCAGTGACCACAACTTCGATCTGCACCAGTTCAGTTTCGATGCGCAGCGTTTCTTCATCCGGCTGTTTTTGCTTTTGTGGAGATTTGTTTTGCGCCTGTGCCGTCAGCCACAAACAAGCAATTAACAAGCACGAGAAAAATCGTATCCATATTTTCATAGCTCTCCGATTTGGCTGGAGCAAGTCAGACCAAAAGTGTAGTTACTATTCAGGCAAAGTTTGCCAGCACAACTCGAATGATAAAGAGTTGCTGTCTATTTATGAGTTAACAAAGGCCGCTGAGGTTATTTTACGCTAAACCTTCCGCTTAGTCTCTGAACACTGACTTTATTTTTGCTTATAATGCAGAAGCTCGCACGCAGTAAGGGCGTA